>MHBU01000022.1 GCA_001803395.1 Methylotenera sp. RIFCSPLOWO2_02_FULL_45_14 | reverse complement strand
CCAATTGTGCCTACGTTGACGTGCGGTTTGGTACGTTCAAATTTACCTTTTGCCATTACTTTAGTCCTTTACAATATTTTATTAACCATAAGCTTTATTAGAATTAATAAAACTTGTTCAAATTTCTTAATTGAAATTGGTGCCACTTACTACAAAACCGATACCACTTCAAAATCACAGCCCAAAACTTCATGGTGCCCATGGCGGGAATCGGACCCGCGACCTCTCCCTTACCAAGGGAGTGCTCTACCACTGAGCCACATGGGCATTTAAATGCCTAACTCAGCCACATGGAGCGGGCGACGAGGTTCGAACTCGCGACATCTTGCTTGGAAGGCAAGTGCTCTACCAGCTGAGCTACACCCGCGCATCGACACAAACCGAAGCTTACGTCACCAACTCAATTACCACTTCGTTACTTAAATCATATATTACATATTGGTGGAGGGGGAAGGATTCGAACCTTCGTACTCTGAGAGAACGGATTTACAGTCCGTCGCCTTTAACCACTCGGCCACCCCTCCAAACCGAACCCGCGATTATGCTGAATATTCGACTTGATGTCAAATATATAAAAGGGGTAAAAACTTTAAGAATTTGGTGCCGGATGTCGGAATCGAACTGACGACCTTCGCATTACAAGTGCGCTGCTCTACCAACTGAGCTAATCCGGCGTTTTGTGAGTTGCGTATTATACTGAACTTTCAGAAAAAGTTAAGCTATTTTACGATTGTTAAGGTAGGTTTTTTAATATTTTGCTTTTTTCCCGCTGCAGATGGCACATTTTCAACCTTAGACGGTGAATTTTCTGCCGCACTTACATTGTTTTGATTGGTATCAACCTCAAAAAAAACACCCCGACCATTCTCGCGCGCGAAAATTCCTTTCACAGCACTCATTGGTACGTATATATTTTGTGAAACTCCACCAAAGCGCGCGGAAAATACGACAGACTCATTGTCAATGTGCAAATCTCTAGTAGCCCCATAATTGACATTTAAAACAATTTCACCTTCTTTAACATAAGCCATCGGCACCCGCGTTTGGCTATTCACAACCACAATCAAATGTGGCGTAAGATTATTATCTACGCACCACTCATGAATGGCGCGTAGCATATAGGGTTTTGTAGAAATTATTTCAGTCATTATTTGCACTCAAACATTTGGTCACTATAAACATCACAACAATTTTAGGATCAAGCGGTTAACTTGCAGTACCCACCCACTTAAATATATTGCGATGTTATTTTTAATTTACTTACGCATTGCTTTTTCTGATGGCGTCATTGCATCCGCATATAACGGCCTAGAAAACAAACGCTCTGCATATTTCAAAATTGGCGCTGCCTGGTTAGGTAAATCAATGCCGTAATGTCCTAAGCGCCAAAGTAACGGCGTAACTGCAACATCTAGCATTGAGTATTCATCACCCAACAAATAATTCTGTTTTGAAAAAATAGGCACCAATTGCGTTAAATTATCACGAATGGCAGCACGCGCCTTATCTGCTTTCTCTGCATTACCTGACTCAATATCAGCAATATGACTAAACAAATCTTTTTCAAAACTATATAAAAACAATCTAGCACGTGCGCGCATCACAGGATCTGGCGGCATCAACTGCGGATGCGGGAAGCGCTCATCTATGTATTCATTGATAATGTTCGCTTCTGACAAGACTAAGTCGCGCTCTACCAGTACCGGCACTTGATTGTACGGGTTGATTACCGCCAAATCTTCTGGCTTGTTGGCAAGATCAACGTCAATGACTTGAAAATCCATGCCTTTTTCAAACAGCACAATGCGGCAACGGTGGCTATAGGGATCAGTAGTCCCCGAGTATAAGGTCATCATTTAGTGTATATCCTTCCAGTAGGCTTTTTTAAGTTTGTATGTGAGCACCAATAGCACACCTAAAAACAACAATACAAACCAGCCCAATTGATTACGCTGTTGTTTAACGGGTTCAGCCATATAAGCCATGAAATTAGTTAAGTCACCAATTAAAGTGTCGTACTCTTCTATTGATAAGCGGCCAGGCTTAGTAAGCTTGAGTTCATGCGTTTCATGATTAAGCGTCTGCTCACCCTGCAACTCATATAACACGTGCGGCATGCCTACTTTATCAAATACCGTATTATTCCAACCTGTGGGACGTGTGCTATCACGGTAAAAACCGCGCATGTAGGTATAAACCCAATCAGCACCACGAGCACGTACTTCTACTGACAAATCAGGCGGTGCTGCACCCAGCCATTTAATAGCATCTTTTTTAGTGATAGCCACTTTCATGGTTTCGCCTACCTTTTCGCCTGCCAAAAGCAAATTATCTTTAATTTGCTTTTCTGTCAGACCGATTTCCAATAAGCGGTTATAGCGCATGTAATTCGCACTATGGCAATTTAAGCAGTAATTTACAAAAGTCCGTGCGCCTCGTTGCAATGACCCATGATCTGACACATCAATTGGCGCTTTGTCTAGTTGAATACCTTCAGTAGCAAACGCTAATGATGGCAAGAACGATAGTATCAATAAAGCTTTTTTTAGGTGATTGATAGTTTTCATGGCAATTATCCTGTCACTCTTTCTGGCACTGGTTTAGTTTTGTCTTTTTTTGAATACCAAGGCATTAAAAAGAAAAACGCAAAATAAACAACCGAACAAATGCGCGCTACCACAGTTGCAATGTCGGCTTTACCAAGCCAAGCACCAAATTGACCGTATGTGTCAGCTGGAATTGTGCCTAGATAACCCAAGATTAAAAAGCTAATCACAAACGCTGCCAACCAAGCCTTATATAAATTACCTTTATAGCGAATTGACTTTACCGGACTTCTATCCAGCCATGGCAACAGTGCAAACACCACTACAGATAAGCCCATTGCTGCCACGCCTGGAAATTGTGAAATACCAATTGGCGGCACAGCGCGCAGAATAGAATAATAAGGGGTGAAATACCAAGTAGGCGCAATATGTGCAGGCGTTACCAGCGGGTCAGCTGGCACAAAATTGTTTGCCTCTAAGAAATAGCCGCCCATATCTGGCGCGAAGAAAATAATCACCGCAAACACCATTAAAAACACCACCACGCCCACCAAATCTTTTACAGAATAATAAGGGTGGAAGGGGATGCCGTCTAATGGAATACCTGTTTTTTTGTCTTTAAGCTTTTTAATTTCAACGCCATCCGGGTTATTTGAACCCACCTCATGCAATGCAAGAATATGTGCCGCTACCAAGCCTAAAATCACTAACGGTAGCGCAATAACATGGAATGCAAAAAAGCGATTCAGGGTGGCGTCTGAGGTTAAATAATCCCCACGTAACCATTCAGCAATATCTGGCCCGATAAATGGCACGGTACCAAACAAGCTGGTAATCACTTGCGCACCCCAATATGACATTTGACCCCAAGGTAATAGGTAACCAAAAAACGCCTCGCCCATTAACGCCAAGAAAATACCCACGCCGAATAACCAAATGAGCTCGCGCGGATTTCGATATGAGCCATATAGCAAACCACGAAACATGTGCAGATAAACGACGACAAAAAACAATGATGCGCCCGTGGAATGCATATAGCGAATGAGCCAACCCCACGGCACATCGCGCATGATGTACTCCACCGAAGCAAACGCCAGCGCAGCATCTGGCTTATAGTGCATCGTTAAAAATATACCCGTAATTATTTGCAACACCAGCACCAATAGCGCCAATGAGCCAAAAAAGTACCAGAAATTGAAATTTTTTGGCGCGTAATACTCGGTAAGATGCGCTTTAACATTACTCGTTAGTGGGAACCGCTCATCCACCCAACCAATTAGCTTAGTGAAGTAATTCATTATGCAACCTCCCCATCTTCACCAATAAGCAACGTTGTTTCAGTCAAGTATTTATGTGGTGGAATAACCAAGTTCGTCGGCGCTGGCGAGCCTTTGTACACGCGCCCAGATAAATCAAATTTTGAGCCGTGACATGGGCAAACAAAACCACCATCCCAATCAGCCGTCTCAACAAAGCTTTCATTCGGCGCGCACCCAAGGTGCGTGCATGTCCCTAACATCACCGCATATTTCGCCTTAATGGCACGATCTTTATTTTTACAATATTCAGGCTGCTGAGGCACTTCTAAATTCGGGTCAGACAACTGTTCATCATGCGCAGACAATTTAGCTAACATTTCTTCAGTGCGGTGAATAATCCACACCGGCTGACCACGCCATTCAGCCGTTAACTTACCCCCTGGCGCAAGCTTGCTAATATCCACTTCGATTGGTGCACCTGCTGCTTTCGCACGCTCGCTTGGCGTCATGCTTTTAACAAAGGGCACCGCGACAGCCGCACATCCAATCGCACCAACAGCTGAGGTTGCAATTAGAAAATTTCGCTTTTCTAAATTCACCTGCGGGGATTGATTTGGTTGGTAGCTAGCACCAGTTTGCGAGTCAGCTTGATGCTGGCCATTTTGCTTGTCTGACATGTTTTCCTCATGCACGAAAAGGATTAGTTGAAAATAATATTTCGCCTTCTTGAGGCTAATATCATCATTTGCTTTGCAACGCTATAAGATCATCATACGGTCACGGTAACAACCGCATGCATCAATAAATTCCGCCTATCTTTACAGCGCGGAATTATACATTTTTTAAACCGATAATTAAAGCTTTATTTAATAAGTGACTGAAATAAAACAACTAAACTGGATTTTTAATATCAACAAACTCATGCATTAAATTAAATTTATCAGCCAAATGCTCACCCAATGCTTGAATGCCATAACGCTCAGTGGCATGATGCCCCGCCGAAATATAAGACACACCAGTTTCAAGCGCTTGATGCGTTGTTTGCTCAGAAATCTCGCCGCTGATAAACACGTCAGCGCCCAATTGCATTGCTGAGTCCATATAACTCTGCGCAGCACCCGTACACCAAGCCACTTTTTGAATCTTCTGCTGTGGATTACCAATCACCAACGGAGTGCGTTGCAGCCATTTTTCTATAAGCTTTGCAAATTCGCTGAGTGTTAACGCTTGATCCAACTCGCCATAAGCCACCAGATTAGATTCGCCGATGTAACTGATGGGTAAAATACCTAGCACTCTACCTAGCTGCACATTGTTACCGAGCTCAGGATGCGCATCTAAAGGTAGGTGATATGCCATTAAATTCAAATCATGTTTTAAAAGATAGGCAATGCGATTGCGTTTGATGCCTAAAATTCTGGCATCCTCATTTTGCCAAAAATATCCATGATGCACTAAAATTAAATCAGCATTAGCTAAATGCGCAGCTTCTAATAGCGCCATGCTTGCAGTGACGCCCGTAACGATTTTGCGTATTTCCGCTCGACCTTCAACCTGCAAGCCATTTGGGCAGTAATCTTTGAAACGCTCAACTTGCATCAGTTGTTGGGTATAATGTGTTAACTCATTGATTTTCACCATAAGCTTGTATCCTTAATAATTTCATACCTATTGTTTTTTTGATTCTGCAACCCAATATCGAAGCAGTCCATTAGACACCTTATAAATACCACACTGAAATACAACATGAATAATCAGTTACATAAGAAAATATGGCTTATTTTTGCACAAACTGCCACCGTTTGCATGGCAATACTTTTTGTTTTGCGTATTTTTTACCCTGACCTTTTGACTCAAAAGGAACCCTCGGTTGTTGTAAAACAGATCGAACCAAAGGCCTCAGCGACGGCTATAGGCACTTACAGTTATGCTGCTAAAAAGGCGATGCCTGCTGTTGTCAATATTTTCACTAGCAAAAAAGCGGGGCTGAACCCACATCAAAAGTACTTAGACGACCCCGCATTTCGTCAGTTTTTTGGTGATCAGTTGGACGACATGGAGCCACCATCCCAGCCGGAAAACAGTCTGGGATCTGGCGTCATCGTGAGTGAGCAAGGTTTAATTCTAACCAACAACCACGTCATTGCAACTGCTGATGAAATTGAAATTGCGCTATCTGATGGTCGCAAGATGTCAGCTAAGGTAGTAGGCACCGACCCTGATACAGATTTAGCACTGATTAAAGTAGATGCAGATCACCTACCAGCCATTACCTTTGCCAGCTCAGACAAACTCAATGTAGGTGATGTGGTGTTAGCCATCGGCAACCCTTTTGGCGTAGGTCAAACCGTGACACAAGGCATTGTAAGTGCACTTGGACGCAGTCACTTAGGGATCAATATTTACGAAAACTTTATTCAAACTGATGCCTCTATTAACCCTGGCAACTCTGGTGGTGCACTCATTGATGCTGACGGGAACTTAGTCGGCATCAATAGTGCTATCTACTCGCGTAGCGGTGGCTCTATGGGCATAGGTTTTGCCATTCCCGCCACATTGGCACGTCAAGTGATGGAGCAGATAGTAGCGCAAGGGAACGTCACGCGCGGCTGGATAGGCATTGAAGCGCAAGATATTACGCCAGAATTAGCCGACTCCTTCAGATTAAGTAAAGCCCAAGGCGCGCTCATTGCAGGTGTTTTACATGGTAGCCCTGCCGAAAAGGCGGGTTTGCGTGCCGGCGATATTCTATTAGCCATAGAAGGAAAGCCCGTAATTGACAGTGGTAGCATGTTAAATTTAATTGCAGCATTAAAACCAAACCAAAAAGCCACCATACAGATTGCGCGCGCGGGACAAACTATTAGCGTTTCAATCTTGATTGGTAAGCGCCCCAAACCGACTGTTGCTAGCGACTAAAGGGCACCTCTATTTAAATTAGCATTTGTCCAAAAGTTGTGTTCTGTGGACAGCTTCTTTTTTAGGATTGCCAGCTATTTTCAACATTTCTGGTTCTACAAGCTCACCACGAACGGATTTAATAGGTGCTTTCTAGTGGAAAAATCAGATGATAGTTAAACCGGTGGCAGTATTTTAGGCGCCGATTTCTGACCAGTGAGTTTTGCCACAACGATGCCTAACTCATATAACAACCACATAGGCACGGCCAACATAAACTGAGAAATAATATCAGGCGGCGTAAATATTGCGCCGATGACGAACGCACCTACAACAACATAACCGCGCACCTCTTTAAGCTGAGCGATAGTTACCCAACCAAAATGCACCGCCATCACCACGGCAATAGGCACTTCAAACGCCAAACCAAATGCAAAAAATAATGTCATGACAAAATCTAAATAATTGCCAATATCTGTCATGACTGCCACACCTTGTGGCGCAGTACCCACAATAAATCCAAAAACCACCGGAAACACCAGAAAGTAAGCGAATGCCATACCGGCCAAAAATAACAAACTGCTCGCGACAATCAAGGGAATCATCAATTTCTTTTCATGCGCGTACAGACCCGGTGCCACAAAAGTCCAAACTTGATATAGCGTATGCGGTAAAGAAACAATAAAAGCCGCCATCATCGCTACTTTCATAGGAACAAAAAATGGCGTAGTCACAGCGGTAGCAATCATTTGCCCACCCGCTGGTAGCTTGCTTAATAAAGGCGAAGCAAGTAATGCATAGATTTTATTTGCAAAAGGAAAAAACGCAATAAAGACCAGCAGAAAACCAATAACGATGCGTAATAAACGACCCCGCAACTCGATTAAATGTGAAATGAAATTTTCTGTCGGCGTCACAACTATATTTTGCCTTAATTTTGTGGTTTACTTTGTTCTTGATCCGACACTGATTCAACAGCCGTCATGGATGCATCTTGACCTTGAGTAACAGTTTGACTGCCAACTTCAGCAACATCAGCTAGGTTGTTGACCTGATTTTGTAAACTAGATTGCGCACTGCTGGCCGCCTCTTGAATTTCCTGTTGCAGTTGTTGCAATTCAGCAAAGCGCGATTCACGATTCACTTCTTCTTTAATTTGCGTCATATAACGCTGTATGCGCCCCGTGAGCGCACCTAACGTGCGTGCCACTTTAGGCAGTTTTTCAGGCCCGATCACAATCAGCGCAACAATTGCGACAATAACCAGTTCGGAGAATGCAATATCAAACACGCTAGTTAATGCTAATTAATGACAAAGATTTAAGATCTACTCAGCGCTAACTTTTTTAGTCACTGCTACTTTAGGCTTGACCGTGGTAGTTTTTTGGGCTGCAGCAGCTTTAGGTTTTGACGCCGCAGTTTTTGTTGCGGTAGTTTTTTTAGCGGTTGTAGTTGCTTTCTTTTTTGCCGCAGTCCTTGATGCTGGCACTTCCACAACCTCTGCTTCAATTAAATCTGTTGCTGCAGTGTGCTGAAGTGACGCTTCTTGATGAAATTGAACGGCATCAGAACCACTTTTACCTTCATCCATCGCTTCCTTGAAGTTTTTGACGGCACCGCCAACATCACTACCGATATTACGTAGTTTTTTGGTGCCAAATATCAGCACTACCACCAACAAAACGATTAACCAATGCCAAATGCTGAATGATCCCATGCTGCTCTCCTGAGTGATTGTGGCTAAGTTTTTGGTAGCGATACGCTGCCACCGAACACGTGCAAATGAATATGAAACACTTCTTGTCCACCCTCATGCCCAGTATTTATCATGATGCGGAATCCTGGCAAGCCCTGCTCTTTAGCCAGTTTTGGCGCAAGCAATAACATCCTACCTAACAAGGTTTGATGTTGTCCTTCACAACTTAGCAAGCTTTCAATATGTAATTTAGGTACGATCAAAAAATGTACTGGAGCGATTGGGTGAATATCATTGAAAACAATTACATCCTCATCTTCATAGATTTTTTTTGAGGGTATATCACCACTCGCTATTTTACAGAAAATACAATCTGCGCTCATTTTTCAATTCTCACTACTTGGTTAATTTCAGCCTAAGTTAATGGCTAATCGCTATTTGGAACGAGCAGCCTTCTCATCAATTCCAGAAAGACCTTCGCGTCTTGCTAATTCATCTAACACATCTTGTGGCTTCAAGTCTGCTTTTGCCAACATGATCAAGGTATGAAACCACAAATCAGCAGTTTCATAAATGATTTCCTCTTTATTGCCACCTTTTGCCGCTATCACGATTTCAGTCGCTTCTTCACCTATTTTTTTAAGAATGCTATCCATGCCTTTGGCATATAATTTTGCCACATAAGATGACGCAGGATCCGCGGATTTTCGCTGCTCCAACAACTCTGACAATCTATTTAATACATCATTATTCATATTTGTAAATTGCCCCCTGATAAATATCTTTGGGGTCTTTAATCACTGGCTGATCAACTAACCATTTGCCATTATCTAGCTTCTTAAAAAAACAATGATGCCGTCCAGTGTGACACGCAATGCCACCCACTTGTTCTACCTTCAGCAAAATCACATCTTTATCACAATCTAGGCGAATTTCATGTATTTTTTGCACGTGACCAGACTCTTCACCTTTGCGCCATAATTTATTACGTGAGCGTGACCAATAAACCGCTTGCTTAGTCTCACTGCTTAACTGCAAGGCTTCGCGGTTCATCCAAGCGAACATTAAAACACATCCAGTGTCATGCTCTTGTGCAATTACAGGCACCAATCCATTGGCATCCCATTTAACTTCATTCAGCCAACTCACAATCGCACCTCTATGCCGTGTTGCGCCATATATTCTTTGGCTTGTTTAATTGTATATTCACCATAGTGAAAAATACTCGCGGCTAGTACGGCATCTGCACCACCTTGCTTCACGCCATCCACCAAATGTTGTAAGTTGCCAACGCCACCAGAGGCAATAATCGGCACTTCAACGGCATCACTAATCGCTTTGTTGAGCGGGTTATTAAAGCCAATTTTAGTGCCATCCCTATCCATACTTGTCACAAGCAGTTCGCCTGCGCCAAGGCTCACCATGTATTCTGCCCACTTTACCGCATCTAAACCCGTTGCTTTACGGCCACCATGCGTAAAAACTTCCCACTCGAAGGGTTGGTTTTCTACTTTCTTGGCATCTATCGCAACCACTATACACTGCGAGCCAAATTTTGCCGCAGCAGCTTGCACCATCTTCGGGTTTAGCACTGCCGTTGTGTTAATGCTCACTTTATCAGCACCTGCATTGAGCAGGCGCCGCACATCCTCAACCTCGCGCACGCCACCACCTACTGTGAGCGGAATAAATACTTGGCTCGCGACTTCTTCAATAATATGTAAAATTAAACCTCGATTATCTGAACTTGCGGTGATATCTAAAAAAGTCAGCTCATCGGCACCCTGATCATCATAACGTTTGGCAATTTCTACTGGGTCACCAGCATCACGTAACGCTAGAAAATTAACGCCCTTCACCACGCGACCATTGGTGACATCCAAACACGGAATAATACGTTTTGCCAAGCCCATTAAAACAGCTCCATTAACTTAGCTCATCGGCAAGTTTTTGTGCTGCCGCAAAGTCTAAGGTGCCTTCGTAAATTGCTCGCCCAGTAATGGTACCAATAATGCCTTCACTGGCAACCGCGCATAATTTTCTTACGTCGTCTAAATTGGTTACACCGCCTGAAGCTATCACTGGAATCGTCAAAGCCTGCGCCAAGGCAACGGTGGCCTCGATGTTAACGCCAGTCAACATACCATCACGACCAATGTCAGTATAAA
Source organism: Methylotenera sp. RIFCSPLOWO2_02_FULL_45_14 (assembly GCA_001803395.1). Lineage (GTDB taxonomy): Bacteria > Pseudomonadota > Gammaproteobacteria > Burkholderiales > Methylophilaceae > Methylotenera. The sequence goes on along the minus strand of MHBU01000022.1, from coordinate 110,011 downwards.
CAATCGCATTAACGCCATAATCTTCAAACTTTTTAGCCAAATCAATCACATCGTGACCTGTGAGCTTAGACCAGCCGTCAATTGCAACCTTGCCATCCTTAGCATCAAGACCCACTATAATTTTCCCAGGAAAAGCATCACAGGCTTCATGTAAAAAGCCTGGCGTTTTCACTGCTGCCGTGCCGATAATCACATAATCAATGCCATTATCCAAATAACGCTCAATGGTTTCTAAATCTCTTATTCCGCCACCTAGCTGGATTGGAATGTCGCCACCAACAGCGCTGACAATAGACCGTATTGCGCCTTCATTCACAGGCTTACCAGCAAATGCACCATTTAAATCTACTAAATGTAAGCGCTTGCCACCTAAGTCCACCCAATGGCGCGCCATGGCACCCGGGTCTTCAGAAAACACAGTTGATTCTTCCATTAAGCCTTGTTTGAGCCTGACACAATGGCCGTCTTTGAGATCAATTGCTGGGATAATTAACATAGTGAAAATGAAGTTTAATAAACAAAAAAATTAGAAAATAAAAAATGAGGTTACGACAATTTTAAAGCGGCGCTTAGTTAGGCGCCCAGTTTACGAAATTAGTTAACAGCTGCAAACCCGCATCAGCGCTTTTTTCTGGGTGAAACTGCACTGCAAACAGGTTGTTCTTCGCAATCGCACAGGTAAAGCGTTTAGGATACTGACTAAAGCCCGAAATAATACTTTCATCGTCTGGCTGCACATAATAACTATGCACATAATAAAACCTGGCCCCATCTTCAATGCCTTGCCATAAAGCATGAGGTTGAGACTCAGTTTGATTCACTTGGTAAACTTGATTCCAGCCCATGTGCGGAACCTTTAGCTTATCGCCATTACTGTCCACCATGTCCGCGGTAGCGAAACGTTTAACGCTGCCTTTGAATAAACCTAAACCTGCCGTATCGCCTTCTTCGGAATGTTCAAACAACATTTGAAGACCAATGCAAATACCTAAAAAAGGCTTATATTGTGCCGCGTACAGAACTGCATCACGCAGACCTCTCGCATCCAATTCGCGCATACAATCTGGCATGGCACCTTGCCCAGGAAACACCACTCGCTTAGCTTTTGCAATTTCAACAGGATTACTTGTCACTAAAACAGTTTTTGCAGGTGCGACATGCTCCAACGCCTTAGACACTGAGCGCAAATTGCCCATGCCATAATCAACGACTGCAATATCTATTTTACTCATACTATTTTTTGGAGTTGCTCTAGATCGGTTTGTAAGTGCTGATGGTGTTATGTGAAAGCATCAGCGAAAGCCTGCCTACAGGCTACCTTTTGTAGATGGCATAATACCTGCCATACGTGCATCCAGCTCAACTGCTACTCGCAACGCACGCCCAAAAGCTTTAAAAATCGTTTCCGCTTGATGATGCGCATTATGACCTTTTAAATTATCAATGTGCAAAGTGACATTTGCGTGATTCACAAAACCTTGAAAGAACTCATGGATTAAATCAACATCAAAATCGCCAATCGCGGCGCGAGTAAATGTGCAACCGAACTCTAAACCTGGACGTCCAGAAACATCCAACACCACGCGTGATAATGCCTCGTCTAGTGGCACATAAGCATGTCCATAGCGGCGAATACCTTTTTTGTCGCCTACCGCCTTTGCAAATGCTTGCCCAAGTGTAATACCAATATCTTCAACAGTATGATGTGCATCAATATGCAAATCGCCTTTAGCATTCACCTCAATATCCATCATGCCGTGACGCGCAATTTGGTCAAGCATGTGATCCAGAAAGCCCAGACCTGTACTGAATTGAGAAACGCCTGTACCATCCAAATTGATGTTTACAGTGATTTGGGTTTCTAAGGTATTTCTAGTTATTTGAGCACTACGCATAAGAGTTGTATTTAATGTTAGTAATTAGCATTTTAACCCATTAAAAGGGTGTAACGCATCATACATGATGAATTTGGAATTTGTCATGGCAAAAGCAAAAAAAACCCCAGCTTTAGGCTGGGGTTTTTAATTTAACGATTTAAAAAATTAACTAAATAATTTTTTAACCCAGCCGAACAAACCACCAGATGTGCTACCGTGTGCAATCGCAGTAATTTCAGCAGCTGAAGCAGCTGGATCAGCCGCACCGTAAATTGCAGCGCCAGCAACAATGATAGTTGCACCAGCGTCTTTAACTTGTTGTGTTGTAGAAGCTTTAACGCCACCAGCAACAGAAATATCAATGCCTAAACCTAGACTAGCTACTAATGCTAAGTCATTAAATGGTGTTTGGCCAGCAGCTTGTTGATCTAAGCCGGTATGCACGCCAATAATGTGCGCACCTAATTTGGCCACTTCTTGTGTACGAGCTTTTTTGTCCGCAACATTGATCAAGTCAACCTGTGCTTTTTTGCCGTATTTGTTAGCCACATCAATTACACCTTTGATGGTACCAATATCAGCAGTACCCAAAACGGTACAAATATCTGCACCAGCTTTATAGAATGGCTCAGCTTCGTAGAAACCGGCATCCATTGTTTTTAAGTCAACTAAGATTTTGTTATTTGGGAATTTAGCACGTAACACTTCAAGTAATTTGATACCGTTATGCTTAATGCAAGGGGTACCGATTTCAAGAATATCTACATGTGGAGCAACTTTAGTTGCTAAAGCGACGGTGCCGTCGAAATCTAGTGAATCTAATGCCATTTGGGTTTGTGCCACGATACATCCTCCAACTAATAATAAATCAAATAATGACTTATCCTAGGTTAAAAAAAAATGAAAATAATTATTATATTGTGCACAAATCGCACATTTCGCTATCATAACCGCACATTGCGAGAAAATTCAAACTTTCCATACTTAATTTGAATGTTTTTTATACATTACTCATGCAAATTAGCTAGTTTATTAAGCTTTGTTTTCAAAATAGCTAGCATTATTGCGACTTGTAGCCTATTTCTGCATAATTTTGCAGAAATAACTGAAATTAACCCACAATCTCTGACAAGGCTGTGAGTAAAGTTTCTGACTGTGCATCAGTACCGATGGTAATGCGTAAATAAGGTGCGATTCTACTCGGCGATTTAAAATGACGCACAATGATATTATGTTCGCGCAATTTTGCGCTTAATTCAGCACTATCACGGGTTTTATGCTTAGCAAATATAAAATTCGCACCTGAGGGCAATACTTCAAAACCTAAAACCAACAAATCTTTAATCAGCGTCTCACGCGTTGCGATAACTTGACTACAGCTTTTTTCAAAATACGCTGTATCCTGCATAGCCGCTATAGCCCCCGCTGAGGCAAATCGATCGATTGGGTACGAATTAAAGCTATCTTTAACGCGAATCAACGCTTCAATTAACTCTGGCGAACCTAGTGCATAACCCACGCGCAAACCAGCCAATGAGCGCGCTTTAGATAAAGTATGCGTGACCAATAAATTAGGGTAACGGTTAATCAAACTCACCGCAGATTCCGTACCAAAATCTACATAAGCTTCATCTATCACCACCACGGATTGCGTATTCTTTTTCAGCAGCTTTTCAATTTCAGCCAAAGCAAGTGGAATGCCCGTTGGTGCATTTGGGTTAGGGAATATGATGCCACCATTCGGCTGGTCATAATCATCGACATTGATTGTAAAATCATCTGCTAACGATATTGTTTGATACTCAATGTTGTACAAACCGCAATATACAGGGTAAAAACTGTAGGTAATATCGGGGAACAACAAAGGCCTGCTGTGCTTTAATAAAGCTTGAAACACATGGGCCAATACTTCATCCGAGCCGTTACCCACAAAAACTTGATTTGCATTTAAGTGGTGCACTTCTGCAATTGCAGCTTTTAGCGCATCTGAATTGGGGTCAGGATACAAACGCAAGGTGTCAGCCGCCTCAAGCTTCAACGCTGCTATCACCTTAGGGCTAGGGCCATAAGGGTTTTCATTGGTGTTAAGCTTAACCAGGTTATCTAACTTAGGCTGTTCACCTGGTACATAAGGTGTGAGCCTATGAACCACATCACTCCAGTATTTACTCATTTTTTCAAACGGTACTCAGCTGATCTGGCGTGTGCTTGCAATCCTTCGCCATGCGCTAAGACTGAAGCCACTTTACCTAGTGTTTGCGCACCCTGTGAAGACACCATAATCAAGCTAGAGCGTTTTTGGAAATCATACACCCCGAGTGGTGATGAAAACCTTGCCGTGCGTGAAGTGGGTAATACATGATTAGGCCCTGCACAGTAATCACCTAGTGCCTCGCAAGTATCACGTCCCATAAAAATGGCGCCCGCATGTTTGATTTTTTTGCTGAATGCTAACGGCTCATCAATAGATAATTCCAAATGCTCTGGCGCAATGTAATTGCTTATTTCTGCCGCTTCATCTAAATCGCGCACGTGTATCAACGCACCTCTGTCGGTTAGCGAAGTAGTAATAATATCTTTACGTGGCATTTCTTCTACCAGCCGCTGAATGCTTGCTGCAACGTTATCTAAAAAGTCAGCATCAGGACTTAGTAATATAGACTGTGCTAATTCATCATGCTCGGCCTGAGAAAATAAATCCATCGCAATCCAGTCAGGATTGGTTTTGCCATCGCAAATGACTAAAATTTCTGACGGACCTGCCACCATATCAATGCCCACCACGCCAAATACACGACGCTTCGCAGCGGCTACATAAGCATTGCCTGGCCCCACGACCTTATCAACTTGCGGTACAGTCTCAGTACCGTAAGCCAACGCACCTACCGCTTGCGCACCGCCGATGCAGAACACACGATCTACGTTACACACGGCGGCTGCGGCTAACACCAATTGGTTTTTTTCACCATTTGGCGTTGGAACCACCATAATCAACTCTTTCACCCCGGCTACTTTGGCAGGAATAGCATTCATCAGCACAGAAGAAGGATACGCGGCTTTACCACCTGGCACATACAAACCCACGCGATCTAGTGACGTGACTTGTTGCCCAAGTAGCGTACCGTCAGCCTCGGTATAACTCCATGAACTCATCAATTGTTTTTCATGGTAATGACGTACGCGGTCTGCCGCAATTTGCAAGGCATCACGCTGATCAGCTGGCAACCCGTTTAAGGCTGCGATGAGTTCAGCTTTACCAATTTCAAGCTCGCTTAAATGATTTGCGTTGGTTTTATCAAAACGATTAGTGTATTCAAGCACTGCAGCATCACCACGCTTTTTAACATCTTTTAAGATGTTTGCAACGACCACATCGATGCTGTCATCCTGCGCTGTTTCAAACGCAAGTAATTGTTTAAGATTAGCGTCAAAATCACTATCTAAAGTAGAAAAACGTCTTATTTTCATACGATTAAGCCTATCAATCCAAATTTATTTATTTTTTAGCAATTGCCGTTAAAAACGCATCCATAATCGGCTGAATTTTTGCACGATTAAGCTTGAACGAGGCTTGGTTTACCACTAGCCTCGAGCTAATATCGCCGACTTCTTCAACAGCCTTGAGATTATTAGCACGTAGCGTACCGCCAGTACTCACCAAATCAACAATCACATCTGCCAGCCCGACTAATGGCCCCAGCTCCATTGAGCCATAAAGCTTGATTAAATCCACATGCATGCCTTTAGCTGCAAAGTGTTCTCGCGCAGTTTTTACGTATTTGGTGACTACTTTTAAGCGTGCGCCACTACGAATTGATGCGAAATAATCAAAATCTTCTCGCACCGCCACCATCATTTTACATTTGGCAATTTGCAAATCAATCGGCTGATATAAACCTTCGCCACCGTGTTCATCTAACACGTCTTTACCAGCAATGCCCAAATCAGCTGCGCCGTATTGCACATAGGTTGGTACATCTGACGCACGGACAATGATTAAACGTACATCTTCGCGATTGGTTGCTAATATCAGTTTGCGTGAAGATTCAGGATCTTCTAACGCATGAATGCCTGCCGCTGCCAAGAGTGGCGTGGTTTCTTCAAAGATACGGCCTTTTGATAGTGCTATGGTAATCATAATTTATTGTCTATTTTAGCCACCCTTCAACAAGCTCAGGGGGCGTGAGTTAACGCGGATTGCAATAATTTAACTCACGCCCCCTGAGCTTGTTGAAGGACGATATTTAGTGTGTACGCCTAACATTTGCGCCCAACGCATTCAACTTTTCTTCTAAATTTTCATAGCCACGGTCTAGGTGATAAATACGTTCAATCACAGTTTCACCACGTGCTACCAAGCCAGCCAATACCAAGCTGGCTGAGGCACGCAAATCAGTTGCCATGACGATGGCGCCGTCTAAAAACTCTACACCTTTAACTAATGCAGTATTGCCATCGATACTAATATCGGCGCCTAAACGTTGCATTTCTTGCACGTGCATAAAACGATTTTCGAAGATGGTTTCTGTAACCTTTGAAACGCCGTTCGCTACCGTATTTAACGCCATAAACTGCGCCTGCATATCCGTTGGAAAAGCAGGATGAGGTGCTGTGCGGATATTCACGGCGTTTAATTGACCATCACTTTTAACCGTGATGCTATCAGCATCACATGTGACTGTTGCACCGGCTTCACGCAATTTTTCAATCACAGCATCTAGCAGATGTGCTTGCACATTAAGTAGCTTCACTTCGCCACCAGTCATCGCGGCAGCTACCATATAAGTACCTGCCTCAATGCGGTCACACACCACATTATGCGTAGTGCCAGTTAAGCGCTCAACACCTTCAATCGTAATCACATCAGTGCCAGCACCTGTGATTTTTGCGCCCATTTTAATCAGACATTCTGCCATATCAACCACTTCAGGTTCTTTAGCTGCGTTTTCTAGCACGGTTGTACCTTGCGCCAGCGCGGCCGCCATCATCAAGTTTTCTGTGCCGGTTACGGTCACCATATCCATGTAGTAACGCGCACCTTGCAAACGCTGATTTGGCAGGTGCTTAGTCGTGGCTTCAATGTAACCATGTTCAATATGAATTTCTGCACCCATGGCTTGCAGGCCTTTAATGTGCAAGTCAACAGGGCGAGAGCCAATGGCACAGCCACCTGGCAAAGAAACACGCGCATGGCCAAAGCGAGCCAACAGCGGTCCCAGTACCAGAATAGAAGCACGCATGGTTTTCACCATTTCGTAAGGCGCTTCAAAGCTGTGAATAACGCTCGCATCTAAAGTAACTTTATCTGCATTACGTTCAGCTTTGACGCCCATTTGCTCAAGTAGCTTGATGGTAGAACCGACGTCTTTAAGGGCTGGTACGCTAGATAAATACAAAGGTGTTTCAGCTAACAACGAGGCGCACAAAATAGGCAATGCCGCATTTTTAGCACCCGAAATAGTGACCTCGCCATTGAGGCGATTTCCGCCCTGTATGATTAACTTGTCCAATTATTTAGCCGCATCTAACAGGGTTTGAAGTCCGCCGTTTTCGTACATAGTGCGCATAATGTCTGAGCCGCCTACAAACTCACCGTTGATATATAACTGCGGAATAGTAGGCCAATTTGCGTAAACCTTAATGCCTTCACGAATATTTTGGTCAGCCAGCACATCAACTGCTAAATACTTTGCATGGCAAGCATCTAAAATTTGTGTCGCCATATTTGAAAAACCACATTGTGGAAATTTAGGGCTACCCTTCATATAAAGCACTACTGGATTGCTCGTTACTTGATTTTTAATCAGTTCTTGTACGTCCATTTATTTTCTCTCACAAAATTTTATTTTTCAGTTTATATTTAACTATTTGACTTCAGCCAAGCTTCTGGCGTTAAGGTTTTCATAGAAAGTGCATGTATTTCTGCACGCATTCTATCGCCTAATGCTTGATATACGAGCTGATGTTGCTGCACCATCGACTTACCCACAAAGGCAGGGCTTACAATCAGCGCTTCAAAATGTGTGCCATCATCACCTGACACTTTAATGTAATCGCAACCCAAATTCTGGGTGATGTAAGTTTCTAGCTGCTGCGCACTCAACAATTGTCATTACCTTTTTTATTAAGACCTTAGTTTGTAGCCTGATTTTAACATTTTTAGTGTAATCAGTGCTAACACTAAGAATGAAGCGCCAACAATAGACAAACTAACCAGTGGCGACACATCGCCTTTGCCGAAAAAACCATACCTAAAACCATCTATCATGTAAAAAAATGGGTTTAACTGTGACACTTTCTGCCAAAAAGGAGGCAAAGAATGTATGGAATAAAACACACCAGATAAAAATGAAAGCGGCATGATGATGAAATTTTGAAACGCGGCCATCTGATCAAAGCGATCAGCCCATATTCCAGCAATAATGCCAAACGTACCTAATAATGCGCTACCTAGTAGTGCAAAAGCAATAATCATCCAAAGGTTTGCAACATGCAATTCTACAAACCACATCGCGACTAAATAGATGCATAAACCGACGACCATGCCACGAATAATTGCAGCAATCAAAAATGCAAGAAAGAACTGTAAATGCGTGAGCGGTGTTAATAACACAAATACCAGATTGCCCATGACTTTTGACTGGATCAGACTAGACGAGCTATTTGCAAAAGCGTTTTGCAATACCGACATCATGATCAGGCCAGGAATCAAAAACGCGGTATAAGGCACACCATCGTAAACCTGCACATGGCTTTCCAGCACATGTGAAAAAATGAGTAAATATAGCAAAGCGGTAATGACTGGTGCGGCTATGGTCTGAAACGCCACTCGCCAAAAACGTAGCAGCTCTTTTTTTAATAGCGTCCAAGGGCCTCTAAAAGCGCTAACCGTTACTGGGTTGGATAATTTCAAACCACTCATGATGATTTACCGACTAGCGACATAAATACATCTTCCAAATCCGCCTCGCTTAATTGCATGTCTAATACCTTAATATTGGCTGACCTTAATGCAGAGAGTACATCCTCGATTTGCGTCATATCGCTTAAAGCAAAGGTATAGATTCCCTGTTCATGATGGCGCACGAGTGGCTGAATGTTCACCGGCAGAATCACATTGCCTAACGTTAAATGCAAACGCTTACCGGAAAATTTATTCAGTAAATTAGCAGTGCTGTCTAAGGCCACAATTTCACCCTGCTTCATCATACCGACGCGACTACACAAAGCTTCAGCTTCCTCCAAATAATGGGTCGTCAAAATAATGGTGTGACCATCTCGATTCAGCTTTTTAATAAATTCCCACAGCATTTGACGCAACTCGACATCAACACCTGCAGTTGGCTCATCCAGCACGATAACCGGCGGCTTGTGTGCCAAAGCCTGTGCAATCAGGGCCCGCCGCTTCATACCGCCAGAAAGTTTACGCATATTGGTATGCGCTTTATCAGTTAACCCCAAGCCTTCAAGAATTTCATCTATCCAGGCGTCATTTTCTCGACCCCTGCCGAAATACCCTGCCTGAAAGCGTAACATCTCACGCACGTTAAAAAATGGATCAAAGACCAGTTCCTGTGGCACCACACCTAACAACTGCCGAGCCTGTTGGTATTGGTGCACTACGTCAAAACCCATCACAGACGCACTACCTGAAGTGGGCGTAATTAAGCCTGCCAGAATGTTAATTAACGTTGATTTTCCTGCACCATTAGGGCCAAGTAATGCAAAAAACTCCCCTGGCTCGATGGTTAAATCTACCCCCTTAAGTGCGTGTAGCGTACCAAAATTCTTGTGTACCGCATTGATTTTAATTGCATGTTGACTCAAGTGGAACTTTCACAGTAGTTTGAATGAGTTAAACGAATAGCGCGTAAATTATTGGGGCTTATATGGTGACGTTTGCATTAAAAACAATACACATTGCAACTGAGGTGAATTTTCAAGCAACTGCAAACAAAAGCGATACACATAATGCGCATATAAGAAACATTTGCGCGTTAATGATAAACGCATCATTCAAACACTAAGCGTATTTTTTGCGTTTTAGTTTGCGCTAAACGAAATAAAATCTGTAACGCCATAAAGCGCTGCCAAACTAACAAGACCTTCAGGTAAGTGGGTGAAATGTATTTTTTTGTTGCCAGATGAAATCGCACGGCGCTGCCACTCCATCATTAAGCTAAGTGCCGCAGTATCAACATTGCTAATGGCTGAAAAATCAATATGTATATCATCAGCCATCGCCAATGCATTACTTTCTTGCAACACAGCATTGGCGTTATCCATCAGAATATCGCCTGTAATGTGCCATTGATTTTCTTGCACACTAATAGCCATTACGCCCCTGCTGCTTTATTTTTATCTGCAAGCTTTTTATTCAAACTATCAATGCCATTTTGACGAATTTCATTACTAAACTGGCTACGGTAGTTTGTGACTAGACTCACGCCTTCAATCACAATGTCGTACACCTTCCAGCCGTTTTCAACCTTAACCAAGCTGTAATCCACTGTAATTGGTTGACCGCCGGGCTGCAAAATTTGTGTTTTCACGCTCACGTTTTTTGCACCTGGCTCGGCGCGCATAGGCTTATATTCAATGACTTGATCTTTATACTTACCTAATGCACTTGCGTAAGTCCGCAATAAAAGGCTACGGAACTCTTTTTGAAAGCTTGCTTGCTGTTCAGGCGTTGCCGCTCTCCAATTTTTACCTAGCACCATGCGGCTTACACGGTCAAAATCGAAATTGGGCAGAATTTTTTCTTCAGCTAATGCGTAAATCTTTTGCTGACTGCCCGCCTGAATATCTTTGTCATTTTTGACAATGGTTAACACTTCCTCTGCGGTTTTCTTAACTAGCTCATCCGCAGAAATCTCAGCATTAGCCACACTCACGCCCGCAAACAAACTCACCATCAAAGCGGCACTTGCCATATATTTCATCAATGTTTTCATTAAAACCCTTTAATAATAGTTACTAAACCATTACAACCATGTCGGTGTATGCATTAAAACGGTGTGTCACCCAATTCAGTTGACGCAGCCTCTGGCGATTTAGTTTCAGATGATTTTTTGTTCACCGGTTTAGCGCCAGCTGCCTCACTGTCAGATTCCGACTCTGAAGCCTTGCTAAATAAAAACTGACTGATCATTTTTTCTAATACAACGGCATCTTGCGTTTGCGTGATTTTATCACCATTTTTCAATGAATCATCTTCGCCACCTGCCTCAAGCCCCACATACTGCTCGCCCAGCAAGCCTGCTGTGTAAATGTTTGCGAAAGTGTCTTTAGGAAAAACGTAGCGTTGGTCAATATTAATATTCACAATCGCTTCATAAGTTTTACTATCGAATTTAATATCAGCCACGCGCCCAACCACAACACCCGCACTTTTGACTGGCGCATTCGGCTTTAAACCACCCACGTTTTCAAAAGCGGCACTTACACTGTAGGTTTTACCTAGATTGTTAGAAGTTAAGTTCCCCACCTTCAGGGCAAGACCCAACAAAGCGGCAACGCCAAGCGCGACAAAAACGCCTACCCATAAATCTATTTTTGTTCTTTCCACTCAATATCCCTTCGCATTCATATTCTTAAGCGTCGCTTGAAACTCGGTAAATTAAAACTACAGTTAAACAACCATCATAAAAGACGTTAAAACAAAATCTAAACCTAATACTGTTAATGAAGAAATTACCACTGTGCGCGTAGTGGCGTGGCTCACGCCCTCTGCCGTTGGCGGCGCGTCAAACCCTTCAAACAAAGCAATCATGGTACAAGCCACCGCAAACACCACACTCTTAATCACGCCATTGACAATATCGTCTCTCACATCAACATTGGCCTGCATTTGCGACCAAAACGCGCCACTATCCACACCAATCAAAGGTACCGCCACTAAATAACCGCCTAGCACACCTACCATCGAGAACAATGCCGCTAATATCGGCATAGAAATCACACCAGCCCAAAAACGCGGCGCCACTACACGCGCGATCGGGTTAACTGCCATCATCTCCATGGCGGATAATTGTTCTGTTGTTTTCATTAAGCCTATTTCGGCGGTAATTGCAGTGCCTGCACGCCCTGCAAACAGCAATGCTGTAACAACAGGCCCTAATTCACGTACCAGTGACAGTGCTACCAGCACGCCAATGGCCTCAGATGAGCCGTACTTTTGTAAAGTGTTATAGCCCTGCAATGCCAAAACCATGCCGACAAAAAAAGCTGACACGATAATAATCAATAGCGACATCACGCCTGTAAAATAAATTTCGCGCAACGTCAGATGAAAGCGTCTAAAACTCTCACCTGAGTAAACAATCGTCAAGAAAAAAAGCCGTGTACCTGCGCCCAAACGCCAAACACGCGCTATCATCCGATACCCAATACCACTGAGAAATCGCGTAATACTGGTGAGTAGGTTTGATTTTATCATTCGTTTTAAATTCATTTAACAGTTGATTATAACTGTTGATTTAACAGTTCAGATTGATAATTGGCAGCTGGATAGTGAAAAGGCACCGGTCCATCTTTTTCGCCATGCACAAACTGATGCACAAATGGCAATGTAGATTGCATTAAATCGTGCGGCGTACCTTCAGCAGCAACCACGCCATCTGCCACGAAATAAACATAATCTGCAATTAAAAATGTCTCTTTTACATCATGCGAAACGATAATCGATGTTGCGCCTAATGCATCATTCAAGCTACGAATTAAATCACAGATCACGCCCATAGAGATAGGGTCTAATCCTGCGAACGGCTCATCGTACATAATAATGCATGGGTCTAGCGCAATTGCGCGCGCCAAAGCTACGCGCCGCGCCATGCCGCCTGAAAGCTCAGTTGGCATGAGCGTATGCGCACCACGTAAGCCTACTGCATTCAACTTCATCAACACCAAATCTCTAATCATGGATTCAGGTAAATCTGTTAGTTCACGCATGGGGAAAGCGACATTATCAAATACGCTTAAATCGGTAAACAACGCGCCGTGCTGAAACAACATACCCATTTTACGACGCAGTAAAAAGATGCCGTCACGATCTTGCTCGTGCACCACCTTGCCATCTACACGCACTTCACCCTGAGTGGGTTTAATTTGCCCGCCGATTAAGCGCAACAAAGTAGTTTTTCCGCTACCACTACCACCCATAATCGCTACGACTTTTCCACGTGGAAACGCCATATTGATACCTTTATGCAACAAGCGACCTTTGTAACCAAAGGATAAGTTGTCAATTTCTACGATATTGGATGTCATGGGTTACGATATATTTTATTACTTTTATTGAGGCACTATTCTAAAACAATTTAACTGCTATGCAAGCGCTTATTATTTATGGAGTATCAATTTTTTTGAAAATGAAAAAGCCCACCTTATAGTGGGCCTTTGATATTTCAAATATTAACTAGAATGCCATACAAACTGCATACTTAGTGGAATCATCAATAGTTGGAGTTTCACCTGTATTAGTAACTGCTGTTGCAGCTGTCGCTCCATCTACTGACGCTACTGGAGCCGTCATCATTACACCTGTTGCTGTGTTACCATCATCCATCGCCGTATCAAGCTCCTTGGCAAACTTACCCAAAATCCCACCTGAACACACTACGTAAGAACCTTTTAAATTGACAATAGAAGGAGTTGATGCAGCCTGTACACCTACTGGTCCACCATCAGCGTTTGTGGGAGCGTAAGTGTCATCGGTTAATACAGTAGAGCCAGTAGCTAAACCCGCCAAACGAATATGCTGCCAAAAATCAAATGATTCGCCTGATGATGCATTCCATGCACCACCAATCAAACCATCACCATTGCCATTATTGGCTGCACCAACATGATTTACAGCTGCTTTGTCATCACCAGGCAGCGCTCTGAATTTATCCTGGTACGAGTAAACATAGACTTGGATATTACGAAAGTCGTTAGCCATGTTTTTCACTTTAGCACTATTGATCAATTCTTGGCCTTTTAACACGCCGCCAAGTAGCAGGCCGATAATCACCAGCACGATTGCTAACTCAATTAACGTAAAACCTGTTTGTGTTTTTTTCATCTAAATCCCCGGACTTTGGTATTTTATAATACGCTCAGCTGCTATTGATGAGCATGTAAATATTAGTTGTTAATAAGCAAATTACATACCAATTATAATTTAATGTAGTTTCCTACAGTTTTACCTGCATTCAATAAGAAATTTTCAAAAATTGCCTGTTTTAATGTCAAGAAATTGACGTTTATGTTCAAATTCCAACACTTTACGCGATGTAAGCCTTATTAAATTTGAGACTTGCGCATACAATAACACCCTAAACAACGCTAAATTATTCACGAGTATTAGGTGCTATGCAGCCATTATATAAATTCTACCGATTAGCCCTTGATGATACTGACCGCTTGATGGCACTGATGATTTTATCATTGCATGCAATGCTGGTGTGGGGCGAGGTAAATCATCTTTATAGCGCTTTACTTTTATGCCATTACGGTTTCTTTTTGCTGTGGCAACCTGTGTTGCGCCAAAATGACAAATTATCATGGCAAGTCACCATTGCAATTATCATTGGTGCATATTTATCCATGTTCTATATGAACTGGTGGGTAACCGCTTTTTGGATTGCAGGTTTATTTGCGCTCATTGGCGGGCGTATTTTCTCTAGCGAGCCTACACGCTCAAGGCTGCCCAATATTTTAGCGGCAACCTATTTGCTGGCAATTCTGCTGTTATGGGTAGTACCAAAATTACTAAAAACCAACAATGAGTTAGCCGCCGCCGAGTTTTTGCTCGTTTATTTTTTACCTGTTTTACCGCTCGCCATTTTATTTTTATCTGCAAAAAACAAGCCTGCCAGCCATACCACCAACATCGACTTTTTTTATACGCTATTGATTTTTCTACTGACTTTAATCGTCATATTAGGCAGTTTTGCTATCGGCACAATCTGGCAGATTAACTACATTAAGTTACTTATTTTTGCGGTATTAGGCTTAGCTGCTACTTTAGTGGCTCTTAGCTGGCTATGGAACCCAAGCGCAACATTCTCTGGTTTAGAGCTGCTGATGTCACGCTACTTATTAAGTATTGGTCTTCCATTTGAGCAATGGATTAGAAAAATTGCAATGTATGCTGAGGATGAGCCCTCTGCCGATGCCTTTTTACAGGCGGCAATGCGTGAGCTAGATTCACTCAACTGGGTAAATGGTGTGATATGGCAAGTTGGTAATCAATCACAACAAGTAGGAGAAGCGACCGCGTTTATTTCCACGTTTAGCTTTCAACAATTACATTTAACACTTTACTCGCGCTGGCAATTTACACCTGCCATGTATCTGCATGTGCAACTTCTAACACAAATACTAGGCGAGTTTTATGAAGCTAAGCGACGCGAGGAGACCATCAGCCAAAATACTTACATGCAAACTTTATATGAAACTGGCTCTCGATTAACGCATGACATTAAAAATATATTGCAATCATTAGGCACATTATCTGCCGCTGTTGAACAAAGCCAAAATGTAAGTGACGATACTAAGTTGATTGAACTCATTAAAAAGCAGTTGCCACGTTTGAGTCAGCGCCTAGCCAGCACGCTCGCCAAACTTGAGCTGCCAAGTGTCGAGAAAAAAATCCAAGCCAAAGTGGGGGGCTGGTGGAAAAACTTTAAGCAGCTAAACGCGCATCATCAAGTGCAGTTTGAAACCCCTGCCACTATGCCCAAAGCGGACATTGACCCTGATGTGCTCGATAGCGTAATTAATAATTTATTACAAAATGCGCTAGAAAAAGCAAAGCTTGAGGCCAATATTGCGATTAAAGTGGCACTAATGCCATTACAACATTTTTGCTTAGAAGTTAGTGACACGGGTTCGGCAATTCCAGCAGAAATTGCTGAACGATTGTTTAAATCACACGTCAGCTCCAAAAGCGGTTTGGGGGTTGGCTTGTACCATGCGGCACAACAAGCCCAACATGCAGGCTATAAATTAAGCCTGATAGGTAATAACGATGGTGAAGTGCGGTTTAGGTTAGAAATGATTACTCAGAATTAACGTGATTAACTACAAAATGAAAAAGGGGATTAACGCCCCCTTTTAATCTTTTTAAAGTGTGCCGTAAGAATGCAAGCCGCTTAAAAACATATTCACGCCTAAAAATGCAAAGGTAGTCACAATTAAACCTACCAGTGCCCACCAAGCCAGTACGGCACCGCGCAAGCCTTTAACCATGCGCAAATGCAACCAAGCCGCATAGTTAAGCCACACAATAAGCGCCCATGTTTCTTTTGGATCCCAGCTCCAGTAGCCACCCCAAGCCTCAGCTGCCCACATAGCACCCAAAATGGTCGCGATGGTAAAAAATGCAAAACCAACCGCAATTGATTTATACATTAAGTCGTCCATCACCTCTAAACTTGGCAAGCGTGATGCCAAAAATCCTTTGCTAGCTAGCAAATAGGCGCTTGCCACCATTGCTGCTAATGAAAAAGAACCATAGCCAATAAAGTTAGCGGGGACATGTATTTTCATCCAATAACTTTGTAGCGCGGGTACTAGCGGCTGAATGTTATGTGCCTGGCGATCAAAGGTGTACCAAAGAATAAAGCCTACCGCAGCGTTAATGACTAATAATACAAAGCCTCCCAGCTGTTTGGTATTCAGTTTTTGTTCGTAATGCAAATACAGCAAGGCGGTAATTAAGCAAAACAGTATAAATACTTCATACAAATTACTGACTGGAATATGCCCGACATCTGGTGCGATTAAATAAGACTCGTACCAACGTACCATTAAGCCGACAAAACCAAACAGTACTGCACTCCAAGTGAGTGCGGTAGCTACTTTACCGGTAAACACACTGCGTTTAAATAAAGCAAACCAATAAGTTGCCATCGCCAATACAAAGAATACGTTCATCCACATAATGGCTGATTGGCTGGAGATAAGATATTTAAGTAAAAACACCTGTGTAGCTCGCGCTTGCTCGCCATGATATAAACTGACTGAAAACAGACTGATAACACCCACCATTAGCACTAATTTGGCTAACCTTTTCCACTGCCAGCCTATGTAACTAAATAATGCGGCTGCGCCAAACAAAAATCCAACCTCATAAATATCCATGTACTGGGCATATTTAACATAGGCAAATACTGAACCTGCGACAACAATAAGTGCATACAGCCAGTCTTGCCAATTCAAGCGCTGCAGTAATGTTTTTTGTTGGTAATCTAGTGAGTGGCTATTCATAACGATTCCTTAAGCGAGCAAGCTTTTGAGCTGTTCGCGATATAAATTAAACTCTTGTTCAAAATCTAAATTTTTACGGTTGGACGCCATCGCAAAAAGCACTTGACTGCTCGCGGGTTTGAGTAGCAACCAAATACGTCGCTCGCGTATATACATCATAGAAAAAATACCTAGCACTAACAAAACCGAACCCAAATACACCCATTTTTGACCAGGTGACTTTGTGAGTTGCAAACCGCTGGCTTCTTTATGTTCAAACTGCTCAAGCTGTAAATAATAAGGTGACCCATAAAAAAACATATCACTGAATGAATTCAAGCTATCACGCAATAACGCCTCGTTCTCTTCGCTGCTGACTAACAACGGCTTTTTATTTGCTGCCAAGCTCATATTGTAGGCTTCATACGCCGCAACTCTAATCATTTTAATGTATGTGCTTGCAGCACCCTCACGTTCTTTCTCTGGCACACTTTTCTCTATGACTTGTGCTATTTGGTTATAGCCGCCTTGCGCAAAAACCGTGAGTAATTGCACCACACTGTTTTCAAATTGTTTTTTAACGGCAGGTTCTTTTTTGCCTTCTAATGAATTAGTCGCAATTCTTCGCGCAATTTCCGGGTATTTAGAGGCATCTAGCATCACGGCTCTAAAGTTCATAAAACCATCAACACCAAAATCATTATCAACAGGAATACGTAAATAGCGGAAGTCGTCCGATACCGTTTCACGCATTCCAGAAATAAAATAATGTCGGCCATCTATTTGCATGGGTTGCATATAAGTCACGTATTCAATAGCTTGACCTTTATTGTCACGCAGTTTGTAAGTGACATTGGGACCTACATTGTGTGGCTTGCCTTTACCATCTGGCGACATGTTGATGATATTAAACTTACGAAAATCATTATATTCAACTTTTAGTGCATCGTCTCCATTACCTAAAATGCCCTTGTCGAAAATAGCGCCGGCTAACGGCTGTGTTTGCGTATTGTGCGCAAATAAATCCCACACTTTAAAATTAAGCTTGGTCCCGCCATCCTGAAAATCGGACTGATAAATCGCAATGCCTTTGTAAGTCCAAGGATGGTTGACGCTAATGGTTTTGGTGACAGGCTGTTTCAAATCTGGGTCAATAATTACCAGATCACTCTCAAATGATTTAGGCTGACCAGTAGCGTAATGTTCAATACGAAAATCTTTTAACGCCACTCTGAACGGCAACTCTTGCACTAAATAACCATCGCGCACTCGGACAAATGCCACACTGCCGCTCGAGCCCTCTGGCAGCGTCATATTGCCGCGAAATGATGGGTTATTTGTATCAAGCCTGCTCACCTCGGGTACTTGCGATTCTGGAATATCCAACGTCTCTATGCGCTTATGACCCAAAATCTCTTGTATTTTAAACGGCAAGTTACCATCTAAAAGTCCGCCAAGTAAAATAATTACCATCGCCACATGCGTGAAAATATAGCCCCAACGTTGGTGCGTACCCGCTTTAGCAGCAATCAGTTCACTACCATCGGCTTGCAGTTTAAATTTGTATTTGAAGCCTTTGGCTTGCAGAAATTGGCTCAGTTGCTGCTTAACACTGTCTATATCTGAAGTTGCACTTGTGTCTGAATTCAGCTGATAAGTCGCTTGATGGCTAAAGGCATTAAGTGATTTTTCAGTGGCGTGTTCTTTAAAAGTACGCCATTCTTTAATCATGTGTGGGCCATTACGATAAATGCAAAGGCTGGTGGATACCACCAAAAACAGCAAGATAACTAAAAACCAGCCGCTATGATAAACATCGTAAAGACCTAAGTGCTCAAATAAACCAAACCAGAATTGACCAAATTTAATGATGTAATTTTCGTATGGTTCATTTTGTTTTAACACGGTACCAATAATAGACGCCACACCCAGCACACTTAACAAACTGACAGCAAAACGCATTGAGCTTAGCAAGTCAAAAAGGTTTTTAGTGAGGGATAGTTTTGGATTCAAAATACGGCACTCTTAAAAAAATTAAGGCATTAAAACTTACGGAAATTATTCGCGTAGCTTATGACTACATCAGACTAGCGTTAGTTACCAAGCGACGAAACTAAAAATTTACAAGGCAAAATTTACAAAGTTAAAACAAAAAATAAGGGCAGCTTACGCCACCCTTGCTTTAACAAGCTTAATTAACGCAAGCCTTCTATATAATCGGCTACCGCCGCCATTTCAGCGTCAGTCATTTTTGACACGATCGCCATCATCATGGGCGCGTTAGCGCGCTCACCAGTGCGGAAAGCTTTTAGCTGTGCCAAGGTGTAATCAGCATGCTGGCCACCTAAACGTGGAAACTGTATCGGCAAGCCAGCACCAGTAGGTCCATGACATGCGGCACAAGCTGGTACGCTACTTGCGGCATTGCCTGCACGATAAATTCTTTCACCCGGCGAACCGGCGCCATTGGTTTTTGCTTGGCCTAGATTAAGTTTTTTGGCTGAAAAATAGTCAGCTAACGCTTTCATTTCTTCATCACTCAAACCTGCAGCCATGCCAGTCATCACGGCATTGGCACGTTTACTTGATTTAAACTCAGTCAATTGCTTTTGAAGATACTCTGGATGCTGACCTGCCAATTTAGGATTAAGTGTAAGTGCACTGTTGCCATCTGGCGCATGACATGCCGCACATACGGTATTTACAATTTGTTCTGCTGTTCTTGTTGGTGGTGCTTCTGCAAGTGCTTCAGCAGAGACTACCAACATTACACTGGACATTAACCATGCTAAGTGACGAAATTGCATTACTGCTCCTAAATCTAAATTATTCAACCAATTAACGCGCTATTTTAGCTAAAAACTACTATTCGTGATAGCATTTTTCACCTTAACATCAATTCATTTAACAAATCAAAAATGGCATGGCTATCTACAGCGGATGGCTTGTGAATAAAAGCAAAAAAACCACCTTGATTTTCAAATGAAGCAGTCAACTAGAATCGGATTTTTATGCCATTGTTCCAAAACGCTACATTTTTTATTTCTGCGCACCACCTGCGCGATCTACCACCAGCCAGCGGCATTGAAGTTGCTTTTGCTGGTAGATCCAATGCAGGGAAATCCAGCGCACTCAACACGCTTGCCAACCATAATCGCTTAGCCTTTGTGAGTAAACAGCCTGGCCGCACGCAGCTTATTAACTTTTTTACGCTGGGTAACGACAGGCACTTAGTCGATTTACCAGGTTACGGCTATGCCAAAGTACCTGAAGCCATGCGCGCACACTGGCAAAACGTACTTGCCCGCTATTTAAGTGAGCGCTCAAGTTTAGGCGGCTTGGTGTTAGTGATGGATAGCCGCCACCCGCTCACCCCGCTTGACCGTCAAATGTTAGATTGGTTTTGCCCAAGCGGGAAACCCGTGCATGTACTGTTGACAAAATCAGATAAACTTTCACGCGGCGAAGCTTCGCTAACGCTTAACAGAGTTCGCAAAGAGCTGATTGAAACGTGGGGCAACCATTACCACAGCGAATGCACGATACAGTTGTTTTCTAGCTTAAAGAAACAAGGCGTTGAAGAGGCAGAGAAAGTGATCGGGAAGTGGCTGTTTGCGGAAGAGCCTGAGGATTTAGTACGAAAGTCATTTAATCTTGAAGGTGACAAGGACGTCAATTAGGTTGCTTATTTACATTGAGAATAGCATTCTTAATCCGATAAAAAGCAGTTAACTGCCGATTTAAACAAATCGCAAATGGTTTTATTTACATTCACTGTTGAGGTGATCACGCAACTGGCAATAGCATCATGTTTTATCGGCGTGCATCGGAAGTTAAAAGCCGTTTTTAGGTTTATAAATCCAGTCAGCGCATGGTGTACAAAATGATTTTATTTGCACACCCTACTTCTTAGTAAACACCATATCCCAAACCCCATGCCCTAGCTTAATACCACGATTTTCAAACTTGGTTAACGGCCGATAGCTAGGTTTATTAGCATAACTTTCTGCGGTATTTTGTAACTGTGGCTCTGCGCCCAATACTTCAAGCACCCACTCTGCATATTCTTGCCAATCGGTGGCCACATGCAAATAACCGCCTACTTTAAGTTTGCTACATAGTAATTTCACAAACTCCGCTTGTATCAACCTGCGTTTGTGGTGACGCTTTTTATGCCAAGGATCGGGGAAAAAAATATGCACGCCATCCAAGCTTGCATCTGCCAGCATATTTTGCAGCACTTCCACCACATCATGCTGAACAACACGGATGTTAGTAAGCACCGACTCTTCAATTAACTTAAGTAATGCGCCAACCCCTGGGGTGTGCACCTCAGCGGCTAAAAAATCACAATCAGGTAAAGTCTGTGCGATCTTGGCGGTAGTTTCGCCCATGCCAAAGCCGATTTCCAGAATCTTTTTACTGTCCGCCCGATTAAATGTAGCATTCAAATCAAGTAACTCTGGCGAATAGGTAATACCGAATTTTGGAAAAGCAGTTTCTAACGCACGCGCCTGACCTTTGGTTAAACGACCCTGGCGCAATACAAAGCTGCGGATGCGTCGTTGAGCGGCTTCAATATTTGAATTTTCTTCTGTTTGATTTGATTCGTTCATGGCGCACATTATACTGTAGGAGCGACGGCCCGTCGCGAGGCGATATTGCAAATCGCGACGGGTCGTCGCTCCTACATAATTTTCTTATCCTTTTAAAGCATATGAGATTTATCACCTGATGAAAAACCCACCAAGGACTCATCAACATTTTTACTCAAGGCAATCACTTTAAATAAATCGCCCATTTCAGCGGGTGACAGTAACTTTTGCGCTGCAGCAGCGAGTGGTGCGTAACGTGCCATATCGTGCGGCGATACTTGGCTTAATCTATTCAAAATACCGCAGTTCATTAAAAATTGTGCTTGACTACAAAAACCACTTAACATCAAACCTTTGCCGACGCCAGCATGTGCAATGCTGGTAAAGTCCACATGTGCGGTAATATCTTGAAGCCCAACATTGATCAGTGGATTGGTGTGCGCATAATGTTGATAATGGCACATGAGCGTACCTAGATTACGCTGTGGGTGGTAATACTCACGCGCCGAAAAGCCGTAATCTATCATGATGATGACGCCACGCGCTAAAGCCTGCGCTAAGCTTTGTACAAGGCCAATAGCTGAGGGGTTTACTTCGGTTAAATAATCGTTTGGTAACGAGTAGCTATTGACTAAATCTAATAAATCACCTGCTACTAATGGCTTATCTTGCCAGATAAATTCTTCGTTGAATGCTACACCTCGTTCATTTAAGCCCAATGGATTATCGGAGCGTGAGTTATAAATTAAATGTACAGGAATGGCATCAAGCACTTCATTACCGAGAATTAGGCCTATGAATTTCTCTGGCAGAGCATCCAGCCAAACTACGCGTTGCATAAGATTAGCGGGTAAATGCTTTTGCATTTCTTCCAATTGCACCTGACGTAAGTAAGCACTAACTTCTAATATAAAGTAATGCTCTGGCAACTGATTGGCATCTTGCAGCGCAATTAACAAGTCTTCAGCTAACTTACCCGTTCCCGCGCCTAGCTCTAGAATGTCGCCTTGTGTTTCTGCCAACACTTGTGCGACCTGTTTAGCCAGTGTTTGCGCAAATAATGGGGAAATTTCAGGCGCGGTAACAAAATCTCCACCCGTGCCGAACTTTTTAGCGCCGCCACTGTAATAACCTAAGTCGGGGGTATAAAGCGCCATCTGCATAAAATCTGCAAATGATACCCAGCCATCATGTTGGTTAATTTTATTTTGAATTAACGAAGCTAGCTGTTGGCTATGCGCCTGCACTTCGGCATTAGGAATAGGTAACGCTGAAATAGGTAATGTTGGCATAAGCCATTATAATCTTAGCTAAAAAGAAATGAGCAATCTGTGAATATAATTAAAGACAAAGTGGTGTTAATTACTGGCGGGGCAAAGCGCGTGGGCGCAGCCATTTGCCGCATGCTGCATGCGGAAGGCTATTCTCTCATGGTGCACTATAAAAGCTCGCTTACCGAAGCGCGTGCCCTACAGGCCGAACTCAATTTGCAACGTGCTAGTTCTGTGGCGATTATTCAAGGGGATTTACTCAATATTGCTGAAATACCTAATTTGGTCGCCGAAACTGTTCGCCATTTTGGACGTTTAGATGTACTTATCAACAATGCCTCAACTTATTATATGAGTGAAATTGGCGATATTGACGAAACCAAATGGCACGATTTAATGGGTAGCAACTTAAAAGCACCGCTATTTTTATCGCAAGCGGCTGCGCCTGAGCTACGCAAAAATCATGGCTGCATTGTGAACATCACCGACATGCATATTGAACGCCCCAAAAAAGGCTATATTGTATATAGCGTTGCAAAGGCAGGTTTAGTGACCTTAACTAAATCTTTAGCCCATGAACTAAGTCCTGAAGTGCGCGTAAATGCGGTCGCCCCTGGTCCTGTGCAATGGCCTGAGAGTAACCCGCAGTTTGACGAAGTTTATCGCCAGCGGGTGATCAACCAAACATTACTTAAACGCGTAGGCGAAGCCGAAGATGTGGCAAAAGCCGTTAAATTCTTAATCGCTGATGCGCCTTTTATTACTGGCCATGTGTTGGCTGTTGATGGCGGGCGGTCTCTGAACTTATAGCTCGCTAAACATTATAGAATTATAAAATGATAAAACACTTACCCCCAAACCATTCCAATAATTTCATCAAGCTTAGAAATAGTTTGATAAGCGCCACAGGCAAAGCCATTGGCGATTACAACATGATTGAAGAAGGCGACACCGTACTGGTGTGCATGAGTGGCGGCAAAGACTCTCACGCCATGCTCATGATTTTGCTAGCCTTGCAGGAGCGTGCACCCATTAACTTCAAGCTGATTGCGATGAATTTAGATCAAAAGCAGCCTGGTTTCCCTGCAAATATTTTGCCAGCTTACTTTGAAAAGCTAGGCATCGATTACCGCATTGTTGAAGCAGACACTTATTCAATCGTGAAAGAAAAGATTCCTGAAGGCAAAACCACTTGCTCACTTTGCTCGCGCTTACGTCGTGGCGTAATCTACACCACAGCGAAAGCACTTGGTGCAAACAAAATTGCTTTAGGCCATCATCGTGATGACATTGTAGAAACGCTATTTTTGAATTTGTTTTTTGGCGCCAAAATGAAAGCCATGCCACCTAAGCTCTCTACTAACGATAAACAAAATATCGTGATTCGCCCACTAGCCTATTGCAGTGAAAAAGACATTGCCAGCTATGCACGTCAAATGGAGTTCCCAATTATCCCGTGTGATTTGTGTGGTAGCCAAGAAAACCTGCAGCGTCAGAAAATAAAAGACATGCTGCAGAACTGGGAGCGCGAGCAACCAGGGCGCATCAATAATATCTTCCGCGCGATTACCAATGTAGAGCCATCACACTTAGCCGATGTCAATTTATATGACTTCAAAAATCTAAGCCAAGCCAAAGCCGATGACGAAGACCCGTTATTCGGCGACATTGCCAATGAAGGCGCCGCACTCAGTTTAGCCGAGAGTGCTGGTGCAAGAATTGAATTTATTCGTAATAAATAACAGCGAGTCACCCATAAATTTACGCGCTATATGCGTTAAGTTATTGTATTGTAGGCATTGACCTTGCTATTATCCGAACTGCACCTTAAGTTTTCACCTTATTATCTAGGCATTCATGTCCAAACTACTCATTGTTGAATCTCCATCTAAAGCGAAAACGCTAAAAAAATACCTCGGCAGTGACTTTGAGGTACTCGCTTCCTATGGGCATGTACGCGATTTAATTCCGAAAAATGGCGCGGTTGATACCGAAAATGACTTTGCCATGAAGTACGACATTATTGAGCGCAACAGTAAGCATGTGGATGCCATTGCCAAAGCGGTAAAAAATGCAGACAGCATCTACCTCGCAACCGATCCGGACCGCGAAGGTGAAGCAATTTCGTGGCATATTGCCGAAATTTTAAAGTCTAAAAATTTACTCAAAAACAAACTCATGAAGCGCGTGGTGTTTCATGAAATTACTAAAAATGCGGTAGAACACGCCATTGCCGAGCCGCGTGACATTTCCATGCCGATGGTCAATGCGCAACAAGCGCGCCGTGCGCTAGATTACTTAGTGGGCTTTAATTTATCGCCACTACTCTGGAAAAAAATCCGTCGCGGGCTATCAGCCGGGCGCGTGCAAAGCCCAGCATTGCGCCTCATTGTTGAGCGCGAGCTGGAAATTGAAGCGTTTAAATCGCAAGAATATTGGTCTATACATTTAGATGCGTTGAAGCATAGCCACGGTTTTAGTGCCAAATTAGTGCAGCTAAATAACCAAAAAGTGGAGCAGTTCACGGTCATCAATCATGACCAGCAATCTGACATTGTTGGTAAGTTGCTATTAGCCAGCGCGGGTAAAACCACCGTGTCTCGCGTTGAGAAAAAACAACGCAGCCGCAGTCCGGCAGCGCCATTTACCACGTCCACCTTACAACAAGAAGCCGTGCGTAAACTAAGCTTTACCACTGCACGCGCGATGAGAGTCGCCCAACAACTGTATGAAGGTATGGATGTAGGCGGCGGTACGGTGGGTTTAATTACTTACATGCGTACCGACTCGTTCAATATGGCGGCTGAAGCGATTGCACAAATTCGCGATTACGTGAAAAAGAATTTTGACGCGGAATATTTGCCAAAATCTGCCGTAATGTATAAAACCAAGTCTAAAAGCGCACAAGAAGCACATGAGGCAATTCGCCCAACCGATATTAGTCGCACCCCGGCAAGCGTGCGCCAATACTTAACGGACGAGCAGTTTAAGCTGTACGAAATGATTTGGAAGCGCGCGCTGGCTTGCCAAATGTCTCCGGCTAAATTTGATGCGGTAAGTGTAGATTTAAGCGTAGGCAGTGATGCCAACTTGTTCCGTGCGACGGGGCAAACACTCGTATTCCCAGGTTTTATTGCCGTCTATATGGAAGGCTCTGACGACGAGGAAGAGGAAAGTGAAAGTAAGTTACCTCACCTGGAAACTGGTGAAGTGCTGACTGTTGAAAAAATCTACGGTGACCAACATTTCACCGAGCCGCCGCCACGTTACGGTGAGGCTAGTTTGGTTAAAATTTTAGAGGAATACGGCATTGGCCGCCCTTCAACTTATGCAAGTATTATTAGCACGTTGCAAGACCGCGAATATGTGCTGCTAGATAAAAAGCGTTTTACGCCTACGGATGTTGGCCGCGTGGTGAATAAATTTTTAACTGAACATTTCACCAAATATGTAGATTACGACTTTACCGCCAACTTAGAAAATGCACTGGATAGCGTGGCAGAAGGCGAACGCGAGTGGATCCCGCTCATGGCTGAATTTTGGCAGGGGTTTAACCAGCAATTACTTAGCAAAGCCGATGTGGATCGCCCAGGCAACGAGCTAATTGATGAAGCATGTCCGAAATGTGGCAAGCCCTTACAAAAACAATTAAGCCGCTTCGGCACATTTATTGGCTGTACGGGTTACAACGATACGCCTAAATGTGACTACAAACGCAGCCTAAATGGCGCAGCGCAAGTAGGCAGTGACCCTGTTGTCATCGGCACGGATGTTGAAACTGGTAAAGAAATTATGCTGATGAATGGGCCTTACGGACCCTATTTACAGCTAGGCGTAGCGGTTGAAGG
Organism: Methylotenera sp. RIFCSPLOWO2_02_FULL_45_14; assembly: GCA_001803395.1. GTDB lineage: Bacteria > Pseudomonadota > Gammaproteobacteria > Burkholderiales > Methylophilaceae > Methylotenera. The sequence continues at coordinate 83,183 of MHBU01000022.1, read as the reverse complement.
TGATAAAAAGAAACCAAAACGTGTGAGCGTGCCTAAAGAAATTCCGCTGACTGATATGAGCTTAGAAACCGCGATGATGGTGCTATCACTCCCACGTGATTTAGGCTTACATCCAGAAACCCATAAAAAAGTTATCGCCAACATTGGTCGCTTTGGTCCTTATGTAAACCACGATGCTAAATTTAAATCTATCCCCAAAACTGACAGTGTATTTACGATTGATTTAGCAGGCGCAGTCGCCTTGCTCGCCGCCGCTCACACTGGTCCTGCGCCATTATGTTCACTTGGCAGTCACCCGACTGAAGACGGGCAAATTGAAGTGTTCGCAGGGCGTTACGGCCCTTACGTGCAGCACGGAAAAGTTCGGGCAACGCTTCCAAAAAGTGTAGAGCCTGAATCACTCACGCTAGAAGAAGCGTTAGAGCTACTCAGCGCAAAAGCGGCAAAAGAAGCGCCTGCTAAAAAGACGAGCGCCAAGAAAATCACGGTTAAGAAAGCCAGCGCGAAAAAACCTGCCGCCAGCAAAAAAACTGCTACCAAACCCCCTGCTTCTAAGGCAACTACTAAAAAATCCCCTGCGAAAAAAGCAATAAGCAAGAAAGCTGGCGGTGAGTAATAAACTAATTTAATCGCCAATAAGCTAAAGTTTCATCCATAAAAAAAGCGGCTCTAAGCCGCTTTTTTTATGGAAATCTACGTGTCAACAAACAAATTAACCGCTGACGTGTTCGCCCAAAGAACCTATATCATTGTGCTCGACCCATTTACGAATGCGATTAGCGTCTCCAATACGGGTCATTTTTCCTGCAGAGTCAAGCAACACTATAATCATTGGTTGCCCAGAGATTTCAGCCTGCATGACTAAGCAGCGCCCAGCCTCGTTGATAAACCCAGTTTTAGATAAACCGATTATCCAATCTCCACCACGCACTAGCGCGTTTGTGTTCACAAAGTTAATTGGATTTTGGCGCCCGTACAAAGTAACCTCTTGTGAGGCAGTAGTACTTACTTGGCGAATTTCAGGGTAGTTATATGCCGCATTGACCATTTTAGCCAAATCTTCTGCAGTAGAAACATTATTACTATTTAGGCCTGAAGAATCTACAAAATGCGTAGATTTCATCCCTAATAGTTGCGCCTTATTATTCATCGCAGTGACAAATGCAGTAATGCCACCCGGGTAATTACGCCCTAACGCTGACGCCGCACGATTCTCAGAGGCCATTAAAGCCAACTGCAACAACGCTCCGCGTGTAAGTGTAGTGCCAACGCCTAGCCTTGAGCTAGTGCCTTTAAGATAATCCACATCTTCATCCGCAATGTAGAGCATATCATCCATCGGCAAACGAGCATCTAGCATCACCATTGCCGTCATTAACTTAGTGACTGAAGCAATTGGTGTAGGTAAATCTATATTTTTTGCATACACAATTTCACCAGTTAACTGGTTGATTACTAGCGCTTTAGCCGAGGCAAGTTTAAGCGGAGCACTGCCATCATATACATCAACGGCCATGGCTTTGTGTGCGTTTATTCGATGATGAATCTTAGGCGCACTAGATTTAAATTTAACTTTACTATATTTATTTACAACTTTGTACTTACTACTAGAGGCAGCAGACTTATAAGATTTTTTACCTGCAGCATGCAAAGCCATAGGTGCGGCACTTAGCATCACAGCAATATAAAAAAGAAAGAATTTACGTGCGAATATTTTCATTACTCGTTCCACCTCATAGGGTTACGATTGAATACTATATAAAAACTTTAGCTTTGTCATCAATAATTTACATTTTAATTACAATCATAAAGTTGCTGCATTTACTCTCTCAGCAATCCCGATTGAAATTAACAATACGTACCATTTAAATTACGTTAAAATCCACATCGACACTTATTTGATGACTTTCAAAGTAGATACAAATGCGCACACCACAATCTCTTTATTACAGCGCCAAACACTTATGGACAAAGCCAACAACAGATGGAATTTGGGAAGCAGGCATTACGGATTACGCACAAGATTTATTAGGTGATATTGTATTTATTGATGCACCTTTAGTTGGTAGCGAACTTAAAGCAGACCAACCTTGCGGCTTAATAGAGTCCGTTAAAACAGGTTCAGACCTTCACGCTTTAGCGGATGGCGAAGTGCTAGAAGTCAATCAGGCGCTTCTCAACTCACCTGAGCAAATCAATGAGGACCCGTATAAGGCATGGATCTTCAAATATAAAGCGCACGACACTGATGTTGAAAAAAAACTACTTTCTGCTGAAGCTTATCAAGCGCTGATTGACACTTTGTAGCGTAACACTATGTTTTAAAAAAACTAGCGCAAGCGCGTCACTTTTGAAAGACCAATCTCACCGACTCCACTAATTTTTCTATTTCGGCTTTAATACCAGCGCCCACTGCCTGCTCTATCCGTGGCACTTCAACCTCAAGTATTTCGTGTACTTTATTACCTAATACTTGTTCAACTGCTGGCAATTCAGCATTCAGTGCTTGCTTAAATTCATTTTTAGCATTTTCTGCCAAAGCTTCAAAATCAGTTTTTAAAGTAGTGCTCAACTCATTAGACAAGCCTTGATACAAAGCGGGAAAGGTGTCGCCCAGCTTTTGCTGTAATTGTTGCTGAGATTGCAGTTGCAAAGCATCTAAATAAACACTTAACTCCACTTGCGTTTGCTGAGTGAGCTCTTTATAAATAGCCGCCAATTCCAACGCTAAATTGGCTTGGTGTTCAGCTAAAATATCTTCGTGTAGTCGTGATATTTTTATTTGCAAAGCATGTGTGGCATTTTCAACCGTCACTTTTTCTAGATTTGTCAAATTGACTTGCAATTGGTCAGTGAGTGCTTGCTGCATCTGTGGCAATACGGCATTTAATTTATCTTGCACCTCCGTGGCGCCCTGTAATTGCATTTGGCTAAAAACATGGTCTAAATCTGATTTAATGATTTCAACATTGGTAAGCAACAGTTTAGGAATTTCTGTTGCAAAGTCAGCTCTTGTTTTATCCACAAACAGAGCTGTTTGGTCAACAATAGTCTGCTGTGCCTTTACAACTTCACCATTCACATACTGCTTTAAGGCAAGTTCCGCTTCCCTTTGCGCCAAATTAGATTTCTGTGCCAGCTGTTCCGTTTGTTGATTGATAGCACTAGAAAGATAAGCCTGACTCGCTTTTTGAATATTCGCTGACTCGCTCAACAAATGATCAAGAAGCTCTTCACGCATATCATTTTTAAGCCTTTGAGCAATCGACTTTTCAATCTCATCTTCTAACTGCGGTCTGATTTGCGCAATGATCGTCGCAATTATATCTGGCGTAATCTGCGCTGGTTTTAGCAATGATTGTGCTGCTACATGCACCTCTGTTAGCAATGGTATATCATCATCTTGCATAGTGTTAACCTTTGAATTTAGACGTTACGAATACTAGCAGGTTGGCTACTAGCCACATCAGTTGATTTCACTTGGTAGCCACGATCCCGATAAAACTTAAAACGAGATCTCGCCGCCGCTTTATCATCTTCATCCACCCCGACAAGTTCCACCAAAACCCTAAAGCGACTAAAAAATGGCGGGTAAACCGTTTGCAAATTGATCAAAATGTCATCTTGAATTAAATGTTCACCATCGGCGTCAATAATAATAGGCACAAATTGGCTTACCGTATCGAAAGGCGTGGTACTTGGCAAAAAACTAGGTGCAGATTGCTGCCAAAGCCGTTGCTGTAACAACAGACCCATGGCATCATGTTGCGTAAAAATAGTCAGCTGACGTCCTTTAGCCACGGCTTTCTCACAAAGCTCAGCCACTTTTACCAGCTTATCTGGCACGTTGAAAAAGAACTCTACTCGCGTCATCGCACAAGTGCTACTGATTCAACTTGTTTGCACGTGCTACCAAAAACGCCGTCAGCAATGGCACCGGGCGACCCGTACCGCCTTTTTCTTTGCCTGACTTCCAAGCTGTGCCTGCAATATCCAAATGCGCCCACTCATATTTTTTTGCAAATCGAGATAAGAAACATGCGGCCGTAATGCTGCCACCAGCACGCCCACCAATATTGGCCATATCGGCAAAATTGCTATCCAACAATGGTTGATAATCATCCCACATCGGCATGTGCCAAGCACGGTCTAAGGATACCTCACCCGCATTTAATAATTCTTTTGCCAAGTCGTCATTATTGCTAAATAAACCACTGGCATGATGACCCAGCGCAATCACACACGCCCCCGTTAGGGTGGCAATATCAACCACCGCACTCGGCTCAAATCGCTCGGCATAAGTGAGTGCGTCACACAATATCAGGCGACCTTCAGCATCGGTATTTAATACCTCAATGGTTAAACCAGACATACTCGTCAGCACATCGCCGGGGCGTGTTGCACGGCCATCAGGCATGTTTTCGCAAGTGGGAATAAGGCCAATGACATTCAGCGGTAAATCCATTTCTGCAATGGTTTTAAACGTGCCCAGCACGCTTGCTGCGCCGCACATGTCATATTTCATTTCATCCATCTCAGCGCCTGGTTTTAATGAGATGCCGCCGGTATCAAAGGTAACGCCCTTACCGACTAACACCACAGGCTTTTGGTTTTTGTTGCCTTTTAAGTGTTGCATGACGATAAACTTTGGTGGCTCTTCACTACCTTGTGTCACACCTAAAAATGAACCCATGCCTAATTCTTTTAGCGCATCAGTCTCTAAAATTTCAATTTTCAAGCCATAAGTTTTGCCCAATGCTAACGCTTGCTCAGCAAGATAGGTTGGCGTACATACATTAGGCGGTAAATTACCTAAATCTTTCGCTAAACTCACGCCCGCAGCAAGCGCTCGGCCTTCAGCCACAGCAGATTCTGCTTCGTTTAATGCTTTAACATCAGCAATACTAATGGTTAGTTTTTTTAACTCTTTTTTAGCTTCTTTTTCTTCAGTGGCCGTTTTTTTACGTTTAATCGCATCAAAACGATATGCAGCATCCAGCACCACCTCAACCAAATGCGCAACCCTCCAACGAACGCTCAATTCTTTAACTGGTAATTCTGCTAAAAAACTCACGGCTTCAGTAGTGCCGCTCGCGGCAACCGCCTTAACAGAAGCACGTACGGCTTTGCAGAATTGTTTTTCAGTAAAGTCAGCCAGCTTACCCAACCCAACCAGTAATACACGCTCAGCTTGTGAACCAGGCACATTGTGCAACATCAATGTTGCCTCTAACTTACCATCTAAGTCACCACGCTTAAGTATATTGGTAATATAACCGTTTGACGCATCATCAATCGCTTGTGCCGCGTTTGATAACTGATGCGACTCATAAACACCTACAATGACACAATGACCATGCTGTTTTTCCGCATGCGCTGTTTTTATGTTAAATTCCATCTAGTGGTATCCTTGATTTTGTTGTTATTTCATTTATCAATCTATAATGACGTTTGATTGCTAATGTCAGTAAATTTTAATTAAATTATCGCGTGTTTTACACGTAATTCATAGTCGTAAATAAATTAGTCAATAAATCCTATGCTTTTTAGACGCTCACTCTTACACGAACTTATTTCCACCGCAGCTGGTGCGTTCCTTATTTTGGTCGGCATTGTTATCGCTCAACGTGCCGGCAACCTGATTCGCCTTGCGACAAAAGGGGTGCTACCAAACGATGCGATCATCACCATGCTGGGTTTTAACATGATTAAGTATCTACCCATGATACTGTCATTGGCGCTTTTTTTAGCGGTATTGATGACTTTGTCACGCTGGTATCGTGACTCTGAAATGGTGATATGGTTTAGCAGTGGCTTAAGTATTAACAGCTGGATTCGCCCCGTGCTTAGTTTTGCTGCACCCGTTATTTTATTGATTACGGTATTAAGTTTGTTCATTATGCCTTGGGCTACCAGCCAAGGTGATGGCTTTCTCACGCAACTTAAAAGTCGTGATGAATTGGCCTCCATCAGTCCTGGCGTGTTTAAAGAGTCAAGCAATGGCGAACGCGTATTTTTTATAGAAAGCTTTGATGCATTGGGCAATGTCGTTAAAAATATATTTGTTCAATCCATACAGCATCAAAAGTTAGGCATCATCGTCGCTGCTGAAGGAAGTCGTTTTGTAGAAAAAAATAATGATCATTTTTTACTCATGCAAAATGGCCGGCGCTATCAAGGTTCACGCGGAACTGCCGAGTTCTCAACCACTGAATTTGAGAAATACGCCGTTAGAGTTGAAGCTAAAGAAGTCAAGCAAGGGCCGCCCAGCACACAATCAAAATCCAGTCGTGAGTTATTGCAAAACAAAAACGTTGCCAACAACGCTGAGTTGCAATGGCGATTCGCCATTCCTATTTCTGCATTGATACTATCTTTACTTGCCATCCCCTTAAGTGCACTAGACCCACGTGCTGGCCGCTCTGCTAATTTCGCATTAGCGCTGATCATTTATATTATTTACAACAACTTATTAAGCATCATGCAGGCCTGGGTTACACAAGGCACGGTAAATGAAATCATAGGCTTGTGGCCAGTGCATTTGCTATTTTTAGCGCTGGCTATCTACATGTTCTATAGGCGAGCCTTTCAGCTACCTATGTTGCCAAAAATTTTCGCCCTGTCGTGGTCAAAATTTCGCCCTAAGCACTAAGTTAATAACACCAAACCACTCATGAGAATTATTACCCGATATTTGCTAAAAGAAATCACAGTCAATGTGCTGCTCATTACGCTTGCACTGATTGCCATGTTTTCATTTTTTGATCTAATACAAGAACTAGAGAACCTGGGTAAAGGCAATTATGGGTTGAGCAAAGTAGCGCTATTTGTGTTATTAAGTGCGCCAGGTCACATCTATGAAGTGATGCCTGTTGCGGTTCTGGTGGGTAGCATGGTTACCTTGGGGCAGTTTGCGCGCTACTCAGAGCTGATTGTTTTAAGAGTGAGCGGTATTTCACTGTTAAATCTTGTGTTTTTGCTATTAAAAATAGGTTTGATATTCACGCTTATCACTTTTTTAGTAGGTGAACTCATCACCCCATTAAGTGAAAAAATGGCACAGCGGATGCGGCTAAAAGCAACAGACTCAGTCATTGTGCAAGATTTTATGTCGGGGCTTTGGGTGAAAGACGGCAACAGCTTTGTGAATGTAGAAGAAGTATTGGTAGATACCACGCTACTCAACATTCACATTTACGAGTTTGACCAAAAGTTTCATCTACGTACCACAAGCTATGCTAAAAGTGGTCAGTTTGATAAAGATCAGTGGAATCTCAAAGAAGTGACTCAAACGCATTTTGACAAAGATACCAATCGTGTTGTGCAATTAGAAAACGCCACCTGGCGCTCGCTCATTCGTCCCGAATTGCTCAATGTGCTATTAGTGTTACCAGAAAAAATGTCTGCTTGGAATTTGTATTCGTATATACAACATTTAACGATTAACAAACAAAAGACTACGCGCTATGAAATGGCGCTTTGGACAAAAATGATTTACCCACTTGCTTGCTTGGTCATGGTAATTTTAGCGCTACCGTTTGGGTTTATTCAGCAACGTGCCACAGGCGCCAGCACGAAAATATTTATAGGAATCATGCTAGGCGTACTTTACCAAATACTTAATCGCGCATTCGTACATTTAGGTCTATTAAACGATTGGTCACCACTCTTTAGCACCATTATGCCGACCATTTTATTTTTGCTGGCAGGTCTTACCATGCTGTACCAAGTGGATCGTAGATAACAGGGAGTAGGCTAATTGTTTTTGCGTACGCTAACAATCCTGATTTTTAACAACCTATCATGCAAAAATAGCTTGTCATGATCAAAAATAGCCCACAAAAAACCTAGCCCGCACAGCAATAAACTCATTGTTGCCAGCATGTATCTTGCCAAGGCTTGATTCAAGGTAAGTAATTGATTTTTTTGATTCACCACCTTTAAATTCCAAGCCTGCATCGCAAGTGTTTGTCCGCTTTTTATCCAGCATCGCACAAAGTAGGCACCCACTAGCGACCACAAAAAAAATTGCAGTAAAAAACGCTTAATGCCATAGATTGCATCTCCAACCAACCATAAAAATAGGCCTGCGCACGCAAAACCGAGTGCTATTACCGTCAGCGCCTCATAAATAAAACTAGCCCCTAGTTTGAGTAAACTGGGGGCGGTTGTTTGTGTTATTGGTTTGTTATTCATATGAAAAGGATATTAGGAAAGCAATCTGACAGCAAAAATACAAGATTACGTACATTGATTTTGCACTTTTGAATGAATCAATGGCTATTGGCGTTTCCTATAACATCAATCTAAATCAGCATCTGTATAAGCATCAGGTGACTCTGCGCGTAATCTGGCGCGCTCTGATTCAGGTAGCTTTTGATATTCTTGCCATTTTTTATGCAACTCATTTTTTTTGTCTGCGGGTAATGCTTGAAACTGCTGATGTCTTTTTCTGGCATTCTCTCGCTCATACGGTGTCATTCGACTCCAATTTGAAAGCCGATTTTTCACTAACGCTTGTTTGCTTGGGCTCATTTTTGGGTAATCGCGCGCAATATCCAACATTTTTTCACGCTGCCATGGTCGTAACGTATCCCACTCTGACGCAAGTGGATTTAAAACTTGATGTTGTTCATCTGAGAGCTCTGCCCAAGCCACATTGGCTTCGTCGGCAATTGCCAAGCTACTAATGAATAAAGCTAAAAATAATATCGCGCCTTTAAATCTCAATTGGAATCCAACCATGCGTTAAACCCTTTATCTGCATACGCTTCAGGTGGCAAATCAGAAGCCAACAAGAATGCATCACTATTTTCTAAATTATGCTTAAAACTAAATTGTTGTACTACAAAAAAAGCAAGCAACATCGCCGCCACTAATAGCGCGGAAGACATTATTTTATGCTGTCCCACATGGTGTCCGAACCATTGCAAAACATGCCCGCTTTGATTAACTCCATGATGGCTAGCCGCTTGCGTTTGCAGGTTAGTCAATTGAGTCACGGCAAGGCTGCGTGCCGCCGATAAACGTTGTACTTCCGCCGAGGTCAAGTCTTGTGCACGATGATTCAACAAGTCGATGATATTATTTGCAATTTGCGTTTCTACCATTAACTCCGTGTCACGGGTATCATCCATCACGTTACTATCTTTTGCCTTTTCTGTCACTTTTGTCGTTTTGTTTTTGTGTGTATTCATTGCTCGCTCCTAGCTTTTCGAGCCCTTATTAGTTACCATGTCACCAGATAAGCCCAGCTTATCCAGGCCTTGTTTTTTCAATTCTGCTGCCAATGCACGAACCGCCCGAGAACAGTGCGTTTTAACGCTGCCGTCTGAGCAACCCATGATACTTGCAGTTTCTGCCACATCCATCTCCTCCCAGTAACGCAGCACAAAGGCCTCTCGTTGACGTGCTGGTAATTTTTCTAACGCTCGCTCAATCAGCCCAATGGTTTGGCTGCGCGCCAATTGGGCAGAGGGTTCATCGCTATCATCCTCCACATCTATCGTGTCTAATGGGTCACGCTCTTCACCACCATCGCTACTACCGCCAAAAGAAGAGAGTAACGTGGTCCATAAATTGCGCACTTTTTGTCTGCGCCAATAGTCTCGCATCGTATTTTGTAGAATACGTTGGAATAACATTGGAAACTCTGTGACTGGATTGTTGCCGTATTTTTCTGCCAGCTTCATCATCGCATCTTGCACTATATCAAGCGCGGCATGATCATCGCGCACAGCATAAGCCGTCTGCTTAAATGCACGACGCTCAACTGCGATCAGAAAATCAGAAAGTTCTTTAGGTGTTGCCATTTAATAGGGTGATATTATCAATAAATATGTTTAAGCAACTCAAGTTAAAGTATATCAGGTTTATATTTTGCACTAAGCTTTAAGCTTAGTTACAATCTAATCAATCAATACAATGAGTAGTTTTTATGACGAAATTAATTTTACTGGGGCTAGTTATTTGGCTAGCCATTTATATCTTAAAACGGGTGGTGAATCGATCTAACACGCGTCCATCAGGCACACCTGAACCTAACAACCTTGAGGGTGAAAATATGGTGCAATGCGCAACTTGCAATGTGCATTTACCCAGATCAGAAGCTTTTTTAGTGAACAGCAACTTTTACTGCTGTAAAGCGCACATTTCAAACACATGAGTTTTTTTAAACTACATTCGAATCTTAATTTTAACCAGCATTTTGCATTGCAAAATGACTTATCGCTACAAGCGCGTGCTATTCGCATTATCAACATTTTCCGTTTTATTTTAAGTTTAGTTTTTATATCTTTTTATTTCTATGTCGGGAAATCTAATTGGTTAGACAGCGAAAATGGTTCGCTTTTTTTAAGCTTATCGTTAGCTTACTCACTTTTCAGCGCCTTGCCGCTCGTTATCTCACCCTTCAAATCAAAAACCCTTACATTTTTTCACCCCATACAAATCGTCATTGATATTATTTTTATCATTTTAATGATGTATGCCGCCGGCGGGATTCAAAGTGGATTGGGGCTTTTACTCATCATTACCATTGTCACTGCGAGCTTGGTCAGCAATGGTCGCTTATCTTTATTTTACGCAGCGGTTGCCACCATAGGCTTGCTACTAGAGCAAAGCTATCAAATAACCAAATGGGGATTATCGGCTGCATCTTACAGCCAACCGGTGATGCTGAGCTTAAGCTGTTTTGCCACGGCATGGCTGGCATACAGCTTGGCCAAACGCATGCTCCAAAGTGAGGATCTCGCTTCAGCGCGTGGAGTTGACCTTGAAAACTTAGAACAAGTTAACGCGCTCATTACGCAAGAAATGCAGGATGGAGTCATGGTTGTGGATCAAAACGCCAATATTCGCCACCACAATGCCCAAGCTGACGCGTTGCTATCTTTAACAAAAAATAGCCACCTAACTTTGATGCTTAATGAAAGTGTTCCAGAAATAGTCGCGGCGTTTACTGATTGGATTAAAGGTGAGAAATCGACTAGCAACAGGATGATCTCCGTTAATAATCGAGAATTAAAACTGAGATTTGAGCCAATCAGCCCGCTTAATCGTCAGCTTGGCGCAGTTATTTTTATTCAAGATTGGAGCCAAATACAATCTGCAGCACAACAAGCCAAGCTAGCGGCACTAGGCAGGTTAACGGCAAATATCGCCCATGAAATTCGTAATCCATTAAGTGCCATTAGCCATGCCAATCAACTATTACAAGAAGACGAAAATATCACCGCGCCGAATGGCCGCGTGTTGCAAATTATTGCCGACAACATTGGACGTATCGACCAAATCATCAAAGATGTACTCGAGCTCAATAGACGTGACCGCACACACCAAGAAAAAATTGCCCTCAATCAATTTGTGACTGATTTTTATAGCCAATTTTGTGCGGTTGAAAAAGTCCCTGCATCGAACTTTCAACTCATACTTTTTGCGCAAGAACAAACAATTACTTTTGACCAACGACACCTCACACAAATTTTGTGGAATTTATGTAAAAATGGCTGGCAGCATAGCCGTAAGGAGAATGGCAGCTTAAATTTACGCTGTGTAGAAATAGACAACACTGGCTTAAACCTAGAAATTAGCGATAACGGCAATGGCGTTGCTGAACAAGATCGTAGCAAGTTGTTTGAGCCGTTTTATACCACTAAAACAACTGGCAATGGGCTAGGGCTTTATATTTCACGCGAGCTGGCAGAAGCCAATGGCGCATATTTACGCTACCAAGCGCTGGAACATGGCAGCGTATTTATTTTGCAGTTAAAAAAAGCATCACCCTTAGGGCAATAGTACAAATGAATCAAAAATTAAGCTGTTTAATCGTTGACGATGAAACCGACATTCGTGAACTGCTAGTCATGACGTTCGATCGCATGGGTATAGAAACTTATAGCGCAAGCTGCGTTGCCGAAGCAAAAACCTTACTTAAGCAACGCACCTACGCGCTATGTCTCACCGACATGCAAATGCCCAATGGATCAGGTTTAGATTTAGTTAATTACATCAGTGAATATCATGCCGGCTTACCAGTCGCCGTCATTACCGCACATGCCAGCGCAGATAATGCCGTTGCTGCACTTAAAGCGGGTGCTTTTGATTACTTAAGCAAGCCAATCTCACTCAAACAACTACGCCCCGTTATCGAATTTGCGCTCAAACTTTCCACACAAACCAATACCGCAAACCCTAACACACTGGAAATGATTGGTGATTCTGAACCCATCCAGCATGTACGCACCATGATAGCCAAACTGGCGCGTAGCCAAGCGCCTGTCTATATCAGCGGCGAATCGGGTAGTGGTAAAGAGTTGGCAGCTAAACTCATTCATCAAAACAGCTCACGTGGTGACGGTGCTTTTATTGCAGTTAACTGTGGTGCAATCCCTGAGAACCTGATGGAAAGTGAATTTTTTGGTTACAAAAAAGGCGCGTTCACTGGCGCCAATCAGGATAAAGAAGGCATGTTTCAAGCCGCAAATGGCGGTACGCTATTTTTGGATGAAGTCGCTGACTTACCGCTGGCCATGCAAGTGAAATTATTGCGCGCTATCCAAGAAAAAAAAGTGCGCATGGTGGGTGGCACTACTGAAGAGGCTGTAGATGTACGTATTATTAGCGCCACCCATAAAAACTTGTCTGAAATGATGGATTCTGGGCAATTTAGGCAAGATTTATATTATCGCCTCAATGTCATTCAGCTTAAAATGCCAGCACTGCGCGACCGCCCAGCCGATATTCCTTTACTGGCAAATTTATTATTATCAAAATTATGTACAAGCCAGAACATTGCAATACCACTGATTGATCATAAAGCCCAAGCCCACTTATCTACATTACAATTTCCAGGCAATGTACGAGAGCTTGAAAATATGTTGGAACGCGCGCTCGCCTTGTGCGATGGTAAAACTATTACGATTGAAGACTTGTTAATTGAAGGCAGCTCGGATGCAACAGCACAGGGAAATACATTGTTTAATTCAAGCCATACACCCGATCTCAATTTAACGGATTATCTTGAAGAGATTGAGAAAAAAGCCATTATTCAGGCCTTAGATAAAACCAATAACAACAAAACGGCAGCAGCAAAATTACTAGGGGTTACCTTCCGCACACTGCGTTACCGACTCACTAAACTTGGCCTTGCGAAAGACGATGAAGCAGTATTAGAAGACGATAACATTTCAGAATAAGCTTGGAAGTTGAACTACAAGCTAGGCAAATAGTTTTGCCTAGCAACAAATTAAGGGTATCCATATTTTGAGATTGATTTTAGGTTTAGTTATCGCTAGGCAAAAACAACGTATAAGATTGATTCAGCAAATTAACTTCAAAATCAGACTACCCGATGGCAGATACTGGCGAAGCATGACTTTCGACCCATAACTGCCCCACGAAGCTATCTAAAATCTCCACTAACAAGGACATCACAATTAAATAGCGGTTGTCGTGGTTACAACTCTCAGACAGCTAGACCCTCTCCCGTAAAATCTACTTTAGTCCTGCAGCCTGAAGTACGTGCTCGTAAGTTGTGGCCAATTCTTCATCCGTCCAAGGTGGTTCAATCATTCTGGATTTGTCTCCACCCATGATGGAGAAAGCTGATTCTCTGCTTGAGCGCATTTCATCTCCCATTCCTAGTAGCGCATAGGTAGCACATAGGTAAACATGATTAGGTGGGAAGGTTTCGCTCAATTCACAGCCGCGCTTATAAGCAGCGATGGCCTTGTTATAGTCTTTTAGCACTAAATAGGCCTGGCCAAGTGTAAATTCATAGAAAGCTGAGGAATGGGGATTGTGGCGAAGTGCCTTTTCGATGTAAAAAAGTGCTTCTTCTCCCCGCCCCGCCGAAGAAAGACTAAATGAAAGAAATAATTGCGCTTCAGCATTATTGGGGTCTAGCGCCACCGCCTGACGGCAATTGGCAATGGAGGCATCGCGATGCTTGAGCCATAGGTGCGCCCAACCCAATATTGATAGCGCGTAGGGCAGATGATCATTAAGCGCCACAGCTCTCTGAGCATGATCAAAGGCATTCTGCCTCAAGCTGGCTTCCAAATCCCATCTCATCACCCACTGGAATAGCAGTGTTCTTGCCAGCCATGCATGCGCCGCCGCATACGCCGGGTCGAGCTCTACTGCTCTGGTAAAGTGCATTCTGGCTTCCGCAACGAACTTTGGTGTATATTTCCAGTGACATGCCATGCCCCGCAGTAAAGCGTCATGTGCTTCGATGCTCTCGGTGCCTTCGTGTCCGAACAGTTCTGCTTCGACCCAGGCCAACTTGATTTGCATTGCCTTTACAATGCCCAAGGTAATCTCGTCCTGCAAAGCAAAAATTTCATGCAATGTGCTTTCATAACGTTCAGACCATAGATAACCGCCAGTACTGGCCTCGACTAACTTTGCCGTCACCCGAATACGCTTGCCAGAAAGCTGTACGCTGCCTTCCAGTAGGTATTTAACTCCCAATTCAGCGCCTATTTCTTTAGATGATTTCATAGCCCCACGATAGTTGAATGACGACTGCCGTGAGATGACAAACAGTCCGGAAAGCCTGGATAGTTCGTAAATCAGGTTGTCAGTAATGCCATCAGTAAAGTAGTCATGCTCAGAATCTGGGCCATTAGAACTTGGCCCGAGATTGGTAAAAGGCAATACCGCCAAAGATGCATCGTGCTCGATGCTGTTTGGCGTTGCATTGGAGATAGGCACGGATGCTTGAACAGGCGTTTTAGAAAAATCACGTAATGTGATGTCAACAGCATAGCTACCTTTGGGGAGTTCAAATAATACCACCTCAGATTGCCCATACAGGCTGTAATACTCACGCAACATGGTTCTTAATCGCCCTACCTGAACACGCACAATAGCATCTGCAGATGGGTCGAAATCTACACCTCGGCCGAAAATCTCGACCCCGAGTGTATATCCCTTAAGGCGGTGGGCATTGCCGGCAAGTGTTTCTTTGACCAAGTAGCTTAGCAAATCCTGCTGGCGGTGAGATTTCTCGAATACTGGGCTTAACAGTACCTTATCCAGACACTCATTTAACAGTGTTTGATCGCTCGGATCCCAATTGATTGGCTGGCTAGTCATCTATTTTGTTGAACATTTCTTAAAAATGTAACAGGTAATAATGTAACCGTATGTAACTTACCAATAATCATATATCAAGATATCGTGTAGCTGAATTTAATTTTTATAAAATTTAGTTGAAAGAGCAGAGGGATCATCATGAAAACTCAATCCAGCCAACTTATGGAACACTTACGCGAGTATTCCAGTTACCCAACACAGTCCTTGGTATCAACTTCTACGCTATCCAGTCAAAGCCATATCAACATGATGGTGGAGAAATTACGCAAAGCCGCTAATGCGTTTGCTACCATGCCTATCGAGCAGCGCATCGCGTTGGCTGGGTCTATACAGCATAATTATATGCGCGTTGCTGAACGTAGCGTGCGGGCTGGCTGTAAAGCCAAAGGCATAACCCTGGGTTCAGCTGCAGAAGCTGAGGAGTGGGCAACCGGGCCTTGGGGCGCTGTGCGTCAACTACGCCTGACAATCGAATCGCTGCACTCCATTCGTAACACTGGCAACACGCCTATCGGTAAAGTCTCGCGCACCGAGGCCGGCAATCTTGCTGTGAATGTCTTTCCCAACAACGTCATCGACGGCATGCTGTTTAAGGATGTCACTGTGGACGTGTACATGCAGCCACATGTCACCGAAAATGATTTAGAAACCAGCCGTGCTAGCTTTTATAAAAAGTCTCAGAACGAAAATCATCAAGGGAAAGTGGTGCTGATACTTGGGGCAGGCAACATTGCTGCTATTGGGGTGATGGACGTACTTACCAAGATGTTTAACGAAGGTAAGGTATGCCTGCTCAAGATGAATCCGGTCAATGCTTATCTTGGGCCATTTATCGAAGAAGCCTTCAAGACAGCCATAGATAACCATTATCTTGCGGTTATTTACGGTGGTGCTGAGGTTGGCCGTCACCTGGTTTATCATCCTGACATTGACGAGGTTCACCTCACCGGCTCTGACAAGACATACGACCAAATCGTCTGGGGGTCACATGGCTCCGAGCAGTTGGAGCGCAAAAAAAATCAAGAACCGCTACTAAAAAAGACAATCACTTCAGAGCTGGGCAATATTTCACCCATTATTATCGTTCCTGGCCCCTATGCCGAGAAAGAAATCCAGTTTCAGGCCGATGCTATTGCTGCCGCTTTTACCATGAATGCATCATTCTTATGTAATGCCGCCAAAATGATGGTCATGCCCAAAGGCTGGGCGGGAAGCCGTCAGTTCATGCGAGCTATCCAACAGGAATGTGCATCCATTCAGCCCCGCCAAGCCTATTACCCTGGCGCTGAAGACCGCTGGCATGCGCTAATACAAGGTCGAAAAAACGTCATTAGTATTGGCAATCCACCGTCTGGCACATTACCGTGGACGTTCATTACCGATATTGATCCGAATGATGAAAACGAAATACTGTTCCATGAAGAACCATTTTGCTCGGTGATATCAGAAGTGCAGGTCGGCAGTCAGAACCCAGTGGAGTTCCTTGAAAAGGCGGTTGAATTCTGCAACAACAAACTATGGGGTACGCTTAATGCGACCCTGATCGTACACCCAAAATCACTGAAAGACCCTGCAATCAAAGCCGTGTTCGAGCGCGCTATATGCAGGCTTAAATACGGCACGGTTGCGGTCAATACCTTTCCAGGCCTCTCATTCGTATTTGCATCGCCACCTTGGGGTGCATATCCAGGAGCTACATCAGACAACATTCAAAGTGGCAGTGGCTTTGTGCATAACACCGCCATGCTGGAAGGTATCGAAAAATCGGTGATACGGGCTCCGCTGACAGTGTTCCCAAAACCTGCTTTTTTCCCCACTCACCGTACAGCACAAATTGTGACTAAACGCATCGTGGCAATGGAAGAAAAGGCTAGTTGGGCAAAGGTACCAGGAGTTGTATGGGCAGCAATGCAGGGCTAGGTTTTATAAGTTTATTAACAGCAAAACTCATCAAAAGGAGAAACAATCATGAATACTTTATCCAATAAAATTATCACTTTTATCGCATTAACAGCTTGCGCACTTTCCAGTAGCCAAGCAATGGCAGATGGTGGGAAAATCTCAGGTTCCGCCTCACTGAATTACACCAAACAAGATGCTTCTCTTGCACCATCGGCAGATGGGCACATACTGGTCTCTGGAGAGCTCACTGGAAACAATAAAAATACAGGCGGGACAGATTTCATGAGCAATGCTAATGTTGACAATCGTGAAATAGGTCAGTTATTTCAAGGTAACGGTCCACATAGCGGCTATTACACCATGAGCAAAGATGGCAACACGACAACTGCTTTATGGAAAGGTGATGTTACAACTGTAATATCAGCCGATGGAACTCCTCAAACCAGTTTCAAAGGTACTTGGGAGTATGTGGCCGGTACGGGCAAATATAACAGGATTCAAGGTAAGGGCAAATACAGTGGTTACTTTACCTCTAAAACCACTTACATCGTTGACTGGAACGGAGAATATTCCTTGAAATAATAAGCATGACCGAGAGTAAGTGTTTCTCCCGTGGTAAACGCAAAGATGGGAAGTTAAGCACTAGTACGAAAAATACTTGAAAGGCTGATTTTATTAAAGAATCGGCCTTTTTAATTGTTTTCTTACAACATAATTGAGCACAATAATGCGAGTTGATAAACGTTTGAATGCCTGCTCTTGACTGCGACATGCCGTCTAAATCAAGTTGCTCCAAAGCAGACTTTTTCTAACAAGAATAGAGAATCAACATAAACTGGAAATTTTTAATTCAGTGATTTCTGCTTAAATCAATCATGAAATATGGATAACCCAAATTAATAAATAACGTATTTACAAAAGCACAATCGCCAAATACGTCACATACAACAAGCCATTAAAGCCTAAATGCCATACGCGAATACCGCCTTCGCGCTCGGCTATTACTCTTAGCCAAATGGCGGCGATCAGGGTGACAATAACGCCAGCTAACACTTCCATGCGTGGGCTCCAAGGTGTGAGCATAATGCCGATAGCGGGTAACAATGTACCCTGAAACACCATGGCACCTGTAATGTTGCCAAAGGCTAGCGTATCTTTGCCTTTGCGTATCCATAAAATACTATTTACCTTTTCTGGCAATTCAGTCGCAATCGGAATAATTAGCAATGATAGTAACAAAGCTGAAATACCAAGTATTTGTGCTGCCGACTCTACGCCATGAATAAAGCCTTTAGCCCCAGCAACTAGCAAACCTAAACCTAGCAGCAACTGGATAACAATGACCACCGTGTTATTTGGCAAGCCCAGTCTGCATAAAAACATGTCACTATCAGCTTCTGTGGCATGACCATCATCCACCAAAGCCTTAGACGCACGCAAAGTGAGCATCACGTAGATAAAATAAATCAAGACCATGCCAAAACTAAGTACAACGCGAATAGTAGCCTGGGTATGCGGAACAAACATAGCCAGCGTAGCAAAAGAAAAGGCCATAATAAAAAAGTTTAAATCACGTTTAAGTCCTGTTTTTTCAGGGCGTAAGTGACCCTGTGCGCCACGACGTTTCCACACTGAAATAGCCATCAAGCAAATAGACAGTGTCGCTAACATCAAGGGAGCCCCTAAAATTGCGCCCACACCAATTTCCTCATTTGTGGTGACATTTTGCGTACCTGCCAACAATGCCAGCAATGGCACCATGGTTTCTGGTAGTGCTGTACCTACAGCGGCAAATAGCGAGCCAGTAACACCTTCAGAAATCCCCAATTTTTCGCCCAAATGCTCCAGCGCATTGGTAAACACTTCTGCTGCGATTAAAATCACAACCAGCATCGCTAGTAACTCTAAAAATACCATTTTGGCTGTCCCTTAAAATAAATACTGTATAAATTTCGTAATGTTGGCATTTTATACTCAAATATGCCTAAAATCAGGGTTATGGAAACTTACCTCATCAATAAAGCAGGCTTTGCTCATAACGCGCAGTTAATTGCTTCGCCAAATTTTGATGCCCGCCCACAGGCTGAAATTTGTTTAATTGTTATTCACAACATCAGCTTGCCTCCCAACCAATATGGTGGCAACGGCATTATTGAGCTCTTTACCAATCAACTCAATCCTAATGAACACCCTTATTATGCTGAAATCTACACCCAAAAAGTTTCATCGCACTTTTTAATTCGGCGCGATGGCGCGCTGATACAATTTGTTTCATGTCTAGAACGCGCCTGGCATGCAGGCGTATCAAATTGGCAAGGACATGAACGTTGTAATGATTTCTCAGTCGGAATTGAGTTAGAAGGTTCGGACTTTGAAGCGTTTGAACCCGCGCAATATCAAACACTAAAAAAATTAATATTGAGCATTAGTAACGTCTATCCAATACAAGCTATAGTAGGGCATTCAGATATTGCACCAGGACGTAAAACTGACCCTGGTCCATTTTTTAATTGGCAAGAAATTTTAAGTGACATCAAATAAAGTACTGAACAAAAAAATCAAGAGCCGTTAGCATCCCAATTATGCATAAAATCACACAATCTATTTTACTCACATTATTTTTAAGCCTACTGGTAGCTTGTGGTGCCAACGATAAGTCGACTGGCAAATCTGGTCAGGAAAAACAAGGCCCAAAACCGACTTTAATCACAGTCACCCAAGTACAAAATAAATCGATTGAAATCACCGAAGAAGCCATTGGCTCACTTGAAGGCTTAATTGACCCCACTATTGCGGCAGAGGTGGCTGCACGCGTTATTAAAGTGTATGTAAGTCCCGGCCAAACAGTCAAGCAAGGCCAACTCATTGCAACTTTAGACGCAACAGACTTTGGCTTGCAACGCAATGAAGCGCAGGCTGAGGTTGCGCGCATTGAGGCCTTATTAGACAACCAAGCTAAAACTGTCGTACGCAGCCAGGCTTTAGTTAACAAAAAGTTTATCTCGCAAAATGTGGTGGATAACGAGTTAGCGCAACAAAATGTACTCAAAGAACAGCTCACTGGTGCTAAAGCGCGCGTGAGTACCATCAACCATAGCAGTAGTAAAACAAAAGTGTTTGCACCCGCCAGCGGTGTGGTAGAGAAAAAAATCGTGGATACAGGTGAGTTTGTAAAAGTAGGTGACCCGATTGTGCAAATCATTTCCAATAAACGCTTACGTGCACATATCCCTTTTCCGGAACGTATCAGCGCACAACTTAAACCTGGTTTAAAAGTACGTTTAAGCACGCCTACCAGCACGCAAGTGGTTGAATCGGTAATTCGGGAATTAAAATCCATGATTACAGAAAGTAACCGCACCGTTGATGTGATTGCAGATGTGACAAATCAACTAGATTGGCAACCAGGGGCTAGCGTGACAGGCACCGTGATTTTAGGCGAGCGACCCAACGCCATGATGGTGCCAGAACAAAGCGTGGTGTTACGGCCAGCGGGTGAAGTGGTGTATGTGGTAAAAGCCGATACAGCGCATCAAGTGATCGTAAAAACCGGCTTGCACCAAAATAGATTGGTTGAAATTATTGATGGACTCAATGCAAACGATACGATTGCATCCGATGGCGCAGGTTTTTTAACCGATAAAGCCCCGGTAAAAATCGCTTCAGATCACCTGACGCAATAATCACAATTCAACAACAATAAAAGAACGCAACTCAATGACCTTGCCAGAACTTTCCATTAAACGTCACGTCCTTGCTTGGATGTTGTCAGGCGTGATTGTTTTGTTCGGTATTATTTCGTATCAGCGCATCGGCGTTGATCGCATTCCAGCCATTGATTTTCCTATCATTATGGTCAATACCACATTACGTGGTGCCAATCCTGATGTCATTGATACCAGCATTACCAGCGTTATTGAATCCGCCATCAACACCACCCCGGGCATTGAGCACATTCAATCTTCTTCTTCTCCTGGTTTTTCTAGCGTAAGCATTACTTTCTCGCTGGATAAAAACATTGATGTTGCTTACAACGAAGTACAAGCCAAGGTAAACCAGATACTACGCCGACTGCCTGCAGACACAGACCCACCGACCGTACAAAAGGTGGATACCAATGCCTCTGCCGTGATATGGCTGGCACTCAGTGGTGACCGCACCATACAGCAACTTAATTTATACGCAAACAATGTACTCAAGAAAAAATTTGAAACCATCAACGGCGTAGGTGAAGTCACCATTGGCGGGCGCCGCGACCGTGTGATTCGCGTGAATGTTCTGCCAGAGCGCATGGCAGCCTACAAGCTTACCGCAAGTGATTTAACTGCCGCTTTTAGTCGTGAGCATATACAACTGCCTGGCGGTTTTTTAGTCAGCGCACAAGCAGAACAGTTAATAAAACTTGATCTGGAGTTTCACACCATTAAAGACCTGGCTGAGTTAGTCGTCGCCACAAAATCAGGCGCATCTATTCGCCTGAAAGACGTTGCCACGGTTGAAGATGGCATTAGCGATAATCGTCAAATTGCACGCTACAACGGCAAGCCAACCGTGGGTTTGGGCATGGTTAAAGTCGCAAATGCCAACACTGTTGGCATTATTAAAGAAGTAGAGCGCAGGCTGGAAAATGACATACGCCCCAACTTACCGCCTGGCCTAACACTCGAAATTTCCAGCAACGACTCTATTTTTATTAACCAAATGGTCGCCTCACTCAAAGAGCACCTAGTTGAAGGCACCCTGTTTGCTGCACTAATCGTGTTGATTTTTATGCGATCTTTCAGCTCAACCTTAATGGTTTGTTTGGAAATTCCAGTCTCATTGCTTGGCGCCATCGCTGTTATGTATTTTGCTGGTTACACCTTTAACAGCATGACCATGCTAGCCCTGCTGTTACTGATCGGCGTAGTAGTGGATGACGCCATTGTAGTGCGCGAAAGCATATTACGCCACATGGAAGGCGAAGCCGGCACAGGCTTGAGCGCGATTGATCTAAAAAACCCGCGGGCGGTTGCAGCCTTTCGCACACGCGCCACCATTATTGGTAGTAACGAGGTGGTATTTGCCGTGCTGGCTTCATCAGCCGCGCTGGTGTGTATATTCGCGCCTGTGATTTTTATGGATGGCATTATTGGTAAGTTTTTCAAATCATTTGCTGTAGTGGTCACATTTGGGGTGCTGGTCTCTTTGTTTGTTTCGCTCACACTCACCCCTATGTTGTGCTCACGTTACCTAAGCGTCACCCACAATGAAAATGCACTTTACCGTATGTTTGGGCGCATGTTAAGTAGCATCGATAATGTGTATAAAAAGTTACTTTACGCTACGCTTAATCATCGTGGTTTGGTGCTGTTATCCACCCTCGTTTTTGTTGGTTTCTCTGGGTTCTACACCCTTAAATATGTTGAAAAAGATTTTGTACCAGAAACCGACGAAAGCAGTTTTGGCATTAGGATCAACACCCCCTTGGGATCAACCTTAGCCTACACCGACTCGCGCTTAAAGCTGGTAGAAGCCACTGTCGCCAACCACAAAGATGAAGTTGCCAGCTACTTTTCTATGATAGGTGCGGGTTCACGCGGGCAAGTCAATCAGGGTAATGTCAATGTGCGCTTAAAACCAAAACAAGAGCGTAACAAGAGTCAAAAAGCGCTAATAAAAGAACTCAAAGCCGAACTGGATAAAATACCCGGCGTGCGCGCACTCCCCGCGCCGGCATCGGTAGTGCGTGGTCAACGCTCTGAGAAATTGCAGTTCAATTTAACGGGCGCCAACCTGCAAGAAATTGGCCGCATCTCACAATCGCTGCAACAGGCACTGAGCAGCAATACCGACATGGGCAAAGTAGATTTAGATGTACAACTAGATCTGCCACAACTCAACATGCAAATTGACCGCGCAAACGCAGCAAACTTAGGCCTAAGTGCCACAGATATTGCCACTGCTGTTAGCTTGTATGCTGGCGGTATCAATGTTGCCAAATATAACGAGGCCTCAGGTGATGGCCAGCGCTACGACATTCGCCTGAAAGCCACCGAAGGCGACTTGAACAATGTCGCCGATTTAAGCAAAATTTACCTGCGTAGCGCTAATGGCGAATTAGTGCGCCTGGATGCAGTTGCCAGTTTCAAACATGAGTTGGGACCAGCGGTGATTGGTCGATACGATTTGCAATATGCCGCTAATTTTTACGCCAACCCCAATATGCCACTGGGTGAAGCCGTCGATTTAGTGAAAGAAATCGCCAGTAAAATTGTGCCGCCAGATTACACGCTCAAACTCACAGGCCAAGCTGAAGAGTTTGGTAAAACTTTTACAAATATCAAGTTTGTACTTTTGCTGGCTTTCACTTTGCTCTACATGGTATTAGCTAGCCAATTCAACTCATTCATCCAGCCCTTCATTATCATGCTCGCCCAGCCGCTTGCCATTATTGGCGGGCTCATTGCACTATTGATTACAGGCAACTCTCTCAACATGTACTCCATGATCGGCTTGGTACTGCTGATAGGTCTGGTCGCTAAAAACTCGATTTTGCTGGTGGACTTAACCAACCAACTGATAGAAAAAGGTGCCAATATTAACGACGCACTTAAAGAAGCATGCCCAATCAGGGTGCGCCCGGTGGTAATGACTTCACTCACCATTATTTTAGCGCTGCTTCCTGCCGCATTAGGCCTAGGTGCGGGCAGTGAAACCAACAAACCATTATCCGTTGCCATTATCGGCGGCATGATTTCATCCACGCTGCTGACTTTAGTGGTGGTACCCGCGGCGTATTCATTAGTAATGGGTGGTTTAAGTAAGTGGAATAAAGTAAGTGCCAGCTAATTATCATTAACAGGCACTTTATAAACTTTTAGCTACTGACAGTTACGGTAAAGGTAAAAGTAAAATTGATAATATCAACCACCGGTATGAGACATAAAGCGTATCACGGCCGGTGCTGCACGTTTTAAATCAAAATCGTGACCTTTAGGCTTAATGTTCATGCTGCCAATGATAGCCTCAATAAGCGGCTTATCGTCACGTGGATACTCTCTTAATAAAGGCATTAAATCGACTTTATTTTCTTGACCCAGACAGAGGTATAGTTCGCCTTTACTGGTAATGCGCACGCGATTACAGGATTCACAAAAATTATGGCTGTGCGGAGAGATAAAGCCAACTTTTGTATCCGTGTTCGGAACACGCCAGTAGCGCGCAGGCCCTCCAGTGTTCTCTACGCTACCGATGAGATCATAACGCGCCCTCAGCAATTTCAATGTATCTTCATTACTTACGTAAGTTGAATTGCGCGTGTGGTGCACAAGGCCCAGCGGCATTTCTTCAATAAAAGAAATATCAATGCCCTGCGCTATCGCAAATGCAACCAAGGGCAGCGCTTCATCATCATTCACACCACGCATCAATAATGTATTGAGTTTAATCTTCTCGAATCCAGCCTGTTTAGCCGCAGCAATTCCACGCAACACTTTATCAAGATTGCCCACACGGGTAATTTTACGAAAACGCGCCGCATCCAGACTATCCAGGCTAATGTTAATGCGACGCACGCCAGCTTGCTTTAATGCCTGCGCTTGATGCTCCAACTGTGAACCATTGGTGGTAATAACCAGTTCATTCAGACCAGACAAGTGGCCTATTTCATTAAAAAGCCATAACGCGTCTTTACGCACCAGCGGCTCACCGCCGGTAATCCGAACTTTTTTTACCCCAAGCGAGACAAAAGCTTTAACCAGACGAGAGCACTCTTCCAGCGTTAGCACTTCATCACGCGGTAAAAATTGCATGTCTTCAGACATGCAATAGACACACCTAAAATCACAACGATCTGTAATTGATAAGCGGATATAGTCCACCTTGCGACCAAAGCTATCGACCAACGAAGCAGGATAATTGTCGTTTTTAGGCATGATCAACTCAGTTAAAACGTGTACATCCCAGTGAGCCAAACGATTTCTTTATCACCCTTACGTGCGGCGCCTTGTAGGCTGCCGCCATACACATCACTTTCATTGAATTTGGCGTATTCCACTTTGCCCATCAGCTCCTTGCTGAACGGATAAGCCACACTGGCATCAAACTCTGTGCCGTATTTGTCACCAAATTTTCCGTTGAGCGATTGGTATTTCTCATCTGACTTAAATACATGGTATTCCGCATACAGCTTGGCTTTCTCGATACTGCCCGCAAAAGTAATGAAGGTGTCTTCCATGCCTTGACGTGGTGTGGCTAAAAATACATCTGCCCAGCCTTGAAACAGATGATTAGTGCCCAGTGGGGTTTGAAAGGCGTATTTACCATTGTTGCTGGAGAGCTTTTCATGGTCTATGCGTAATGACCAAACGCCGTAGGCTGCACCACCGCCTAGCTTGAAGTAATGCGCATCAATCAGCGTATTGCCGCCACGGTAGTCATCCTGCTTAGCGTATTCTGCAGTGTAGAGCAGCTTCCAGTCATCATTCACTTTACGCGCGCCGTCTAGACGTAGGCCAAAGGTTTTGCTGCTGGCATCAGTGGTGGCTGTTGGGATGGAGTCTTGACTGGCACCCAAGCCATTGCCACCTTGTGCGGCGAAACCAGCTGCTGTCGGGTTACCTCCATTTTGCCCTAAATTCTCGACATCAATGAAATAGCCGTAACCCACGAGTGACTCTGTAGGCGAGATGCGATATTTGGCATTCACCATATCGATGTTGCCGTCACGCAGTTTGGTGGTGATCTGGCGCACTTTGTCAAAGTGGGCGGCAAAGATTTCAACATCAGGGATGCTTTTATTCAACACAGAAATACCATCAAACACCTGCATGTTTTGCCTGAAGGCGATGTCGCCGATAAAGCGTACATTGTCCAGATTAAGCTGTTGGCGACCTAAGCGCAGTTTGGTGTTTTTAATGCCAGTCCAGTCCACATACAGCTGGTTGATGTCGGTGTAGCCTGGGTCAACGATGTTGGGGTATGCGCCCTTGCCTGGTTCTGGCACGTTGTCACGGCGGTCGTTAAAATCGTCGTTAAACTCGTGGACATCGGTGATTTGTGCGGCAAAACTGAAATTATTAAATGGTGCTGTCTGCCAGCCGATTAAGCTGCGTAAGGTAAAGGCTTCGCCTGTGTCGAGCTTTTTAGCATTGGCAGCAGTCGATTGGTAGCCGTCTTGATTGACGTTCTCGTAACGCAACCTGAAGTTGGTCATTGGTTTACCTTGCTTGATGGCTTCAAGCAGGGTTTCAGGTGGTGCAGGTTTAGCAGCCTCGTCTGCCAAAGCTGGTAATGCCCACATCGCTAACAAGGCGGAAAATACAGAAATACTTAATCGATGGTTCATTATCATCTCCTAGCTTTTTAAGAACTTACGTTTGCTACGCACCACTTGATATGGGCGATTGGCGTAGCCAAACGGCGCACTCCACACATGTACTAAGCGGGTGAACGGGAACAGCAAAAACACAGTCATGCCAAAGAATAAATGTATTTTAAAAATCGTGTCCACGCCGTTTAACAATGATGGGTCAGGGTGTAGGTAAACAATACTTTGTACCCATTCAGCCAGCGCAATCATCACGCTAGGGTTGCCGTGGTTGGCGTGCCCAATAGATACAGGAATAGTTGACAGCCCAAGCATGAGCGTGATGAGTAGCCAAGTAAGAATAAACTTGTCAGAGCGGCGACTGGTGGCTGACACCCGCGCATTGAACATGCGGCGCACCCATAAAATTGCCCCGCCAATTAAACACATAACACCGAAAATAGACCCTGCCCAAATCGCCACC
The DNA here is from genome assembly GCA_001803395.1 of Methylotenera sp. RIFCSPLOWO2_02_FULL_45_14. Classification (GTDB taxonomy): domain Bacteria; phylum Pseudomonadota; class Gammaproteobacteria; order Burkholderiales; family Methylophilaceae; genus Methylotenera. Next base: position 56,406 of record MHBU01000022.1, on the reverse strand, counting down.
ATTTGGTGCGCCATGTCGGATACGCCAAGCCCTGTAAACACGCTGTGTGGCGTTAATAAGCCGACGGCGTGCCCACCAAAGATGGCAATAATGCCAACATGAAATAGATTGCTACCTAGTCGCATATTCGCCTTGGATAGCAACTGACTGGAATCGCTCTTCCATGTGTATTGCTCACGATCAAAGCGTAACAGGCTGCCTAGCAGAAACACACTAAGCGCAATGTAGGGATACACGCCGTAAAGAAAATTGTGTAAATTCATTTTGTTCTCCTTAATGTCTTTAGCTTAAGCAGCCAATTTAGTCAGCGTCGCTCTGCTCTCAATAATCGAGAGCAATGCGGCATAAGGGCTGCCCGCTTTTTGCAGGTTTTCTGTCAGTACACCCAGCACTTTTTTAGCGTCAGATAAAAACACGGTCGCTTCATTATCATCCAAATAAGCCGTAAATTCCAGAATGAGCGGCAAGTAGTCCGGTAACTCATTGGTGACCACCTCTACGCCGTAATCCTTGTACAACTCACCCAAATCAATCAAAGCTGGGCCACGGTTTTTATCATCGCCAAATAGGTGATGCGTCAGGTGCAAACTGTGTTCTGCCGTCATATCAAAAGTTTTCACGTAATCCGCTTGCAACTCTGTGACTGGCATACTCTGCAAATGGGTTAAAAAGTTCTGCAAAGCCTCGCGTTCGGCATGATCTATTTCCAAGTTTTGCACGACAAACTCGCGCAACTCAGGCAGATGCTCAATTAAGTCCTGATTGGGGTAATCAAGTAATGCCGATAATAATTTGTAAATTTGCATGATATTTCCTTTAACTATTTGGCGCTTCTTGTTTAGGCTCTACCGTGTCTTTACGGCGGCGCGGGAACAGCGTGATTTTTGAAACCCCGTGTGAAGTATCATTGCCAAACGTGAAACCATTTTGACCTTGGAAGCCGAAAGAATCGTCCAAAGTTTCTTCGGTATGCCCAGTCGGAATTACAAAACGGTCTTCATAATTGGCAATGGCTAAGTAACGGTACATTTCTTTGGCTTGATCTTCAGTAATACCAGCAGCATCAATCGCACGCGTATCAACCTTGCCCTCTACGTGTATCGAGCGTTGATAACTACGCATGGCAATCAGCTTATTCAAGGCGCTTTCAATTGGCGCCTCTTTACCAGCCGTGAGTAAATTGGCTAGGTACTGTATTGGTAAACGCATCGCGCCCGCTACTGGAATCGCACCATCTGGGCCAACAGGTAAATTACCCTGGTCAATTTGCGATTGTACTGGTGACAAAGGCGGTACGTACCACACCATCGGCAAAGTACGGAACTCAGGGTGAATCGGGAAAGCAATTTTCCAGTCCATTACCATCTTCCAAATAGGTGAATTGCGGGCGGCTTCAAGCCAGTCTTCATTAATGCCTTCCGCACGCGCGGCTTTGATCACTTCGGGGTCATTCGGATCTAAGAATATGCTGCGCTGTGCTTCGTAGAGGTCTTGTGTATCCTCCATGCTCGCTAACTCTTCAATGCGATCCGCGTCGTACAGCATGATGCCGTTGTAGCGGATGCGCCCGACGCAAGATTCTGAGCATACTGTTGGCATGCCGGACTCCACGCGTGGATAACAGCCAATGCACTTCTCGGCCTTGCCTGACTCCCAGTTGTAAAACACTTTTTTGTATGGGCATGAACTCACGCACATGCGCCAGCCGCGACATTTGTCTTGGTCAACCAGCACAATGCCGTCTTCTTCGCGTTTGTAGATTGAGCCAGATGGGCAAGCTGCAACACAAGCTGCGTTCAAGCAGTGGTTGCAAATGCGCGGCAAATACATGTGGAAAGTATTCTCAAACTGGCCGTACATCTCCTTCTGGATGTTGTCCATATTTTTGTCTTTACTGCGCTTATGATACTCACCAGCTAAATCGTCTTCCCAGTTTGGCCCCCAAGTGATCTTTTCCATACTTTCGCCTGTGATTTGCGATATGGGTCTAGCAGTAGGCGTGGCCTCTGACAATGGTGCATTTTTCAGATGTGCGTAGTTGTAAGTAAACGGCTCGTAATAATCGTCAATTTCAGGCATATCTGGGTTGGCAAAGATATTAAGCAGCTTGTTGGTGCGGCTGCCAGATTTTAATTCCAGTTTGCCGTTTTTAAGCTCCCAGCCGCCGTTCCAAATATCCTGGTTTTCCCATTGTTTTGGGTAACCCACGCCAGGTTTTGATTCCACGTTGTTAAACCAAGCGTATTCCACGCCTTTTCTGTTGGTCCACACATTTTTACAGGTGACCGAGCAGGTGTGACAGCCGATGCATTTGTCCAGGTTAAAGACAAAGGCGAATTGTGCGCGTACTTTCATGATGTTCTCCTAGTGTCCTTTTATTTGGCGCCAACGCCAACGGGGTTAAGCTGTGCTTCGCGTTCTGGCGTGAGCGGACGCTCTAACCAATCCACGTCTTTATCAGCGATCTTGTGTAACGCCACCATGGTGTCGCGTTGACAACCTACCGTGCCGTAATAATTAAAGCCGTAAGAAAGCTGTGCATAGCCACCGATCATATTGGTCGGTTTCATAATGACACGTGTGACTGAATTTAAAATACCGCCACGCTTGCCTGTGGTAGGTGAACCCGGCACGTTAATATTTTTTTCTTGCGCGTGGTACATCATAGCCATGCCGCGCGGTACTCGTTGCGAGACTACGGCACGTGCTACCGTTGCGCCGTTATGGTTCAACGCTTCTACCCAGTCATTGTCTTCAATGCCCACAGATTTAGCGTCGTCCTCAGATAACCATACATAAGGCCCGCCACGGAACAGAGTCAGCATACGTAAGTTATCTTGATAAGAAGAATGGATACCCCACTTGGAATGCGGTGTAATCCAGTTCAGCGCAAGATGCGGTTTGCTGGTGACGCTCTTAGGCAAAGCGTTCAGCTCACCTAAATCGACCATCGGTTTGTAAGTGCAAAAACCCTCACCGAAGTCCAGCATCCATTCATGGTCTTGGTAGAAATGCGCGCGACCAGTAAGTGTACGGAATGGAATATGCTCATGGATATTGGTATAACCCGCCGTGTAGGACACATGCTCAGACTCAATGCCAGACCAAGTTGGCGCGGTAATAATCTTACGCGGTTGCGCCTGAATATCCTTGAAGGTAAATTTGTCTTCATGGCGACCAGCGTACAAATGATGATGATCAATGCCTGTTTTTTTAGATAACGCAGACCATGATTTATGCGCGACTTCACCATTGGTTTCTGGCGCCATGCGCATCACGGAATCGCACACCTCAATATCTTCGGTTAGCGAAGGCATGCCGAAAGAAATACCAGGTTCGCTTACGGTGGAGTTATGCTTTTTAAGTTCTTCATATTCTTGGTCGGTATTCCAATCGATGCCCTTGATGTTGTTGCCAAGCTTGGTCATGAGTGGTCCAAGGGCAATAAATTTACGATACGTATCGCCATAAACACGCTCAACCAGCTTGATAATCGCCATGGTTTTGCCTGGAATCGGCTCGCAATCGCCTTCTTTCCAGTTCTTCACCTCGCCAAATGGTTGCGCCAATTCTGCCGCAGAATCATGCTGCATGGGCAATGCTACCACCTCTTTTTTCGTGCCTAGGTGCTTTTCAGCCAGTGGTGAGAAGGTTTTGGCCAGTGATTTGAAAATCTGCCAGTCAGATTTAGATTCCCAACCTGGTGATACGGCTTCAGACAGCGGGTGAATAAAGGGATGCATATCAGTAGTATTCAAGTCGTTCTTTTCATACCAGGTAGCAGTCGGCAAAATAATGTCAGAATACGCGCCTGTAGAATTAAGGCGGAAGTTAATGTCCACCATCAAATCCAATTTACCAATCGGTGCATCTTCATGCCATTTCACCTCTTTATTTTCACTGCCTGCGCCTGACTCCTGCAACACACCATTTTGCGCACCGAGTAAGTGTTTAAGGAAATACTCGTGCCCTTTTGCAGAAGAACCAATAAGGTTAGCGCGCCATACAAACAGATTGCGCGGCCAATTTACAGGGTTATCCGGGTCGGCAAAAGCCACATCCAACTTGCCAGACTTTAACTGTGCGGCTACATACTGCGCCACTGAGGCTTCGTCGCTAGCACCACTCTTCATCGCCTCTTCTGCTAACTCAATCGGATTACGGTTAAAGTTTGGCATCGATGGTAGCCAGCCCATACGTGCAGCTTTAACGTTGTAATCAGCAATTGAATTGCCACGGTTTTTACCTTTGCCTGCTGGAGATAACAAACTGTCAGCATTAAGCGTTTCATAACGCCATTGGTCGGTATGGAAATACCAGTAAGACGTAGAGTTGGCATGGCGCGGTGGACGCATCCAGTCCGTTGCAAAAGCAATCGGCGCCCAGCCCGCTTGTGGGCGTAATTTCTCTTGCCCAACGTAATGCGCCCAACCACCGCCAGATTGCCCCACGCAACCACACATGTGCAGCAAGTTCATGATGGAGCGATAGGCTAAATCATTGTGATACCAGTGGTTAATGGCAGCGCCCATAATCACCATGGATTTACCTTTGGTTTTCGAGGCGTTGTAAGCAAACTCACGGCCAGTGCGCTCAATATCAGCGGCTTTCACGCCTGTGACTTTTTCCGCCCAAGCTGGGGTATAAGCTACGTTAGCATCGCTGTAATCTTTAGCCACATTGTCGCCACCTAAGCCACGGTCTATGCCGTATTGGGCAATCTGCAGATCGAACACGGTAGCCACCAGCGCCTCTTCACCATTAGCCAGTTTCACTTTGCGTACGGGTACGTTACGGAATAACAGATCCGCTTCATCATGGTTAAAATGCGGAAAACCTACTGAAACCACGTCATCGCGGCTTGTAATGCAAGTTAGCTGTGCCTGCATTTTTTTCTGAGTCGCCGCATTTTTTTCCAGTAAATTCCATTTACCTTCTTCACCCCAACGGAAACCAATAGACCCATTAGGCGCGACAAAGGCTTTGGTTTTTTCATCAAAAACAATGGTTTTCCAGTCTGGATTATTGGTTTCACCCAAGGCACCATCAAAGTCTGACGCGCGTAAAAAGCGATCGGACACATAAGCGCCACCTTGCTTGCGTAACATTACTTGCATTGGCAAGTCGGTGTATTTTCGCGCGTATTCCTGGAAATATGGATCTTGATTATCAATGTGAAATTCTTTCAGCGCAACATGTCCCATGGCTAAAAAGGCCGCAGCATCCGTACCTTGGCGAATCGGCATCCATAGATCAGAGAATTTGCAGAACTCGGCATAATCTGGCGCCATGGCGACAATTTTTGCGCCTTTGTAACGCACTTCGGAGGCAAAGTGTGCATCTGGAGTGCGCGTCATTGGCAGGTTAGCGCCTGTAATAATAATGTAGGTAGAGTTATACCAATCGGCTGCTTCTGGTACGTCGGTTTGCTCACCCCAAGTTTGTGGACTAGCAGCAGGTAAATCGCAGTACCAATCATAAAAAGAGCCGCAAGCCGCACCGATCAATGAGAGGTATCGAGAGCCTGCTGCGTAGGAAATCATCGACATGGCAGGGATAGGTGAAAAACCAAAAATGCGATCTGGACCCCATTTTTTGATGGTGTAAACATTGGCCGCAGCCATGATTTCATTCACCTCATCCCATGAGGTACGCACAAAACCGCCTAAGCCGCGCACGGCGGTGTAGGATTTACGCTTCCTCTCGTCGGCTTGAATGGCGCCCCAAGCTTCAACAGGGTCTTTACCTGTCATGCGTTCAGTACGGTAAAGGTCTAACAAGCGACCGCGTATCAACGGATGCTTAATACGATGCGGGCTATATAAATACCAAGAAAATGAAGCGCCGCGTTGGCAACCGCGTGGCTCATGATCCGGCAAATCATCCCGCGTACGTGGGTAGTCGGTTTGCTGCATTTCGAATGACACCAAACCATTTTTAACAAAAATTTTCCATGAACAACCGCCGGTACAGTTCACGCCGTGCGTAGAACGCACCACTTTGTCGTGCTGCCAACGGTGGCGGTATGCATCTTCCCACTGTCTGTCTTCGTTGGTGACGATGCCATGGTTGTTAGAGAAAGTCTCTTTGACTTTATCAAAAAATTTTAATCTATCCAGAAAGTGACTCATTTCTTACTCCTATCGTTTTTTGCCGCATGTTTTTCATTCGGCGGATAACGCTATGTCCATCCGCCCTACATCAATCCTTACGGGTTTTTAATTTCACTGCCCGCACGTAAATAAAACCACCAATTCAATATCAGACACAGCGCATAGAACACCGCAAAACCATACATCGCCATTTCAGGCGTACCTGCTTTGATTTGCCCTTTGATGACTTCCGGCGCAATGAAAGCACCGTAAGCAGCAACAGCTGAAGTCCATCCCAGCACAGGGCCTGCCTGCACGCGGTCAAAAATCACACCCACGGTACGAAAGGTAGAGCCGTTGCCAACACCGGTCGCCGCAAACAGCACAACAAACACCACTAAAAATTGTGTGAAATAAATCTCTGGCGTGGCTGAATGGTAGGCCTGCATCATGATGTAACCGGCGTAAGCTGACGCCACCACCATCACCACAGAAATAATCTGGGTAACGATAGAACCCCCTACTTTGTCAGAAATCCAGCCACCGACTGGACGAATCAGTGCACCCACAAATGGACCAATCCAGGCGTAAGTCAGCGCAGAAGGCGCGGCTGGATTTTTTACGTGCGTCCAAACTTGCGTGGCTGCATCAAACAGGTGCTGGTCACCAAAAATTACAGTGATAGACAGTGGCAATGCCATCGAAAAGCCAATAAATGAGCCAAAAGTGACTAAATAAAGCGCCGTCATCGACCAAGTATGTTTGTTATTAAAAATAGCGAACTGTTTGGCGATGTTTTCTTTCATCGTACCAAACGCCGCCAGCTTCATAATGAGCAAAGTAGCGCCAATAATGAGCGGCATAGCTATCCACATATTCAACAAACCCAGCCCGGTTGGTGCAGGCAAGTAAAGGTAAAGCCCTAACATGGCTGGAATAAAAGACAGCGTATAAAGCCAGGTCACTTTAATAAAGGCGACGATTGTGCTGCCAATATCCGGTGAAATCGTCTTTAAGTTATTCATACCAAAAAAACATAAAATTGCCAGCGGCACCAGCGATAGCACCCAAGCGAAACCCGCATTTTGAATAAAGGTTGGCGTACCTGCGGGAATTTTGCCGAATATCCAACCGCTATCTTTTACCAGTGTAGTAGGCTCACCACCAAACACGCCAAAAATGCCAACGGTCATCACCAGTGGAATCAGAATCTGCATGGTAGTCACGCCAAAGTTGCCTAACCCAGCATTGAGACCCAGCGCCGTACCTTGCAGACGTTTTGGAAAGAATGTATTGATGTTAGACATAGAGCTGGCAAAGTTGCCGCCACCCACGCCAGACCACAATGCCAGCAGTTGAAACGCCCATAATGGCCATTCTGGATGCTGCAAGGCAATGCCAGTGCCAATTGCAGGGCTTAGTAACATTGCCGTAGTGAGAAAAATAGTATTGCGCCCGCCCGCCAAGCGAATGAAAAATGAAGACGGAATGCGCATGGTGGCACCTGCCAGCCCAGAAATCGCCGTTAAGGTGAACAACTCATCCTTACTGAACGGAAACCCAAGATTGCTCATCTGTACGGCAATAATGCCCCACATAAGCCACACGGCGAAGCCACATAACAACGCAGGCACCGAGATCCACAGATTGCGATAAGCAATTTTTTTACCCGTGGACTCCCAGAATCCGTTGTCCTCTACATCCCATTTTTCGATATTCGTTGACATATTATTCCTCTCTAGATTGGTGTCGCTTGTTTTGCAACCTGACGTTCATGATGACGGCTGATTTTTACGGGACGCACCTCTGTCCAGTACATCCAGATGAGCGATACCCAGACAATACCGAACATCAACATAAAGGCAGAAGTCCGCACACCGGTTAAATCCAGTAAGGCACCAAACATGATCGGCATTAAAAATCCGCCCAAACCACCTGCCAAGCCCACCACGCCGGAAATAACGCCGATGTTGTGCGGATAGTCATCTGAGATATATTTAAAGACGGAGGCCTTGCCAATGGCAAATGCAATGCCCATCGTAAACATGATGATAGTGAACATGGTGACGCTTAGGCCGATATGGAAAGTTTGCGGGCCTGTTACCGTGATAATGGAAACATCGGTTTGCGGATAAGACAAAAAGAATAGGCAAGTCAACGACACCCAAAGCACCCACCATGTCACGGTATGTGCGCCAAATTTATCAGAGTAATAACCACCGACCGCGCGTAACACCCCGCCAGGAATACTAAATGCAGCTGCCATCAATGCCGCTGTTTTGAGGTCAAAGCCATATTCACCGATGTAGTATTTGGTCATCCACAACGCCAGCGCCACATAACCACCAAATACAATGGAATAATACTGGCTGTATTTCCACACTTTAGGGTCTTTGAGTACCAAAAGCTGCTCACGCATGGAAACTGTATTCCCTACCTTATGGGCAGGTTCAGAGAACGTAAAAAACCAAAAAAGAATCGCGGTAATTAGCATTAATACTGCATATACCTGCGGCACCATGGTCCAACCAAAGCCAACCACAATGAGCGGCGCAACTAACTTAGTGACTGCCGCACCCGTGTTGCCTGCACCAAAAATACCCATCGCCAAACCTTGGCGATTTTTAGGAAACCAGCGTGCGCAATACGCAATACCCACGGTGAAAGAGCCTCCTGCAACGCCCACAAATAAGCCGGTGACCAGAAACTGCCAGTATTCTGTACATTTGGAAATTAAATAAATTGGAATGATGGTAGATAGCATCAAAATAAAAAATACGATGCGCCCACCAAATTTGTCAGTCCACATGCCGAGCGGAAGCCGAATAAGTGAACCTGTCAATACGGGGGTAGCAATTAAGATACCGAACTGGGTTTCATTAAGCCCTAAAGTTGCTTTAATTGGGATGCCGATAACAGCAAACATCATCCAGATCATGAAGCACACGGTAAAAGCCAGCGTACTCGCAATAACCACCGACCATGCTTTATATTGTTGCGTCGCCATCGATTTGCCCCTTAACTTGTTAATCCGTAATCAATCTTTACGGTATTGCTGTATGAGGCAGTTTAATGGAGATATAAATGCAAACATTGACTTATATCAACTCCATGCACATTAAAAGGATAGGATGAGTGAAGTAAAAGAACTAGTTCTTTTGGCTAATTAATCTCGGTGAGCATATTAGCTACCACCCGTTTAAAGGGCGAAATACGATTGCCAAGATGAAGTGAAACACGGCGGATTAAGCGCGCTGGCAGGGCATCATTACTATACAATTTAGCAATAGCGTGAGTGGCAAGAAACAGAGGTCGTGTAGCACGTTGATGTGTTTTTTCATAGCGCGCAAGCAAATCAGCAGATGCGATGTTGCGACCACGCGTATATGCCGCCTTAATTTCTCGGGCTAATGATTCTGCACCACGCAGACCAAAATTGAACCCATGCGCGGTGACGGGGTGCATGCCCACGGCAGCATCACCAACCAAGGCAAAACGAAGTGCCACAAAACGGTCGGAATATACGGTAACAAGAGGATAGGCATGGCGCGTTGAAACAAGGCGCATGGCACCCAGCCTGTGCTTAAAACGCACTTCAACGGCTTGATTAAAGGCATTTTCGGTCATCGTCATCAGGCACTGAATATCATGTGCAGGCAAAGTGATCACAACTGAAGAACGCATGCCGTTCATTGGCAATAGTGCCAGCGTCTGGCCATAATCAAACCATTCCCACGCCACATGTTGGTGTGAAACATCATGCTCCATCACGCAGACCATCATCGTTTTGCCAAAATCATGCTGAGACGCAGAAATGCCCATCGCGCGCCGTGTTTCTGAAAAACGGCTATCTGCGGCCACGATAAGTTGCGCTTCAATCACTTCACCAGTGTTAAGCGTAAGACGCGCGCTTTCGTTATCTGTGCTAATTTTACTGATCTCTACACTTGTCATCAGCGTAATGTTAGGGGACGTTTTAACCGCTTCAAAAGCAGCTTTGCGGATGAGGCAATTAGAGATGAGATAACCCAGTTCATTTTGTTGGCTATCACGGTGATCAATTTGCATGGCATATAGCGACGAGCCGTTGAGTACGCGGGCATCACGTAAGAGTGAGATGGCGTTTGGATTTATGCGCTGCCAAAGCCCAAGTGTACGCATCAGTTTGGCAGAATGATGGGTGAGTGCAATCTCACGCCCATCGAAAGCAGGATTTGCGAGCGCGTCTTCGTGCTGCCGTTCTAAAACCGCAATGCGTAGACCACTCTCTGCCAACGCTTGTGCAAAACATAATCCAGAAGGTCCTGCACCTACGATAACAATGTCAAAATTCATGGTGATTTATCTAGCTGATTGATAAGTGAGCCATCATTAGATAAAAAGTATGTTCTAGGATTGACGTGTATCAATAAATAGCTATTCAGCAGCTACTTCAGTTAGGTTTTTCAAGCACCAAACCATGCTCAACAGCATACACCGCAGCCTGTACGCGGCTGGCCAAATTGAGTTTACGCAATATACCTTGCACATGAATTTTAACGGTAGATTCAGCTAAATCAAGCGTACGTGCGATTTCTTTATTACTCGCACCACTTGCTAGCATGACAATAATTTCACGTTCACGTGGCGTGAGTTTTCCTAAGTTAGACTCTGCTTTAGTCGAGCCATGTTGTGGGGTACGCACAGCATCAGCCAGCTTACCCGCCATTTGAGCTGACATGACCGATTCACCTGCTGCCGCGCGGCGTATGGAATCCAGCAGAAAGTCCATCTCTATGTTTTTTAATAAATAGCCACGCGCGCCAGCACGTAACGCTTCCAGTAGATCATCAGCATCTTCGGAAACGGTGAGCATAATCACCTGAGTTTGCGGTACCTCTTCCCGTAGCAACGGAATAGCCTCCAGCCCACTGGTACCAGGCATGTGTAAATCCAGCAACACCACATCTGGCTTGAGTTGTTTGGCACGCTTCACACCTTCCAGTCCGTCACCCGCCTCACCCACCACCTCAAAACCTGTTTGCCGCTCTAACAATAGTTTGATGCCACTGCGAAACAGCGTGTGGTCATCAACAATTAAAACGCGAATGGGCTTCATACTATTTTATTTTCTTGTACAGTTGCAGGAAGTATAAGGCAAATATGCGTTCCCTCACTTGGCACAGAATCAAAAGATAATACTGCGCCAATGCGGTGCGCACGTTCACGCATAATACGTAACCCCACATGGCTATCGCCCGCATCTCGCGCCGCATCAAAGCCGACACCATTATCACGTACATCAATCGTACATCGTGCGGCACAACCTAGTTCCACCTCAACTTGGCTGGCTTGCGCGTGTTTACGCACATTAGAAAGTGATTCCTGCACAATATGCATCACTTGCAGCACTTGCTCGGGTTGTAGCAGAGGTGTGCTACCACTTATTTTAAAAGCAGTTTTAATGCCTGTTTGTCCTTCAAATTTTTCTAATGCACTGCGAATGGCCGTTTCCAAATCCGTGCTGCCAATGCGTGTGCGAAAGTGCACCAACAACTCTCGCACATCATCATAACTTTCCTGTACGCCTTCACGGATTTGCGCCAGCCCTTTCATCGCCTCGGTAATATGGTCTTTTTGCAAATCCTCCTGCAACAACTGCACCTGAATATTAAGAAAAGCCAAGGATTGTGCAATGCTGTCATGTAGCTCCTGCGCTAACAGATTACGCTCTTCAGAAACAGCCATTTCTTTATCTAGCGCAGCTAATTCTTTATTTTTCGCTTCAATGCTACGCGTTTTTTCCTCTACGCGCTGCTCTAACGTGGCGTAAATATCCTGCAATTGATCCGCCATACAATTAAAACCACTGGCCAATTCACCAAGCTCGTCTTGACTGGTGACAGGCAAACGAACATCAAAATCTGCCTGTGCCATGCGTTGAATCCCCTCACGCAACCGCGTCACTGGGCGTACCACCATGTGCGAAAACAAATAAACCAGCAACACGGTACCTACTAATGCCAAACTCACCAAAGTAATCTGTAAAAATCGCAACAAAGAGGTCGCATGCGCATTACTGCGTTCCACCATGGATACCAAATCGTTAATGCCGCTAACAAACTGCTCAAGCATCGGTCGATACTGTATCAACTGCGCTTCTTGTTCGGCGATACTAACTGTATTAAGAATCTGCGTAATGTACGGATGAATACTGGTCTGCCATGTCTGGCGCAGTTGTGTCATCTGCGTTTTAACATCAACATCTTTTGGTAGGGAAAGCGGCCGCTGGGGATTACCCAACTCCAACTCACTCAAGGTTCTCTCAAATAAAACAACTTCATGGTCAATGTCATCACGCAGTTGTGTTGTAGGTTGCTTAACCTGTTGTTCTAGTAAATAGGCAATACGATATGAACGCATACGCTCGCGCCCAGCATCGTTAATGGCTGCCGCACCGCCTTCCAGCCGCCACGACACCAGTAATGTAGAGCCAATGGCCACCAAAGCCACAAGAAAATAAAACACCAGTAAGCCGATGATTTTGTCACGAATTTTTAACCTAATCATTATTGCAGACTCCTTGTAAGCGAACTTAGCTCGCAACATGTAACAAATACGTAAGTCATGTAGGTCAAGTCCAACTTTTTATTTTAACAATGCATCCCAAGTTTAGGTAGCAATAACAATTGCTACTATGGCTGTAAAATAAGATGAATCAGAATAACTGATGATGGACAGAAATTGTCACGAAGGTTCATAACTCAAGCTGCTTAAAAACAGATTGCCATAATTTAAAATAGCCATTGCAGAAGCTCATCTTTGCAATGTTAGCTTCTGCACTACTAAACTACCCACCATATCGCCTTGCACATTTACGGTAGTACGCAAGGTATCTAATAACCTATCAATCGGTAATAAAATTGCAATCGCTTCAGCTGGTAAACCTACTGATTGCAGCACCATCACCATGGTCACCATACCCGCACTTGGAATACCGGGCGCGCCCATGGCGGCAATCATCGCGGTAAGAAATACAATCAACTGCTGTGCTAAACTCAGATCCACCCCTATCAGATTAGCAATAAACAATGCCGCAGCAGCTTCATACAAAGCAGTGCCATCCATATTGATGGTTGCGCCTAGCGGCAGTACAAAGCCGGCGATTTCAGGTTTTACGTGTAAGTGTTGTATGGCACAACGCAAAGTAATCGGCAGTGTAGCAGCACTTGAACTGGTGGCGAACGCCGTTACCAACGCCTCACGTGCACCACGCCAAAACCATAGGGGGGACTTACCCGTAAATAAGTACAGAATCAAAGGCAACACAACGATGCCGTGCAATAAAGTGGTGCCAACCACCACCGCAACAAACTTGGCGAGTGTACTCAGCATGGCAATATCTTGCACCGCCACCAGTTTAATCAGCAACGCCATAATTCCAAAAGGCGCCAAACGCATGACCCAACCCACAATCTGCATGATGACTTCTAATGCCTCTTGTAATAGCGCCCTAATGTGGTGAAAACGCTCACCACCCATCACTAATGTAATGCCTAAAATAAGCGCAAACATGACGACGGCTAGGACGTTGCCCTGCGATAAAGCAGTAAAAGGGTTTACAAATAAGCCATGCAGGAATTGGGCAAAAAACTCTGACAAGGGTAATTGCTTTGCCTCAAAATTTTGCATCGCATGCTCAAACATCGCAATTTGCAAACCACTACCTGGCTTAAAATACAGGCTGGCTGTCATACCCAACACAATCGCAATGGCCATACTGCTGACAAAAAAGATGAGCGTTGTTACCCAAACGCGATGCATTTGTTGGTGCTGACTTAAATTGGCTATGCCCACTGATATAGAGCAAAATACCAGCGGAATTAAAACCATTTTAAGTAAATCAATGAACAGCGTGCCAACTAGGCCAGACGCATACAAGCCACCTTGCGCAACACGATGTTCAGCACCCAGCTGATGAAAATACAAGCCAATCGCAACTCCAAAAATTGCACCTAGTAATATTTGGATGTTAAGGCTGGGCAATTTCATGAGCCGTCTATTCTTTTGCTGCCTTAACTTTCACAACCTTAGGTTTAACCACTTTTTCTTTAATGACGGCTTCTTTTACTACTTTCTCTTTAACAGCCTTTTCTTTAACGACTTTTTCATTAACCACTTTGGCAGCTTTTGGTTTTACTGCTGCCTTTGCCTTGAGCGGTAAGGTCTCGGCTTCGGTCGCTGCAACGTCTTCTGTTACAACCTCTGCCGCTGCTACTTTCACCTTCTTCGGCGCAGCAGCTTTTTTAACTGCTGCAGTTTTTTTAGTTTTTGGCTCTGCACTTGATGGCGTCACTTCTTCAACCAGCTCAATAGCAACTGCGGGTGAAGTTTTTTTCTCTGGCGCACTCGCGTCTAGTTTTTCAAATACTGCCGCGAAAAAACCATCGGTATTATGCAAATGCGGCAGTAGTTTTAAGTATTGTCCTGTATCTAAATTGATTTGCTGCTGGCTTAAAATCTCAGCGGCATTCAATAATTTAAAATCAGGATGCGTCGCCAAAAAACTTTCCGCAATTTGTTCGTTCTCATCTTTAAGCAAACTACATGTTGAGTAAATCAAGCGCCCGCCAGCCTTGGTCAACCTTGCGGCACGCGCTAAAATGTTGGCCTGTTTTACGGTAAGCTCGGCTAAATCTTGCGGCGTTTGGCGCCACTTAAGGTCTGGGTTACGGCGCAAGGTGCCTAAACCAGTACAAGGCGCATCAACCAACACACGGTCAAACTTGCCGTTTAAGCGTTTAAGTTTAGGGTCATTTTCACTGCTAATGCTTTGCGCATTGAGGTTACTTAACCCTGAGCGTTTTAAGCGCTGACCTAAGCTATGCAGGCGTTTTTCTGATACATCAAATGCATACAAGCGCCCTGTATTGCGCATTAGCGCACCCATGGCAAGTGTTTTTCCGCCTGCGCCTGCGCAAAAATCTGCCACCATCATGCCGCGCTTTGGTGCTACCAAGTGCGCCAATATCTGGCTGCCTTCATCTTGCACTTCAATTTGACCTTCGGTAAACAGCACGTGGCGGCTGATGTTCAAGCGTAGCGGCATACGCAGGCCAACCGGTGAATAAGGCGTTTTTGTAATATTGGTTTCGCCTGATGTATTTTCAGCAATGAATTTTGCCATCACTTCGTCACGCGTGGCTTTAATGGTATTCACGCGTAAATCCAGCGTGGCGGATTCGTGCATACTACGTGCGATGGTAAGCGCTTCACTTTCACCATATTGCGCGACTAACTTTTCCCACAGCCAATCGCGCACATCGGCCTGCACGGCTAAGGGCATATTTTCGGTAGATTTAGCTTTAATGGTGTGCGCCCACTCGATTTGCTGTTCATTCAACATGGGTGCAATTTTTTGGATGCTCATGCCTTGTATGCGTAACATCCAAGCTAACACCAGTTTGCGCGCATCATCAGGGTCGTTTTCATCATTGGCAGTCACCGCGCTTAAAAAACGTAAACGGCGCAATACGCCATAAACACTTTCTGCCACAAAGGCGCGCTCTTTAGTGCCTAAATCACGATTGTTGCGAAAAAATTCGCTCAATTTCACATCTGCCGGGCTGTTGAATTCAAGCAGGTTAGATAACATTACCGCAGCTTGCCGTATTAAATTAGGCGTCATATTGATTCTCTTTAAATATTGTAGTGATTAGAAATGCAGAACACCCGCATCTACTCCACATGTAATTCAGTTAAAACTTGCTCGAGCTTTTGCCCATTTTCGTCAATCATCATAATACGCACTGGCACATAATAATGCTCAGTGGCTAACCATAGCTCTTTAGTCTCAGCGCTGTTTTGTTCAGGCGGCTCAAGATGCAGGGTTTTGTACTGCACGCCAGCATTCTCAATAACTTCCAACGCTGGGTTAATTTTATAGTGGTAATGGTTCAGCTTTTTACCTGTGGTGAGCGATACTGTAATAGCCTCTTTTAGCGGCGCAGGCAAAAACATAAATTGGTAGGCATAGCTCGCTAAATCTTGCGTACCTGGCGCAAGACTCGCCTCTTTTACCTTGCCTTTTACGGTCATGGTTAAATTTTGTGTTGCCCAGTCAAAATCCGCCAATAATGATTTTTTCGCATTATCGCCTTGATGCAACTCAAAGCGGGTTGGCTTTAATCCTTGCGCTGTCACTTCACCAACACTGGTTAATTGACGCTCGCCAAATAAGGCGTAAACGCCGATGCCTTTGGTAACGCTTTCGATTTTATAAGCATTGTCAATCATTGAGAATTGCTCATGCACTTTAGCGAAGGGCTGGCCATTTTTGGTGACTTCATAAGTGGCCTGAATGTGTTTAGGTAACGCAGTTTTTGATATTACGGCTTGCTGCGCGAACGCGATTGAGCCTACAGATAGAAAAAATGCAAAACCCAAACTTTTGATGTGATTAAACATTAAAATTCCTTTTATTTAAGACACATCACCTTTAACGCATCAGACCAGCAATTGTTACCTACAAAACCAATTAAATAACAATGGTTGGTGCTTCACCCACATTTTGTGCACGGATTTGACCGATTTCAAACACGGTTTCGCCTGAAGTTTCCAGCAAGTCTTTAGCCGCTGCCGCGTGCTCTTTTGCCACAATAACCGCCATACCTATGCCACAGTTAAAGGTTTTGTACATCTCACTTGGCACAATGTTGCCCTGTGCTTGCAGCCATTGAAACAACGGTGGCAGCTGCCAACTAGCCGCTTTAATTTCAGCGGTCAAGCCTGCTGGCAACACACGTGGAATATTTTCGGTAATGCCGCCACCGGTGATATGCGCCATGCCTTTTACGGGCATGGCTTCAATCAATTTTAGTAACGATTTCACATAAATGCGCGTAGGTGCCATCACCACGTCTTTGAATGTTCTACCGTAAAAGTCCGATTCAAAATCAATGCCTGATTTTTCAATCAACTTACGAATCAGTGAATATCCGTTTGAATGCGCGCCGCTTGAAGCCAAGCCAAGCACTACATCACCCGCTGCAATCGTTGTGCCGTTAATAATTTTGGCTTTATCCACGCAACCCACAGCAAAGCCTGCCAGGTCATATTCGCCCGCTGGATACATGCCCGGCATTTCTGCGGTTTCACCACCCACCAACGCGCAGCCAGATTGCTCGCAACCCTCCGCAATGCCTTTAATTACAAGCGCTGCCGTGCCAACTTCTAACTTGCCGCAAGCAAAGTAATCCAGGAAAAATAGCGGTTCAGCGCCTTGCACCAAAATGTCATTCACACTCATGGCGACTAAATCAATACCCACCGTATCGTGTTTATTCAGCTCAAAAGCCAGCTTAAGCTTAGTGCCTACGCCATCAGTACCTGAAACCAAAATTGGCTCTTTGAACTTTTGTGGCAGCGCGAACAGTGAACCAAAACCACCGATACCGGCTAATACTTCAGGGCGCATGGTGCGCTTGGCAAACGGTTTAATTTGCTCAACGAGCGCATCGCCCGCCTCCATATCCACGCCTGCATCGCGGTAGCTAATAGAAGTTTTATCTGAATCATTGGCACTCAAGGTGTTCTCGCTTTCTGCAAAAGAGGTGTTCTATCGTTATAATGGCATTTTAACCGAAATGCCGGTTTAACCGAAATGTTAGCTGAACCAATTAGGTAAACCGAAATTCTAGATAGACTGAAATAGCGAGCTTTATGATCAATAAGCACACCCATACATTCTGGTGGATTGCAGGCCTCGTGTTTTGCGGCTTGATTTACCTGCTAAGCCCAATACTCACGCCATTTTTAATCGCGGCGATTTTGGCTTACATTGCCAACCCGCTAGTCAATAAAATTGATGCATTTCATTACAAGAAATTCAGCCCGAGCCGCACTATTGCAGCACTGCTGGTCATGTTGCTATTTTTTGCAATGCTGCTTTTAATTTTACTGATTGTGATTCCATTGCTGCAAAAAGAAATTTTATTGTTATCGCAAAAACTCCCGGTGTATTTCAATACGGCAAAAACCCATTTTGAGCCATGGCTACAAAAAAACTTTGGTGTTGCCCTCAACATCGATTTTGCCCAAATTCAGCAAATACTGACCGATAACTGGCAAACCGCCGGCAACTTGGCCAAGCAACTAGCGCTTGGCTTAAGCAATCAAGGTTTGGCCATTGTGGGCTGGCTGGCCAATTTGGTGCTTATTCCATTAGTGCTGTTT
The DNA here is from genome assembly GCA_001803395.1 of Methylotenera sp. RIFCSPLOWO2_02_FULL_45_14. Lineage (GTDB taxonomy): Bacteria > Pseudomonadota > Gammaproteobacteria > Burkholderiales > Methylophilaceae > Methylotenera. The sequence goes on along the minus strand of MHBU01000022.1, from coordinate 38,101 downwards.
TATCTGTTGGTAGATTGGAACATCATCATCAAAAAAATCAGCCACCTTATTCCCAGAAAACTGATCGCAAAAACGCAAGAAATTGCTGGTGAAGTTGATGCAGTACTTGCGGAATTTTTACGTGGGCAACTCACGGTGATGTTACTGATGAGCCTGTTTTATGCGACAGGCCTATGGCTAGCAGGGCTGGAACTCGCGCTACCCATCGGCATTTTGTCGGGCCTGTTAGGGTTTGTACCGTATTTAGGCATAGGCCTGGGGTTTGTACTGGCCATTATTTCCGGCTTTTTACAATTTGGCAACTTACATGATTTGATCCCTATTTTAGTGGTGTTTGGTTTAGGACAGCTGGTAGAAAGCATGGCACTTACGCCATACCTAGTGGGCGACCGCATTGGCTTACACCCACTGGTGGTAATTTTTGCTTTAATGGCAGGTGGGCAACTGTTCGGCTTTGCCGGTGTGTTGCTTGCACTACCGGTTTCTGCGGCCATAGCGGTTGGGTTTAGGCACGCCAAAACACGCTATTTACAAAGTCATTTCTATACGGGTAGCAACACTTGAAACAACTCTTACTCGACATTCAACCGCCTGCCCCACAAACACTCAATAACTTTATTGCAGGGCGCAATGCTGAAGCCTTGCATAATTTAGAGCTCGCCTTAGCTAACGTAGCAGAAGCGCGATTTATCTATCTATGGGGCGCAAAAGGTAGTGGCAAAAGCCATCTGTTGCAAGCCTGCCAGCGTGCGGCGCAGGAAACTGAATTGCCACTTTATATTGCGGATGATGTACATACGCTCAATGAAGCGGCGCAAATCGCCCTGTTTGACCAATTTAACCAACTACGTGCCTCAAACGGCATCCTGATCACCAGCGGCATCGCCGCTCCCACGCAAATGGGGTTGCGAGACGACCTCGCCACCCGCCTTGCCTGGGGCTTGGTGTATCAACTACACCCGCTCACCGATGACGAAAAAGCTCAAGCCCTCAAAACCCATGCCAATGAACGCGGCATGAGACTGCCCAATGAAGTCGTAGATTATTGCCTACGCTATTTACGCCGTGACTTACCAACGCTGATGGCGGTGTTAGATGCGCTGGATGTATGGTCGCTTACTGAGAAAAAACCAGTGACTGTGCCGATGCTGAAGAAGTTGTTGCAGCTGAATTTGGAGATTTAGAATTACTCACTTGATAGATAAACACTATCCATAAGGTTAAATATGTTACGCATTACCGAAATTAAACTTCCCATTGAAAACGCCCAATCGCTTACCCACCAAGCCGACGAAATTAAGGCCGCGCTACTCAAACGGCTAGAAATCGTTGAGGGTGATTTGATTCACTTTGATATTTTTAAACGTGGGGTGGATGCACGGAAATCGCATGCAATTCTGTATGTATATAGCTTGGATGTGCAAGTTAAAAACGAAGCGAAGATTCTCGCCAAGTTTCGTAAAGACGCACATATTAAGCCTGCACCTGATACTGAATATAAGTATGTGGCTTTTGCGGACGATGCCACGCTTTCACCCCCTCCTTTAAAAGCTGAGGGAGTTGAAACTAAACTGCGTCCAGTCGTCGTAGGCTTTGGCCCTGCCGGCATCTTTGCAGCGCTCATTTTAGCGCAATCTGGCTTTAATCCTATCGTGCTAGAGCGTGGTAAAGCCGTGCGCGAGCGCACTAAAGATACTTGGGGGCTGTGGCGTAAAAACGTGCTCAACCCTGAATCTAACGTGCAGTTTGGTGAAGGCGGCGCGGGCACGTTCTCTGACGGTAAGCTTTACAGCCAAATTAAAGACCCCAAACACTATGGTCGCAAGGTGATACAGGAGTTTGTAAAAGCTGGTGCACCTGAAGAAATTATGTATGTAAGCCACCCGCACATCGGTACGTTTAGATTAGTGGGCATGGTAGAAACAATGCGTAACACCATTATTGAACTAGGCGGTGAAATCCGCTTTGAATCACGTGTAGAAGACATTGAAATTGAAAATAATGCGGTGCAGGGCGTGGTACTGCAAACTGGTGAGCGCATTGCAACCAATCATCTAGTATTAGCTGTTGGCCACAGCGCACGCGATACCTTTGAAATGGTGTATCGCAAAGGTATTTATATTGAAGCCAAACCATTCTCCATCGGCTTTCGCATCGAGCACCCGCAGTCACTGATTGATAAGGCCAGATACGGCAAGAGCTACAATGAGGACTTGCTATCAAAATTGGGTGCGGCTGATTACAAGTTAGTGCATCACGCTAGAAATGGTCGCTCTGTTTATAGTTTTTGCATGTGCCCTGGTGGCACGGTGGTAGCCGCCGCTTCTGAGCCTAACTGCGTAGTCACCAACGGCATGAGCCAATATAGCCGCAATGAGCGTAATGCTAATGCAGGCATAGTGGTGGGTATTACGCCTGAAATGGATTATCCAGATAATCCGCTTGCTGGCATGGAATTGCAACGCAAACTGGAAGGCCATGCGTTTGTGCTGGGCGGCAGTAATTACAACGCTCCTGGGCAATTGATCGGCGACTTTTTAGCCAATAAGCCTTCTACCAAATTTGGCGAGGTCACGCCTTCTTACACGCCTGGGGTGCATCTCACTAATTTAGACACCGCACTACCTGAATTTGCCATTACGGCAATTCGTGAGGCGATACCTGAGTTTGCTAAACAAGTTAAAGGTTTTGATTTGGCTGATGGTGTACTCACAGGCGTAGAAACGCGCACATCATCCCCCATCCGCATCAAACGTGACGATGTTACTTTGCAAAGCATCAATACCAAAGGCTTATACCCTTGTGGCGAAGGCGCAGGCTATGCGGGTGGTATTTTATCGGCTGGAGTGGATGGTATTAAAGTGGCAGAAGCAGTAGCATTAAGCATCGCTCACGACTAAGCTATTCAATTGACACATCTACGATTAAACCGTTAATGTAACTAAAGTCACCATTTACAACGCTAATTTAGGTGTAGCATAAGCGTTACTACATAAGGAGAAATACCATGAAAGCAAACGTAGGTGGAATCGATCGCGTATTACGCATTGTAGTTGGATTAGCGTTAGTCGCTTGGGTCTTGCTGGCTAATGGGCCAGTTTGGGCTTGGATAGGGGTGGTGCCACTAGCGACTGGGCTTATTAACTTTTGCCCTCTTTATAGCATTTTGGGTATTAGCTCTTGCAAAACAAAGCCATAATAAAAATCTAGCGGTGCCTATTTTTCACCGCTAGATCTTATGTCTGAATTACTGCCTAATCAAATAATCAAATGCGCCAAGTGCAGCCTTGGCACCCTCGCCCATGGCGATAATGATTTGTTTGTAAGGTACGGTGGTTACGTCGCCCGCAGCAAACACGCCTGGCAATGAAGTTTGCCCATGCGCATCAACTACAATTTCATTAAACTTGCTTAACTTCAACCCACTGGTTTTGAGCCAATCGGTATTCGGCAATAGGCCAATTTGTACGAATACACCAGCTAATGGCACCGTGTGTAAAGCCTTAGTCACGCGGTCTCTATAAATCAGGCCATTTACTTTTTCATCCTCGCCGGTGATTTCTGTAGTTTCAGCGTTAATAATAACGGTTATATTGCTCAAACTAAATAACTTATTTTGTAAAATCGCATCAGCGGTCAGCTTGTCACTATGTTGCAACAAGGTCACATGGCTGACAAAACCCGCTAAATCGATCGCCGCTTCAACCCCAGAGTTACCGCCGCCAATCACAGCGACATGTTTGCCTTTAAACAAAGGCCCATCGCAGTGCGGGCAGTAAGCCACACCTTTACCGCGATACTCTTTTTCACCGGGGATATTGAGCTCTTTCCAGCGTGCGCCAGTTGCAACAACCACAGCTTTACTTCTAAGCGTTGCGCCGCCTTCGAGCTTCACCTCAATTAAGCCACCTGAACCATCAATTGGTGCATTCAGTGATTGCGCACGTTGCAAGCGCATCACATCAACGCCGTACGAAGTGACATGCTCTTCAAACGCTGCCACCAGTTTTGGGCCCTCTGTTTCTTTCACAGAAATAAAGTTTTCAATCGCCATGGTATCCATCACCTGACCGCCAAAACGGTCTGCAACTACGCCGGTTCTAATGCCTTTACGTGCGGCATAAATTGCGGCAGAGGCACCAGCTGGGCCACCGCCTATCACCAACACATCATAAGGCGCTTTAGCCTCTAATTTTTTAGCTTCACGGGCTTCAGCACCCTTATCCAGTTTAGGTAGAATTTCATCTACCCCCATGCGACCCGCACCAAATTCTTCACCATTTAAGAAGATTGTCGGCACGGCCATGATTTTGCGCTCAGATACTTCATTTTGGTACAGCGCACCATCAATCATTACATGCGTAATGTTGGAGTTAATCACCGCCATTAAATTAAGCGCTTGCACTACTTCCGGGCAGTTATGGCAACTTAAGGAAATATAAGTTTCAAACGCAAATTTGCCTTCAATCGCTGCTATTTGTGCAATTTTTTCAGCTTCCAGTTTTAATGGATGGCCGCCCACATGTAACAAAGCCAACACTAATGAAGTAAATTCATGCCCCATGGGAATACCGGCAAAACGAATACCCACCGCTTTTGCAGCCTCTTTATGCGTTGCGGCGCGTCTTACGGCAAATGACGGCTTACGCGCATCATCATCACGAGTCAGCGTGATTTTGTCAGACATGCTCGCAATTTCTTCCAGCAAGGCTAACATTTCTTTCGCGCCTGTACTTTCATCTAGCGATGCGGCAAGCTCAACCGGCTCTCTCAGCATTTGCAAATAGGTTTGAAGCTGAGTTTTGATGGTGCTATCTAATGCCATGGTTTTTCTCTTTGTGATATCTGAATTTGAAAAAAAAGCTTTATCTTGTGAATAAAGCTTTTTATTTATATTGCACACCTAGCTTTTGGCTTGGGGTGTAATTTGTACGTTCAACTTAAATTAGATTTTACCTACTAAATCTAGTGATGGCGCCAATGTTTCTGCACCTGGAGTCCAAGCTGCTGGGCATACTTCACCTGGGTGAGAAGCCACGTATTGTGCAGCTTGCGCTTTACGAATCAAATCTTGCGCTGAACGACCAATGCCTAAATCATTCACTTCAGCAGCTTTAATCACACCTTCAGGGTTGATTAAAAACGTACCGCGTAGTGCCAAGCCTTCTTCTTCAATCATTACACCAAAGTTACGTGTAATGGTACCTGTTGGGTCAGCAATCATTGGGTATTGGATTTTTTTGATCGTGTCAGAAGCATCGTGCCAAGCTTTGTGTGTGAAATGCGTATCCGTTGATACTGAATAGATTTCAACACCCATTTTTTGGAATGTAGCATAATTATCAGCTAAGTCGCCAAGTTCTGTTGGGCACACAAAGGTAAAGTCAGCTGGGTAAAATACCACTGCAGACCATTTACCTTTAAGGTTCGCTTCCGTTACTTCAACAAATTTACCATTGTGGTAGGCTTGTGCTTTAAAAGGTTTAATTTCGGTATTCACTAATGACATCGTATTTTCCTATCTAATGATTAAAATTACTGCGGTTAAAAGAACTATAAATTCAAGGCTCGAATTATAGTGATGTTATTTATATAAATCCAATATATCATTTTTATGATATCAATAAATAAAACTTATGATGATGCTAGGCTTGCGTGACCACTATGCTTTGTGCCGCACTCTCTCCTAAATTATCATGCCAAGTGACTTCAACAACATCACCCACTTTTGCGCCTTTTAGCCTAAAAGTGAGATACGGATTTTTAGAAATTCCCGTTCCCCATTGCGCCTCTAGCACCGTTTTGCCGTTCAAGGTGGCGGTAAGTAATTGTACAAAATGCGCTGGGATCAATTGATCAAAATCATTTTTTCTGCGTCCCGTTTCCATTGGGTGACTCATCAACACTTTAACTTCGACAACGTCGCCTTTTAGTTGGGCGCGCATTTTCATATTATCTGCACTCAATCCTGCCATATCAACCGCATCCATTCTCTAATACCACCACATTTTTTGCATGTGTGAAGTATTGATGCCCTGCCTTGACGATCACTTTAACCTCTGAGGTTTCTGCCATTTTAATACGTGTGACTACATAGGGTTCGGCGCCATTGCTGAACATAAAGTTGGCAATTAACGGTGTTGGGTTGTTCTCTACCAATATCGCAATCGCTTCAGTATGGGCAATGTTGCTTCTCACTTCCACTTGCACAATTGCGCCGTTTTCCGCACGTTCAGGTACAATAATTTCGATGTCTTGACTTGGGATTTCTACATCAATGTTTAAGTGTTTAGTGGCCTCAGCTAACTGCGCAGATTCGAAAGCTGACTTATTCCATAGCGCCGCTAATGCATTAACCGGCGCCAATACAATGACACTTAATATGCCTAATAAAAAATCTCTACGCCGCATTGTCATTACTCCCAAATTTTTGATTTTTTCACATCACCCATCATTTGCCTTAGCTGCTTTAAACGCGCCTCAACAATAGATTTTTGATAGAAATCACCATCGCTGGCTTTTGCCGCCAACTCCATTTGCTCAATAGCACGTGCTAAATCATACTTTCTGTAATAGGCTTCGCTCTGCGCTTGATGGCTCAGTAACACCTTGTTTTGCATAGTATATGACTTAGCTAATACATCATACAAATAAGCATCATCTGGATACAAGCTTTGCTTGTCTTTAACTAGTTGTACCGCTTTTTCTGCTTGCCTCACTGCTAAAAAATGCTCGGCATAGCCATAAATTAAAGCCCGATTATCCGGGTAACGCTTTAATGCTAGCGCATATTCTTTGGCAGCCTGTGCTGGGTTATTTTTAGCGACTTCTAACCGTGCGCTTAAATTTTCTATCATGGCATGTGACGGTGCATTTTTTTTAAGCCAAGCAAGTTCTTTTTCTGCCTGCACAAATGCGCGTTTGAGTACATAAGCCATCGCCAAACCATAATGCTCGGCAGCCTCAAAGGTAAAACGATGTTCGCGGATATTCTGCTCAAACACGTCAATCGCGTTTTGCACATTACCTTGGGTTGCACGTAACTTGGCGCGCACATATTGAAACTCCACACTATCAGCTACTTGCTTATAAGGCATTTGCTCAACGCGGTTGGTTACATCAGCAATACGCTCACTGGTAAGTGGGTGAGTGCGTAAAAAACTAGGTGCGCCGCCTTCAGCAAAGCGTGAACCACGCTGCAAAGTGGTAAAAAACTCAGGCATGGCGCGCACATCAAAACCGCCACTATCTAAAATTTGCAAACCAATACGGTCAGCTTCTCGCTCATGCTCACGCGTGTAATCAAGTTGATTTTGCACCCCCACAGCCGACGCCGTAGTTAAAGCACCCGTGGCAAGCTGCGGGTTTGAACGCGCTACCAGCAACGCTAATGCAATACCTGCTATATTTTTAAACATGTCATATTTTTGTGCTGCCAACATACGCGCTAAATGTCGCTGCGTGACATGGCCAATTTCATGACCCAGCACACTTGCCAATTCAGATTCGCTGTTTGCGCCTAAAATCAACCCGGTATGTACACCTATCACCCCACCCGGCATGGCAAACGCATTGATTGAGTTATCCTGTACCACAAAAAAGTTAAACTTCTGACGTTTATCCGGTCCATTGGTCACTAATCTTGCACCCAATGACTGCAAATAATCTGTGACTTCGACATCTTGCAGCACCTCATCACTCACGGCAACTTGACGTAAGATTTGCTCGGCAATCGCCTGTTCTTGCAATGGTGATAATACAGTCGCTGACACATCACCCAAATCGGGCAATTCATTTGTGAATGCCGTCGGTGCAGTAAGCATTGAGGCGAGTGCTAAAATAATAATTGGTAATTTTATTTTCATTGTTGTTATGATAACGTTTACCGCCATTCAGTTCATAAAAAAAATGTTTCAAACTATATCATCACACTTTATTACGCCATGAAATTACACTATGAATTCCTCTAATCAACCACTCACACACTTCGATAATGGCGGTCAGGCGCACATGGTCAATGTGGGCGAAAAAGCTGAAACGCATCGTATTGCCATTGCTTGTGGTCGCATTAGTATGCTGCCCACCACCCTCAAACTCATCGAGCAAGGCAATGCTAAAAAAGGTGATGTATTAGGCATCGCACGCATTGCTGCGATTCAGGCCAGCAAAAAGACCGCTGACTTAATCCCGCTTTGCCATCCACTCGCATTAACCCGAGTGGCAGTTAGCTTTGATATTATTGAGGAATCCTCTAGTGTCTTATGCACCGTCACCACTGAAACTTTTGGTAAAACCGGGGTAGAGATGGAGGCACTAAGTGCAGTGAGTGTGGGCTTACTTACTATCTATGATATGTGCAAAGCGGCAGACCGTGGTATGACCATAAGTGACATTAAGTTGTTAGAAAAACATGGCGGTAAATCAGGAGATTGGCTTGCACTGACGTAGTGCCAAGCATTACAAAATTACAAAACTATTTTACGTGCGCTCTACCAATTGCTCAAAGCTAGCAACCGCAACTGGTTTGCTGAAATAATAACCTTGAAAATAATCGCAACCGAATAATTTTAATTGCTCAAACTGCTCTAACTGCTCCACCCCTTCTGCCACAATATCACAGTGAATGGTCTTACCCACAGCAAGCACCATTTGTATAATGGCGGCATCGTTAGAATCGGTCAGTACATCGTGCACAAATGATTGATCTATTTTAATTTGAGTAACAGGCAGTTTTTTTAGGTAAACCAACGATGAATGCCCTATGCCAAAATCATCTAGCGATATCCTCACCCCCATTTTCTTTAACACATTGATTTTATTGACAACATCGTCAATGTTTTCAATCACAGCGGTTTCGGTCAATTCGAGTTTAAGTAAATCCGGGTTAATGCCAGTGGCTGCCAGCATTTCACGCAATTCTTGAATAAAATTAATGTATAAAAACTGTTTTGCGCTGATATTTACCGAAAGTTTAATTTTACTTAAGTTAGGGTGATTTTCCCAAGCTTTAAGTTGCTGACAAGCCTGCTGTAACACCCAGCGCCCAATTTTGATAATTTGGTTATTTTTTTCAGCGATTGATATAAATTCTGTGGGATCGATATTGCCCATCACTGGATGCGTCCACCTTAATAACACTTCTGCTGCAATGACAGTTTTATTACTATCCACAATGCTTTGGTAGTGAAGATGAAACTCCTTATTTTTAACGGCTACCGACAGTGCAGTTTCTATAGCAAATATTTTCTCTACGCGCTCTTGTGTGATTTGATCATAAAAATGATAAGTATTACGTCCAGCCACTTTTGATTGATGCATGGCAATATCGGCATGTCTTAAATGCTCTTCAAAACTGAGCTTATCATCATTAAACAAGGTCACACCCAGACTGGCACTGGCATTAAACTCAAATAAATCAAAGTAATAGCTTTTATTGAGTTCTGCCAATAATTTTTGTGTAACTTCGCTTGCCTGCTGGTACGCCAGATTTTGTTGCATATCTAGATTTTCAATTATCACAATAAATTCATCACCACTGAGTCGCGCAACGGTGTCGCCAGCCCGAATCACTTGTTGAATTCTATTGGCAGCTTCTATCAACACCTGGTCACCCACATCGTGACCTTTTGTCTCATTGAATACCTTAAAATGATCTAAATCAATGAAGATAAGCGCACAATAAGTTTTTGTGCGCTGGCTGATCAACACCGCATGCTGAAATCGATCAACAAGTAAGCGCCTGTTTGGCAAGCTAGTCAATGCATCATAATAGGCAAAATTTTCGATCTCTTGCTGTGCCTTTTTTTGCACAGAAATATCTCGCATAAAGCCTGTTATCAATGACAAGCCTTCGTCTTTTAATGAAACCAGCGTTAGCTCTACCGGAAACTCACTGCCATCTGCCCGCATTCCTGTGATCTCTATGCGCTGATTAAACATATGCTTCTCACCAGTGAGTACATATTGCCGATGCCCATCATCATGAAATTTGCGCAATTGGGCGGGGATAATCATCTCAGACATTGGCTTGCCTAAAATTTGTTCTTTTTTATAGCCAAAAATTCGTTCCGCAGCTGGATTAAACTCAACCACCTCGCCGGCATCATTCACGCTCACTATTGCATCTAGTGCCCCATCAATCACCGCACGCAGCTTCTTATCATTCTCACGCAAGGCTTTTTCGGCAAGGTTTCGCTCCGATTGCAGCACTGAAATCAATAGCATGGTCACTACTAACGTCACCATAAACATCCACAACGAAAAAATACCTTCGCTCATATTTACGCTATAAAAAGCGCCGTAACCTTGGGCGGTAAACCATACCGCAATACTAGATAAACTAATCACTACCAGTGAGCCACCCACAATACCAAAGTTCATGGAGGCCCAAATCAACATGGGTAAAATCAAAAAGATGGATAACATAAATTGTTTATTCACGCTAGGCACCAATGATGAAATGACTATCTCACCGATGACAAACATCATTAACCAAGCGAACAATTGGTAGTATTGATGTGCATGCACATGCATATGTTTTTTGCCTACATTAAGCACCAACGGTAGCGCGAGCAGCACACCAATACTATCGCCCACCCACCAAACAAACCAAATTCTGGTAATATTTTCTGGCGTAGTTAAACCGCTTAAATACAAAGAAAGTACGCCACCCGTGGCTGAAACCAACATGCCAAGCAAGGCGACTAAAATCAACAGGACAATATCCTTTTGCTTGATGACACTATGATTAAAGTTGGATCTTTTTAAAAGGTAAGCCGCTAAAAATGGCGCTAAAGTGTTAGTACATGCAATGGCCACAGATGTAAAAAAAGGCAATCCAAGCGATAACTCAGCAAAAAAAGCTGCAGCATAAATAGCAGGTAAACTGATATTGCCCCAGCGCATAATAGCGCCAACGGCAATGCCTGTTGGCAGCCACATCAGCGTTGCCACAGATTCTTTATAAGGCACCATAAGCCCAAGCCTAGCCGTAACATAATAGGCTAAGACGACTAGCACAAAGGTGATGGCTAATGATTTTAGCGGGGTGAACGGGAGGTTGGTAGAACTATTCATACATCGCATTTTGGAATCACTACTTAACATCAATATCAAGCCCTGCTTGCACTAACTCTGCCGCACGTAGCACCGCACGCGCCTTGTTTTGCGTTTCTATCCATTCGCTTTGCGGGATTGAATCGGCCACAATGCCAGCGCCTGCCTGCACGTACAGCCTATTATTTTTAATCACGCCAGTTCTAATGGCAATTGCCACATCCATGTCACCATTAAAGCCTAAGTAACCGACTGCACCTGCGTAGATACCACGCTTGCTAGGTTCCAACTCGTCGATTATCTCCATAGCGCGCACTTTGGGTGCACCACTAACGGTGCCGGCAGGAAAGGTCGCTTTAATCACGTCGATTGCATCCATGCCAGGTTTTAGCTTACCCTCAACATTGCTCACTATGTGCATCACGTGTGAATAACGCTCGATCATCATATTGTCGGTGACTTTAACCGAGCCAGTCACCGCAACCCGTCCCACATCATTGCGTCCCAAATCCATCAGTTGTACGTGTTCTGCACGCTCTTTAGGGTCAGCCAACAATTCCTCAGCTAAGGCAAGATCTTGCTCACGGTTTTTTCCGCGTGGACGCGTACCGGCAATCGGACGCGCCGTAACTGTGCCGTTTTCAAGGCGGACTAATATCTCAGGTGAAGCGCCCACCACGTGATGGTCACCCATATCGTAATAAAACATATAAGGTGATGGATTCAAGCTGCGCAAGGCACGATAGAGCGAAAGCGGTGGCGCAGAAAAAGCTTGTGACATGCGCTGTGAAAGCACCACCTGCATAATGTCGCCATCTAAAATATATTGTTGTGCACGCTCCACCGCCGCTTTAAAGTTCTCTTCGCCAAACTCTGAAATCGCTTCAGTTTTTGGTGTAGCCACAGATTCAGGAATCGTCACCGTTTTACGTAACTGTGTGGCTAAGTCACTTAAGCGTTTTTTGGCATTGTCATAAGCACCAATCTCGGACGTATCGGCATAAACAATAAAGTAAAGCTTGCCGCTCAAATTATCGACTACTGCTAATTCTTCTGACACCATCAACAGCACATCTGGAGTGTTAATTTCATCAGCCTTGGTTATATTGGCTAAACGCTTCTCGATATAGCGCACAGTTTCATAACCGAAATAACCGGCTAAGCCGCCCGTAAAACGAGGCAAGCCTTCGTAAGGCGGCGTTTTAAAACGTGCTTGGTAGCTTTTAACAAAATCCAAAGGATTGGTATTTTCAGCAACTTCAACTACTGCATCGCCTTCAAATACCTGTACTTGCCTGCCATGCGCCACAATACGCGTTTTTGCAGGCAGGCCGATAATTGAGTAGCGGCCAAAGCGCTCGCCGCCCTGCACAGACTCTAGCAAGTAAGAAAACGGTTGATTCGCCAGTTTGAGGTAAAGCGACAATGGGGTATCAAGATCAGCAAAGGTCTCAAGCACCAATGGGATGCGGTTATAACCCTGCGCCACTAGGGCATTAAATTCGGTTTGATTGATCGTACTAAACATAAAATTCTCACAATAATTAAGATGGGCAAATGGTGTAACTCAACAGGGTTTATACCCGCCACCATCGCCAACTGTTTGTTTTAATGTTACTAATTTTCATGTTGAAGTACTTAAAAATAAATGTGTGTGTCACTATTTAAGTTAATGTAATAAATCCAGTACGTTGCCTATGTTGTCAATCAAGGCATCCACTTCAGCTGCCTCGATGCGCTGCCCTTGATTATATCCATAAGGTACAGCAAACATTTTACAACCAGCACTACGCGCGGCACTAATATCGGTTTTAGAGTCACCAATCAAGGCAACTTCTTGCGCTGAAACACCAAATTGTTCACACACGTAAAAAATTTGATCAGGCTCAGGTTTCTTTTTCTGCAAAGTGTCACCGGATACTACTAATTCAAAAAACGGCAATAAATCATGCTTTGCCAACAAAGGCAACGTAAAGCTGCTTGGTTTATTAGTGACACAAGCCATACGCAAGCCCGAATTTTTGATGGCATGCAAGTCAGCCACTACGTTTGGGTAGGGCTGGCTTTCTGTCACGATTTGCGCATAATACTCAAAAAATAAAACTTGCGCGGTTGCCAACAAAGCAGGTTCTGGCTCACCATCTAAGCGCCCGGTTAAACAGCGTTTAATCAGCGTGGTTGCGCCATCACCAATGTACGTCGTAATTTGCACAGTAGCCAGCGTTGGCAAATTCATTGTTGCCAACATGCTGTTTACCGCGCATGCAATTTCTGGCGCAGTGTCTATCAAAGTGCCGTCTAAATCAATTAACACGGCTTTAATCGTAAAACTTAGCAATGATTAAACCGTTGCTAAGGCATCACGCAATGATTTCACCACGGTATTGTAACGGTTAGGGTCGGTGTCTTTAGGCGCGCCAAACACGGCTGAGCCTGCTACAAAGGTATCTGCACCCGCACGTGCGATTTCTGCAATGTTTTGCACATTCACACCGCCATCAACTTCTAACCAAATCTGACGGCCTGTTTTTTCGTAATAGGCATCAATACGCGCGCGCGCAAGCTTCAGTTTTTCTAAAGTTTCTGGAATAAATTTTTGACCGCCGAAACCAGGGTTCACTGACATCAACAAAATCATATCCACTTTATCCATCACGTGATCTAAATAGCTAAGCGATGTTGCCGGGTTAAACACCAAGCCAGATTTACAGCCTAACTCACGCACCATGGCAAGGCTGCGGTCAATATGCTCAGACGCCTCAGGGTGAAATGTAATAATGTTAGCACCCGCTTTTGCAAAGTCAGGAATAATGCGATCCACTGGCTTTACCATTAAATGCACGTCAATTAACGCGCCTACTTTTTTTGACGTTTCACGAATGGCTTCACATACCAAAGGACCAATCGTCAGGTTCGGCACGTAATGGTTATCCATCACGTCAAAATGCACAATGTCAGCGCCTGAGATAATCACATCCTCAATCTCTTGACCAAGTTTGGCAAAGTTTGCAGAAAGAATACTAGGGGCAATTCTAAAAGTTTTATCCATGGCTGTGTCCGTCAAATAAATAATTGATAATAGTAAAGCGTTATTTTAACCCGATTTTTCACTATTAACATGAAGCTTCTTGCTTAACATAAGCCAATCCATCAAAATTACGCCTATGCAGTTATATGTTATAGGTGTGAACCACACCACCGCCCCTATCCAAATCCGTGAACATGTCGCTTTTAATAGCGAACACCTCGGCAGCGCCTTGCGCGAGCTCACCTTACACGATGCTACCGAAGCTGCGATTTTATCCACCTGCAACCGTACCGAACTTTATTGCAGTACCGATAATCCGCAAAAACCACTGGCTTGGTTATCGCAATATCACAAGCTTGATCAAGACTTGATTGCGCCTTACATTTACACTCTGCCTAATGATGAAGCCGTCAAGCACGCGTTTAGAGTAGCTTCTGGCTTAGACAGCATGGTACTGGGCGAGCCGCAAATTTTGGGGCAATTTAAGCAGTCGGTCAAAATTGCGCAGGAAGCTGGAACGCTAGGCACCTTGTTACACAAGCTGTTTCAACGCACGTTTGAAGTGGCCAAAGAAGTGCGCACCAACACAGACATTGGTGCCAACTCTATTTCGATGGCAGCCGCAGCCGTCAAGCTTGCGCAACGCATTTTTGGCGACATCAGCGAGCAAAAAGTATTATTTATTGGCGCGGGTGAGATGATAGAGCTTTGCGCCGATCACTTCGCCGCCCAACATCCAAAAAGCGTGACGATTGCTAACCGCAGTATTGAGCGCGGTTCCAATCTGGCAGAAAAAATCATAGCGCAAGGTACTAACGCCCAAGCCATTTTGCTCAATGACTTACCCGCCCACTTTGCTGACTTTGATATTGTCGTCACCTCAACGGCCAGCCAACTACCGATCATAGGCTTAGGCATGGTAGAAAGTGCAATTAAAGCGCGCCGCCATCGTCCAATTTTTATGGTGGATTTAGCCGTTCCGCGCGACATTGAGCCTGAAGTGGCCGAGCTGGACGATGTATTTTTATACACCGTAGATGATCTGGCGCAGGTGGTCTCAGATGGTCTGGAAAACCGTCAGTCAGCCGCCGTTGAAGCTGAAATGATTGTGACCACGCACGTTGAAGGCTTTATGCAATGGTTTAAAAAACGCGATGCCGTACCAACGATTAAAGCCTTGCGTGACCAAGTGGATGCCATGCGTAAAACGGAATTTGAAAAAGCAGTCAAAATGTTACAAAAAGGTGAACGACCAGAAAAAGCCTTAGAAGCATTGAGCATTGCGCTTACAAACAAATTTCTACACGCACCCAGCCACGCCTTGCACCAGACGCATGGCGATGAACATGCCAAACTCGAAAACGTGTTACAGCAACTTTATCAAATTAAGCCTTATTAAAAGCCCAATCCAATGAAACCAAGCATGATTAAAAAACTCGCCACCTTGAGCGAGCGTTTAGATGAATTAAACCGCCTAATGAGCTCTGAGGGTGCGACTAACAACATGGATAATTATCGGAAAATTACCCAAGAGCACGCCGAAATAACACCGATTGTTGAGCAATATCACGCCTTTGAACTAGCGGAAGCCGACATCAAAGAAGCGCAAAGCATGCTCAGTGATCCAGATATGAAAGAATTTGCACAAGAGGAAATTGAAGCAGGCAAGGCAAAATTAGAAGCCATTGAGAACGCATTGCAAACGCTACTGCTGCCTAAAGACCCGAATGATGAAAAAAATATCTTTTTAGAAATTCGTGCAGGTACGGGTGGTGATGAATCTGGCTTATTTGCAGGCGATTTATTCCGCATGTATTCGCGCTATGCAGAACGCCAGAAATGGAAAGTCGAAATCATGTCCGCCAATGAATCTGAAATCGGCGGCTACAAAGAAATTATCGCCAAAATTGAAGGTTATGGCGCGTATTCCAAACTGAAATTTGAGTCTGGCGGTCACCGCGTACAGCGCGTACCCGATACCGAAACGCAAGGCCGCATACACACCAGTGCCTGTACTGTGGCTGTATTGCCAGAGGCAGATGAAATTAACGATGTCGTGATTAACCCGGCGGATATTCGCATCGACACCTATAGGGCTTCAGGTGCCGGTGGACAGCACATCAACAAAACCGACTCCGCCGTGCGCATTACCCACGCACCAACAGGCATTGTGGTGGAATGCCAAGAAGGCCGCAGCCAACACGCTAACAAAGCCCAGGCTTTTGCCGTGCTAGCCGCGCGCATTAAAGCCAAACAAGTAGATGAGCAGCAAAGCAAAATCGCCAGCGAGCGTAAAAGTTTGATTGGCTCAGGAGATCGCTCTGAGCGCATTAGAACCTACAACTACCCGCAAGGCCGCATTACCGATCACCGCATTAACCTCACGCTGTATAAAATTGATGCGATTACTGAAGGCGACATGGACGAGTTGATCGGTGCGTTATCCGCTGAACATCAGGCTGATTTGTTGGCGAGTTTGGGTGAAGACAACTAAAGTCTTTGTGAAAATGACCATTCACGAAGCGCTGCTTGAAGCGCAGGCAGCACTCGCACAATTGGTAGAAGCAAACGAAGCGAAACTTGAGGCACAACTGTTAATGCAGCATGTGCTCAATGTAAATTGGGCGTGGTTGATTGCTCATGCAAATGATGCCTTGCAGCCTGATATTCATGCAGACTTCGAATCATTATTAAATCGTCGCTTACTAGGCGAGCCCATTGCTTATATTTTAGGTTATCGCGAGTTTTACGGACTCAAACTTAAAACAACGCCCGACACACTCATTCCACGCCCTGATACTGAAACATTGGTAGAAGTAGCATTAGCCAAAACCTCACCCTTCCAAGCTGAAAAAATCCTGGATTTAGGTACCGGTACAGGTGCGATTGCTTTGGCAATCGCAAGCAATCGCACTGGAACACAAGTAACTGCAGTTGACGCCTCACAAGCCGCGTTAAACATCGCCGTTGAAAATGCTGAAAACTTAAATATAAGCAACATTCACTTTATTTTAAGCGATTGGTTTGCTGCGCTAAACAACGAAAAGTTTGATGTGATTGTGAGCAATCCCCCCTACATTGAGCAAAGTGATGCGCACCTTAACCAAGGCGAT
Source organism: Methylotenera sp. RIFCSPLOWO2_02_FULL_45_14 (assembly GCA_001803395.1). Lineage (GTDB taxonomy): Bacteria > Pseudomonadota > Gammaproteobacteria > Burkholderiales > Methylophilaceae > Methylotenera. Next base: position 20,905 of record MHBU01000022.1, on the reverse strand, counting down.
TTACGTTTTGAGCCAATGTCTGCCTTAGCTTCCGGCCAAGATGGTTTGGATGATATTCGTAAAATCATTGATAATTGTTTAGTTTATCTAAAGCCACAGGGCTGGCTGATGTTAGAACATGGCTATCATCAAGCGGAACAAGTGGCTGATCTCATGGCACAAATAGGGTTAACGCACATTGAAACCATTAAAGATTTAGGCGGCAATGACCGCGTCACAATCGGTAAAAACCCGCTGATTGTGAGTACGCATTGGGACTAAACTCAAATTTAATTTCCCCCAGTTAACAATCACGCTTGTTGCAAATATTGATTTTTAAGCCGTACGTAATGATTTGCAGAATACATAAAATGTGCCATTTCATCTGCGGTTAAAGCGCGCACCTTCTTTGCAGGTCGGCCCAGATACAAATAACCGCTTTCTAACACTTTACCTTCTGGCACTAAGCTGCCAGCAGCGAGTAGCACATGTTTTTGCACCAGCACTTTGTCCATCACGATGCTACCCATGCCGATCAGGCATTCATCCTCTAGCCTACAGCCATGCAAAATAACGCTGTGACCAATCGTCACGTTATCGCCGATAATAAGCGGCGCACCTGCGGCATCCCAACTGGATTTGTGGCTCACATGCAATATGCTCAAATCTTGCACATTGGTATTTTTACCGATACGAATGGCGTTCACGTCACCACGAATGACAGCACCAGGCCACACTGAACTATTTTCGCCAACATGCACATCACCAATAACAGTAGCGGCGGGGTGAATGTAAATACCACTCGTCAATTGTGGCCATTGATTTGCGAAGCTTTGTATATTTTGCGCGTGAGTTTGTGCCATAAGCCATAGTATAATTAAATTATGCAAGAAAATAACTCTATTGGAATTGTTACCCCGCAAACAGCACACTTTAGCGAACCTCTCAAGCTTAAAAGCGGCGAGAGTTTGCCGCAATTTGATTTGGTTTATGAAACCTACGGCACGTTAAATGCAGATAAATCCAACGCAGTCATCATTTGCCATGCACTTTCAGGCAATCATCATGTGGCGGGTAAATATCAAGCAAGTGACAAATATCCAGGCTGGTGGGATAACCTGATTGGCCCTAACAAACCTTTGGATACCAATCGGTTTTTTGTGATCGGGCTCAATAACTTGGGCGGCTGTCATGGCAGCTCCGGCCCGGCAAGCATCAATCCTGCTACCAACAAGCCTTGGGGCTCGGCGTTCCCTATCCTAACCGTAGAAGACTGGGTTGATTCGCAAGCGCGCTTGTTAGACCATTTAGGTATTACACAATTGGCCGCTGTGGTTGGCGGTAGCTTGGGCGGCATGCAAGCTTTGCAATGGACCATGGCCTACCCTGAACGCGTGCGTCACGCGCTGGTCATTGCTGCTGCACCAAACCTTACCGCGCAAAATATGGCATTTAATGAAGTCGCGCGCCAAGCCATTATTACCGATCCTGAATTTTATGGCGGCGATTATTACGCGCATGGCGTGGTACCGCGCCGCGGCTTGCGCATTGCGCGCATGTTAGGACACATCACTTATTTAAGTGACGATGCCATGGGTGAAAAGTTTGGTCGCAAACTCAAAGACACCATTAAATATAGCTTTGATGTTGAGTTTGAAATGGAATCTTACTTACGCTATCAAGGCGATAAATTTGCCGGCGAGTTTGATGCCAACACCTATTTGCGCATGACGCGTGCCTTGGATTATTATGACCCGGCATTGCCATTTAATGGCGATTTAACAGCCGCCCTAAAAAATGTCACCGCACAATTCTTAGTGCTGTCTTTCACCAGCGATTGGCGATTTTCACCCGCGCGCTCACGTGAAATTGTAAAAGCCTTACTCGATAACGAACGTACCGTAAGCTATGCCGAAGTGACGGCTGCGCATGGTCACGACGCGTTTTTAATGCCAGATGCGCATTATCACGCTATTTTGCGTACCTATTTAAGCAACATTGAGATTGGGTGCAATCATGCAGAATAATGTAAAAATTACAAATTCTATTACTGAATATCGCCAGGATTTTGCAATAATCGCAAATTGGGTTAACTTTGGCTCTAAAGTGCTAGATTTAGGCTGCGGCAATGGTGAGTTATTACAATTTTTACGCGGTTCGCTTGAAGTAAAAGGTTACGGCGTCGAAAAAAATGATGCCAACCTGCTGGCCTGCCTACAAAATGGTACCAACGTCATTCAAATGGATTTAGAAGACGGTTTATCGGGCTTTGAAGATCAATCGTTCAATACGGTCATTCTCTCGCAAACCCTGCAAGCCATGCACAATACTGAAGAAATCGTGCTGGAAATGCTACGTGTCGGGCAAGAAATTATTGTTACCTTTCCCAACTTCGGCTATTGGCGTAACCGCATGCAAATCACCGCCGGGCACATGCCAGTTTCAAAAGCCCTGCCGTATCAGTGGTACGACACCCCCAATGTACACCTTTGCACCATCAATGATTTTGATGAATTTTGTAAAAATCACAAAATTGAGATTTTAGAACGCCGTGTAATTACCGATGGTAAAGAAGTCAGCTTTTTACCCAATTTATTAGGTAGTTTGGCTATGTACCGCTTAAAAGCCCAATAACAACTTTGCTAATCGCTACGCAACCGACAATCAGGGAATCGCTCATGAGCAAAAAAATGCTCATTTGTATATTCACTGGCTTTAGCTCTGGTTTGCCGCTCTACATTTTAATCAGCTTGCTTCCGGCATGGTTGCGTTCTGAAGGCGTAGACCTCAAATCGATTGGTTTATTTGCGCTGATTAACTTGCCATTTACATGGAAGTTTTTATGGGCACCACTGTTTGACCGCTATACCCCGCCCCTTGGACGCCGCCGCGGTTGGTTACTCATATCGCAGCTATTCTTACTCGTATCCATCCCCATTTTTGGCGCCTTTAATCCCAAGTTAGATATCTGGACAATCGCTTACTTAGCCACAGTCGTTGCGTTCTTTAGTGCATGTCAGGATATAGTGTTGGACGCCTATCGCCGCGAGCTGTTAATTGATGCTGAATTAGGACTAGGTAACGCCGTTCATGTGAACGCCTATAAAGTCGCAGGTTTAGTACCAGGTGCATTATCGCTCATCTTGGCAGACCATATGCCTTGGAGCAGCGTCTTTATCATCACCGCACTCTTTATGCTGCCGGGGATTATCATGACATTATTGATCACAGAACCAACACTTAAAAATGGTGCCCCTAAAACCTTAAAAGCCGCAGTAATTGAGCCATTTAATGAATTTATTGGTCGCAATGGTCTAAATACCGCGTTAGTGATTCTCGCATTTATTTTCCTCTATAAGCTAGGCGACAGTATGGCGACAGCTCTCGCCACGCCTTTTTATCTCGACATGGGATACAGCAAAACAGAGATTGGTTTGATTGCTAAAAATGCAGGGCTTTGGCCCAGCGTGGTTGGCGGCTTGCTCGGCGGCGCTTGGATGATTAAACTTGGCATCAACCGCTCACTTTGGGTATTTGGCGCAGTACAAATGGTAGCGATTCTAGGTTTTGCCTGGTTAGCCACAACATCACATAATCTATTACTACTAGGCTTCGTCATCGGAGTAGAGGCCTTCGGTGTAGGTTTAGGTACGGCTGCATTTGTGGCATATATTGCACACACTACACACCCGCTTTACACTGCCACGCAATTTGCGTTATTCACCAGCTTAGCTGCCGTGCCACGTACCTTTGCCAATGCGGCCACAGGCTATATGGTTGAAAACTTAGGCTGGTTTAAATTCTTTATTTTGTGTTTCATGCTTGCAATTCCGGGCATGTTACTGCTATTCAAAATTGCGCCTTGGAATGAAACTGCAAAACAGATTCAACACTCGCTGTAAAACCTAAACATATTCCACAATTAACGGTGCGTGATCGCTAAATCGCTCATCTTTATAAATGCTGGTTGTAAGCGCCTTATTGGCAAACTCAGGTGTTGCAATTTGATAATCAATGCGCCACCCTACATTTTTCGCCCAAGCTTGACCTCGGTTACTCCACCATGTGTAGCTAGCGTCTGTCGTATCCGGGTGTAGCTTGCGATAAACATCGACCCAGCCGGTTTGGTCAAACAAGCTGGTGAGCCAGGCACGCTCTTCTGGCAAAAATCCGGAGTTTTTACGATTACCTTTGTAGTTTTTAAGATCAATTTCTTGATGCGCGATGTTCCAGTCGCCACAAATGACCACATCACGTCCGCTTTGTTTTAATGCTTGCAATTGCGGCATAAAACGATCCATCACACTAAATTTAAACGCCTGCCGCTCTTCACCACTCGACCCTGAAGGCAGATACAGCGACACCACACTTAAATTGCCAAATCTTGCTTCAATATAACGCCCCTCGCGATCTATATCGTCTATGCCCAAACCTTCAATGACCGCATCGGGCTGAACTTTTGAATAAATACCAACACCGCTATAGCCTTTTTTGTCAGCATAGTGAAAATAGCCAAAATACCCTTCAGGATTTAACATCTGTGTCGTCATATCAGACACTTGCGCCTTGATTTCTTGCATACAAATAATGTCTGCGTCTTGTTTTTTAAGCCATGCGTAAAGACCTTTGTTGGCTGCTGAACGTATGCCGTTTAAATTTAGCGATATAATCTTCAAAACTTTATTCCTGATTAACATAGAGATAGATAAAATAATATGACCCAGCCACGAGATCATTTCAGACAAGAGTTTATCGCATTTGCGGTGGAAAAAGAGGTTTTACGTTTTGGAGAATTTAAAACCAAGGCTGGTCGCCTAAGCCCGTACTTTTTTAATGCAGGTTTATTTAACGATGGCATGAGCTTGATGAAACTTGGTGAATTTTATGCCGAAGCCATTAAAAACTCGGGGATTGAATTTGACATGCTATTTGGTCCAGCCTACAAAGGCATCACATTAGTGGCGAGTATTGCCATCGCATTTGCCAAAAATGGTCACAATTTACCTTATGCTTATAACCGCAAAGAGGCCAAAGACCATGGCGAGGGGGGCGTGATTGTTGGCAGCCCATTAAAAGGTCGAGTACTCATCATTGATGACGTCATTTCGGCAGGCACATCCGTGCGTGAATCCGTAGAACTTATCGCCGCCAATGGCGCTAATGCGTGTGGTGTAGCCATTGCCATTGATCGACAAGAAAAAGGTTTAGGTGCGTTGTCTGCCGTGCAAGAAGTGGTAAAAAACAATCAAATTCCCGTTTGCGCCATCGCAAATTTAAACGATTTATTGAATTATTTAAAGAATAAAAAAGATATGGCGCAAAACTTGCATGCGGTTGAAGCATATCGCCAAAGTTATGGTGTGGATTAACTTTAACCAGTACTTAACATCATGAAAGAGCTAAAACAAAACAATGTCGCAATTGCAAAAGACAATGAGTGAACCGCCGCTTTGCAACACTTATCAAAAGTTAGCCCGTTTGACCATGCAAGCGGGGTGTACCGTTGCTTTATGCTTATGGCTATGTTTTATTCAATCCGCACATGCTGAAAATAAAAATCGCATCGTCAAATGGAAAGATGATAAAGGCGTTACTCACTACGGCGATAGAATTCCGCCGCAATATTCCAACCGTGAAAACTCTATCATCAATCGGCAAGGGGTTACCGTAAAGCATAACAAGCCCATTAGCGACCAAGAGCAAGCTTTGGACCTTGCAAAGTTAGAGCAGGATAAAAAAGATAAAGCCTTGCTTGGCGCCTTTACAAATGCCAATGAAATTGATCTGGCACGTGACCGCAATATACAGCTCGATTTAATTACACTTGAAAACTTGAATCAAGAAAAAATAAATAACCAAAAACAACTGACTGAAAACCAAAAATTGGCTGATGGCTTTACTAAAAGAAAAAAACCGATTCCTGATGATTTAAATACGGATATTTCAAAGAATCAGGCAGAAATCGGCAAAATAGACCAACGCATTAACGAACGAAAACAAATTATTGAAAATACGCGCAAACGTTTTGATGAGGATAAAAAGCGCTACCTTACACTTAAAAACCAAAGCCCGATTGTGACACCTGAACCACTTGGCGCCACTAGCACTACAGAAAGGCCAGCTATTAACACAGCCAGCCCATCTGCCAAAATTAAACAGTAAGCGAAACCAAGTCGTTATAAAAACTTAAGTCGTAAGCTTTTTCTTCAACAATTCGTTGACCTGCGCTGGGTTTGCTTTGCCTTTTGAGGCTTTCATAGCCTGTCCCACCAATGCATTAAAAGCTTTTTCTTTGCCTGCTTTAAACTCTTCAACCATGACAGCATTGGCAGCTAATACTTCATCAATGATGGCTTCAATTGCACCCGTATCAGAAACCTGTTTTAAACCTTTGGCTTCAATAATCGCATCTACTTCGCCTTCACCATTCCACATTGCCTCAAATACCTGCTTGGCAGCATTGTTTGAAATGGTGTTGTCTGCAATGCGTTTAAGCAAACTTGCCAACTGCTCAGAACTTACGGGTGAGTCTGCAAGTGGTTTTTCTTCTGCATTGAGTTTGGCTGAAATTGCACCCATCACCCAATTGGCGGCTGGTTTAGCTTCGGCGCCGTTATCTACGGTTGCCACAAAGTAATTAGCAAGCTCACGGCTTGCCGTGAGCGATGCTGCATCATAGCTAGTTAAGCCAAATTGTGCTTCGAACCTTGCCTTCATCGCTTCTGGCAGTTCAGGCATTTGCGCCTGCACCCGCGCTTTATCTGCCTCAGTGATTTCCAAAGGCAATAAATCAGGATCTGGAAAATAGCGATAATCGTTAGCTTCTTCTTTACTGCGCATCGCACGCGTTTCGCCAGTGTCGGGGTTAAACAACACCGTTGCTTGATGAATGGTGCCGCCGTCTTCCAGCGTTTCAATTTGCCAGCGGGTTTCGTATTCAATCGCCTGCGTCATAAATTTGAACGAGTTCAGGTTTTTAATCTCACGACGCGTACCTAATTTATCGCTGCCCTTTTTGCGTACAGATACATTCACATCGCAACGGAAACTACCTTCCTGCATATTGCCGTCACAGATGCCGATCCACTGCACCAATTCATGCAGTTTTTTAGCGTAGGCCACCGCCTCAGCAGCTGAACGCATGTCAGGCTCGGTCACGATCTCCAGCAACGGCGTACCGGCACGGTTAAGGTCAATCCCGCTCATACCTTCAACAGCGCCATGCACAGATTTACCAGCATCTTCTTCTAAATGCGCGCGGGTAATGTTGACGACTTTTTCATAAGCTGGGTGCTTACCAACGGCAGGCACTTGTATCGTGACTGCCCCTTTACCCACCACTGGCAACTCAAATTGACTAATTTGGTAGCCTTTGGGCAAATCCGGGTAAAAGTAATTTTTACGCGCAAACACAGAGCGTGGCGCAATTTCAGCATTGATCGCAAGGCCAAATTTAATCGCACAATTAACCGCCTCTTTATTCAGCACAGGCAACACACCAGGTAAGGCAATGCTCACTTCACAGGCTTGCGTGTTAGGCTCAGCACCGTATTTCACAGCAGCGCCTGAAAATATTTTTGTGTTTGTTTGCAGCTGGGTGTGTGTTTCCAACCCAATAACGACTTCCCATTCCATTATGCTACATCCTTTGGCATTGTTAACTCAGGCATTTGCATGTGCCAATCTGTCACCTGTTGATATTGATGCGCTACATTGAGCATACGTGCCTCATCAAAATAATTGCCGATAATTTGCAAGCCAACGGGTAAGCCGTTACTAAAGCCGGCAGGCACACTCATGCCAGGCAAGCCGGCCAAATTGGTTGAGATGGTGTAAATATCTTGCAGATACATGGCCACTGGGTCATCCACTTTTTCACCTGCTTTAAAAGCGGTAGAGGGCGCAGCTGGCCCCATAATCACATCACATTGTTTAAAAGCTTCTACAAAGTCTTGCGCGATTAAACGGCGAATTTGTTGGGCTTTAAGGTAGTAAGCGTCATAGTAGCCAGCACTCAACACGTAAGTACCAATCAAAATACGGCGTTTGACTTCTGCGCCAAACCCTTCAGCGCGGCTTTTGTTATACATGTCCATTAAGTCTGTATATTCCGCCGCACGGTGGCCATAGCGCACGCCATCGTAGCGCGATAAGTTACTAGAGGCTTCCGCTGGTGCCAACACGTAATAAACAGGGATGGATAATCCAGTATTTGGCAGTGAAATTTCCACAATTTCAGCGCCCAGTTTTTTGTATTCCGCAATGGCGGCTTCAATCACCGTAGCGACGCTGGCATCTAAACCTTCAGCAAAATACTCTTTTGGTAAGCCTATTTTTAAGCCATGCAATGGTTTTGCTAGCTCACGCGTGTAATCTTCTTTTGTACGATTCAGGCTAGTGGAATCGCGCTCATCAAACCCCGCCATCACGTTCATCATCAAGGCGCAGTCTTGGGCAGATTTCGCCATAGGGCCGGCTTGGTCTAAGCTTGAGGCAAAGGCAATCATGCCGTAACGCGACACCACGCCATAAGTTGGTTTTAAGCCAGTAAAGCCGCAAAGAGAAGCCGGCTGGCGTATTGAGCCACCGGTGTCCGTACCTGTTGCTGCCGCACACAACCTAGCCGCCACCGCAGCGGCGCTACCGCCGCTACTGCCACCTGGTACGCGATCAAAATCCCATGGGTTTTTAACGCCGCCAAAATATGAAGTCTCGTTAGATGAACCCATGGCGAATTCATCCATATTGGTTTTGCCCAAATTTACCGCACCCGCATTATCAAACTGCGTAATCACATGCGCATCATAAGGCGCGATAAAATTCGCCAGCATTTTTGAGCCGCAAGTGGTTTGCCAGCCTTTGGCGCAAAAAATATCTTTTTGTGCAATAGGAATGCCGGTTAAAGGCTCGGCATTACCTGCTGCGATGCGTGCATCTGCCGCTTTAGCTTGAGCAAGTGATTTGTCTCGGTCTAACGCGATATAGGCATTGATGTTCGGATTAAGCGCATCGATACGATTAAGGAATGTTTGCGTCAATTCAACGCTGGAAATTGTTTTGTTAGCCAGCATTTGGCTAAGCTGGGTTAAGCTGGAATTAGTTAGGCTACTGTTGATCATATTGCAATTACTCGATTACTTTAGGTACAAGATAAAGGCCATTGTTTACTGCTCGTTCAGTTGAGCCATTGCCAAGCACTGGCGCAATTTTCTGAAATTCTTCCCGCTGGTTGGTTTTAGTCACCACATCTTCACGCAGGCGCTGCACTAAATCCTGGGAGTGAGACATCGGCACAATACCGGTGGTATCTACCGCCTGCATTTGCTCAATTAACCCCAAAATACCAGTAAGCTTAGTAAGCGTTGCCGCGGCTTCACTGTCACTCACTTCAATGCGGGCGAGATGCGCTATTTTTTTAATATCCTCAGTACTCAGTGCCATGCTTCTTTAATCCAAAATATAATGGGGTCAACTTATCGTCAATATTTGCAGATGACTTTTGTTTTGTAATAAGTTGTAATCAACGCTTAATTTTCAACAAGATATGCGGTATTATACCCTGATTTTATGTGCGCCTTAATCGTGTAATAACGATTAAGCGAGCAAGTCGTAAAAACCTAGCAAAAACATCAGTACCACACCACAGGAAAAACATAATGTTCGGTTCTATCAGTAGTTATTTTTCAAATGATCTTGCGATTGACTTAGGCACCGCAAACACACTCATTTACGCGCGCGGCAAAGGCATTGTTTTGGATGAGCCTTCAGTCGTGGCAATCCGCCTTGAAGGCGGGCCTAACGGTAAAAAAATTCTGCTTGCAGTTGGTGCTGAAGCCAAAGGCATGCTTGGACGCGCGCCTGCCAATATTCAGGCTATTCGTCCAATGAAAGACGGCGTGATTGCTGACTTTACGATTACCGAGCAAATGCTCAAATATTTTATTCGCCGCGTGCATGATTCACGCTGGTTTTCGCCCAGCCCACGCATTATTATTTGCGTACCAGTTGGCTCAACGCAAGTTGAACGCCGCGCTATTAAAGAATCTGCTGAACGCGCTGGTGCCAAGCAAGTATTTTTAATTGAAGAACCGATGGCGGCAGCGATTGGTGCAGGTATGCCGGTTGCAGAAGCTACAGGTTCAATGGTGGTGGACATTGGTGGCGGCACGACAGAAGTAGGGGTTATTTCATTGGGCGGCATTGTTTACGCAAAATCTGAGCGCGTGGGCGGTGATAAATTTGACCAGGCGATTATTGATTACATCCGCCGTAATTATGGCATGCAAATTTCCGAGCCTACCGCTGAAAATATCAAAAAAACTATCGGCTCTGCTTTTCCAGGCTCGGCAGTATTGGAGATGGAAGTTACCGGTCGCAACCTTGCAGAAGGTTTACCTCGCAAGTTTACAATTTCCAGCAATGAAATTTTAGAAGCGCTCACCGAGCCGCTCAATGCAATTGTAGGCGCGGTGAAATCAGCCCTTGAACAAACGCCACCTGAATTAGGTGCGGACATCGCTGAAAAAGGCATGGTACTCACTGGTGGTGGCGCTTTATTACGCGACTTGGATCGATTGCTAGTGGAAGAAACTGGCTTGCCCGTCATTGTTGCAGAAGATCCGCTCACCTGCGTGGCGCGTGGCTGTGGACGTGCACTAGAAGATATGGATAAATTGGCGAGTATTTTTGCTTACGAGTAAACCAGCAAACTTGAACTAACATTGGGAAACCTCTATAAAACTGGTTGTTAGAGGCTCTCATTGAATAATGGATAGTATTGAGCAATTAGGCCGTTTGATACGGCCTAATTGCATATATTACCCCCTAATCCTAATGTTTTATAAATTTACGTCATACTAAAGATCGATATAACGAACAATGGTACAAGACTTTCATCAAAATTTTGAGCATCAGCAAGCCCCGGCATTTTTTGCGCGCGGGCCCAGCCCTTTTGCGCGCTTGGTCTTTTTTGCCGCCTTGTCTTTGGCGCTAATCGCCACTGACTCGCGACTGCAATATCTCGCTAGCATTCGTGAAAATTTAATGGTGTTACTGCACCCTTTGCAAGTGGTTGCTAACGCACCCTCTCAGCTTTATCAGTTTACTAATGAATACTTCTCAACCCACCATCGTTTATTAAACGAAAATGCGCAATTAAAGAAACAAGCCTTAAAACAAAATGTCGCGCTACAGCGGCTCAACATACTCACACTTGAAAATGCTAATCTACGTGATTTATTGCAGGCCAATAAAACGTTAGTTGAAAGCACCGCATTAGCAGAGATTATGCATGTAGGTCGTGACCCCTTTGCTAAAAAAATTATCGTCAACCGTGGTACAAACCATAAAGTTTTAGCGGGGACAGCAGTGGTCGATGCGACGGGCGTGATTGGTCAAGTCACACGCACCTACCCATCAAGCAGCGAAGTCACACTGATTACCGATAAATCACTCGCGATACCAATTCAAGTGGAGCGCAATGGCTTACGTGCGATTGCCTTTGGTCATGGTCGAGATAACACCCTGGATTTGCCATACCTACCCGCCAATGTCGATATTCAGCGTGGTGATAAATTGGTCACTTCAGGTATTGATGGTGTCTATCCAGTAGGGCTTGCTGTTGCCACAGTGTCAGAAATAAAAGTGACGCCAGACTCACCTTTTGCGCGCATTGTCTGCATACCCACTGGCGGCATAGAAAATCATAGGCAAGTGCTTTTAGTGAGTATGCCTCAAGTTAAAGTGCTAACTCACGATAACAATCCAAACAGCACCAATAACAGCAAGACACCGACTAGCAATACGAAAAATAATGTAGAAAAAACTCAGCCTCAAAAGCCAAAAGAGACCACGCAAGAACAAAACCCAAACAAACCTCAACCTAACAACCCAAACAAACCGCATGCATAATAGCCAGCTCAAATTTATATACCTTTCGCTACTATTGGCATTTATCTGCTTGCTTATTCCATGGTCTGGCATTGCCCTCTGGTTGCGCCCTGATTTTATGCTGCTGGTCATTATCTATTGGCTACTACGCGCACCAAACCAATGCAACGTAGGTACCGCATGGTTTGTAGGGTTGTTGGTTGACTTGGCAACGGGTGGCATCTTTGGTCAATATGCACTCGCATACACCGTGACTACTTTTGTGGCCGTAGTGTATCAGCGCCGCTTAGTGTTGTTTAACAGCACACAGCAATTAGTTTATGTATTCTCATTACTTATTCTTTCGCAGATTGTTTTACTCATACTCAAAACCTTTGCTGGCACAGAGTGGCTGGGTTGGGCTTATTTTTTACCTAGCATCACAGGTGTTTTAATATGGCAACTTGCGGTCACGCTAGGTTTAAACACTGGCAGGCATTCTCGCGGTAGTTAAACATGGGGGCAGAACTTAGAAATTACCTACACGAGCAGTATTATTTCAGGCTGCGCTTAGGATTTACCGCCTTAGTCGTGTTAAGTCTATTCGCGCTACTTACCTCTCGATTTTATTACCTGCAAGTTAAACAATATAACCATTACCAAACGCTGGCTGAAAACAATCGCATTTCTTTAATCCCTATCGTACCGAATCGGGGCTTAATTCTGGATAAAAATGGTGTAGTGCTCGCCCACAATTTTTTTGTTTATACGCTAGAGATTACCCCTTCAAAAATTAAAGACCTTGAAGCCACCATTGCTGAAATTAGCCAATTTGTTGAAATAAGCTCGCTCGACCGCAAACGCTTTAATAAGCTCAGACAAGAAAGCCGCAACTTCGAAAGTGTGCCGATTCGCACACACCTCAATGAAGTCGAAGCCGCTAAATTTGCAGTGAATCATTACCGTTTTCCCGGGGTGGAAATCAAGTCGCGTCTGTTTAGGCACTATCCGTTAGGTAAGCTTGGCGCGCACATGGTGGGGTATATTGGGCGCATTAACGATAAAGATTTAGCCGACCTTGAAAAGTCTGGTGACCTTTCCAACTACAAAGGCTCTGACCACATTGGCAAAAGCGGACTGGAGCAATTTTATGAACGTCAATTACATGGCACCACAGGCTCTCAACAAGTAGAAGTCGATGCCGATGGCCATGCGGTGCGCGTGTTATCAAGCAACGCGCCGATACCAGGTGACGACCTCATTTTGTCAGCAGACAGCAAACTACAAGAAATTGCCGAAACAGCATTTGGTGATCGACGCGGGGCGCTTGTTGCCATTAACCCTAAAACTGGCGAAGTGTTAAGTTACGTGAGCCAGCCAACATTTGACCCTAACTTATTTGTAGGTGGTATTGATACTGAAAATTGGAAATTACTCAATGACTCACTAGATAAACCTTTAATCAACCGTCCATTACGTGGCATTTACCCGCCAGGCTCTACATTTAAGCCGTTTGTTGCGCTTGCAGGGCTAGAAGCCGGCAAACGCACGCCGCCTTTTGCAATTCATGATGCCGGCTTCTTTACTTTACCCAATAGCAGCCATCGCTACCGCGATTGGAAGCCAAGCGGGCATGGCATTGTTGACATGCAGCGCGCCATTACCATTTCTTGCGATACGTTTTTCTATGGTTTAGCCATGGAGCTCGGCATCGAAAAACTGACCTCATTTGTACGCCACTTTGGTTTTGGCAGAAGAAGTGACTTTGATATCAAGGGCGAAATTGAAGGTCTGCTACCTACTCCTGAATGGAAAATGCGGCGCTTTAAGCAACCTTGGTACCCAGGTGAAACCGTAATTGTTGGGATTGGGCAAGGCTACACCCTGGTAACACCATTGCAGCTTGCGCAAGCGACCGCTATTTTGGCCAATGATGGGGTTGCCATGAAGCCGCATTTAGTCGCGCAAATTCAAAATTCACTCACAGGTAAGCGTCACATTGCACCACCCGTCGTGCAAGATAAAATAACGCTTAATCCTGGCAATATAGATATTGTGAGGCGCGGCATGGTTGATGTGACGTTACCTGGCGGCACGGCGGCAAGTATCGGTGCCAATGCAGGCTATAACATTGCGGCTAAAACGGGTACCGCACAAGTCATCGGTATTAGGCAAAATGAAAAATACAATGAACACACCATCAATGAGCGTCATCGCGATCATGCATTGTTCATTGCTTTCGCACCCGCTGAAGACCCCCAAATTGCCTTGGCCGTGATTGTTGAAAATGGTGGCCATGGCGGTTCTGCGGCAGGTCCCATTGCCAGAAAAGTCATGGACTATTATTTATTGGGTAAACTGCCAAACGTGGAAACTGCAAAAACAGACGTTAAAAAGCCGGCTAACGCGACTGGCAACACGCCCGCAACAACGCAGCCACTCGTACCGGAAGAGGAATTTCATGATTAGTCGATTATTCCATCATCTCGTTAAACATATAGACGCATTCTTAATGACCTGTTTGTTGTTTACGTTATTGGCGAGCTTGTTCGTGCTGTACAGTGCGTCTGGTCAAAGTTTTGAACGTGTATATGCGCACGGTATTAACATTGCGGTAGCGCTCAGCGTGCTGTGGGTGGTTGCAAACATTCCACCTAACCAGCTAGAACGCTTTGCGCTACCGCTTTATTTGTTGGGCGTTGCATTACTCATTGGCGTTGCCCTGTTTGGCACCATTAGCCACGGCGCGCGCCGTTGGCTTAATGTCGGCATTATCCACATTCAGCCCTCAGAGATTATGCGCATTGCGCTACCCATGATGCTCGCTTGGTATTTTTCTAAACGCGAAGGCAAGCCCAAAGCCAGCCATTTTGCATTTGGTGGATTACTGCTAGCCATACCAGTAGCACTCATCATGAAACAGCCTGATTTGGGCACTTCATTACTTATCACAGCCTCTGGTTTTTTTATTCTTTTTTTAGCGGGCTTAAATTGGAAATTTTTATTAGGGGGCATTACTTTACTCGCTGGCCTCACACCCGTTTTTTGGTCTATGCTGCATGATTATCAACGCCGCCGCATAGAAATTTTATTTGACCCAACGCAAGATCCGCTTGGTGCAGGCTACCATACCATACAAGCGATTATCGCCATTGGCTCGGGTGGCTCCGCAGGTAAGGGTTGGTTAAATGGCACCCAAACACAACTTGATTTTTTACCTGAACGCACAACAGACTTTATTTTTGCCGTGTTTAGTGAAGAATTTGGCTTTTTAGGTAATATGTTGTTACTTAGTCTTTTTAGCCTTATTATCATTCGCGGGCTCATGATTGCCTCGCAGGCGCAAAGTACATTTTCTAGATTATTGGCAGGTAGCATTACGCTCACTTTTTTCACCTACGCTTTTGTGAACATGGGCATGGTCAGCGGCATTTTGCCTGTGGTTGGCGTACCATTGCCTTTAATTAGTTATGGGGGCACTTCTATGGTGATGCTCTGCTTAAGTTTTGGCATTTTGATGAGCATACAAACCCATAAAAAACTGGTCGCAACCTAAGCTTAAGTTAAATGGAGGTTACTGAATGATTCGCTTACAACAAGGTCTTATCATCGTATGCATTATGCTCTTGGTAGCATGTGGTGGAAAATCTGTACAAAAACAAAATAGTCCCGCACCAAACACGCAAGCCTCTGCTCCAAAATCAGCGTCAGAAACCAAGTCGCCTTCCGCAACAAAAGGCGGCTATTATTTAGATGACGGGCCTGGGGATAATGCGCCTGCAGACATTGATCTTATTCCTGATGCAGCACTTAAAACGGAAAAGCCGTTCACACGTGCCAATAGACCGTATTCTGCTTTAGGTCAAAAATACACGCCCATGACCAGCTACGCCCCTTACGTTAAACAAGGCATGGCTTCATGGTATGGCAAACGCTATCACGGTCAAAAAACATCCAGTGGTGAAATTTATGATATGTACGCCATGACAGGCGCGCACACTACCCTACCCATCCCCAGTTACGTCAAAGTCACCAATCCTGAAAACGGCCGTTCCGTAGTGGTGCGCATCAACGACCGCGGTCCCTTTAAACACGAGCGTCTATTAGACTTATCTTATGCTGCCGCTTATAAACTACGCCTAACTGCGCAAGGTAGCGGCCTGGTAGAAGTGGAAGCTATTGACACCCGTGCTGAAGCCATGCAAAAAATCGCCAACAACCGCAACGCAGAAGCCATGAACACCGCCGCACCTAGGCCTTTGCAAGCTGCACAAACCGCAACAATAACGCCTGTTACCACCAATAACACTGTCCCAGCCCAAGTGGTTGCTAACAACAATCTAGATACAAACCTCTCTAGTTATTATGTGCAAATTGGCGCATTCAAAAATGAAAATAATGGTGAATTATTACAAAAGAAAATTCTAGGCTTAGACATTGGCGGCAATGCCGCCGTTGCTAACGTGTATAATAACGGCTTGTATCGCATCAAAATAGGTCCTTTTGATACCAAAAAAGAGGCCGATATTTCCGCCAGTAAAGTGCGTCAACAATTAAACATTTCCGCAATCGTTACCAATCAGTAATTACTCACATAAAATCACATGCAAATTATTAAACATCCATTCCTAATTTCTATTATCAGCAGTGTTAGCGCAAGCACATTAGCCGCTTCTTTATTTTTCAGTCCGCTTGCACATGCCAATAATGCACAAATTGCGCCGCCACCAGACCTGGCAGTTAATGCCTACTTGCTCAAAGACTTTAACAGTGGTCATATTATTGCTACCAAAAATGGCAATATGCGTGTTGAACCAGCCTCATTAACCAAAATAATGACCGCTTATTTAAGCTTTAAAGCATTAAAAAACGGACACCTACAACTCACTCAAACATTGCCTGTCAGCGAAATTGCGTGGAAAGTTGAAGGCTCTAAAATGTTTATCGAGCCAAATAAACCGGTTACTGTAGATGAGCTTTTACATGGCATGATTATTCAATCTGGCAATGATGCTTCTATTGCTTTGGCAGAGGGCATTGCTAGCACGGAAGAGCAATTTTCTGGCATGATGAACAAAGAGGCACAACGCCTAGGTATGAAAAACACGCATTATATGAATGCCACCGGTCTACCGGACGCACAGCATTACACTACTGCTGAAGATTTATCCACCTTAGCCACTGCCTTAATACGTGACTTTCCAGCAGAATATAAGCGCTTATATTCTGTTAAAGAATACACTTACAACAACATTAAACAACCCAATCGTAACCGCTTGTTATGGTTAGACCCTTTTGTTGATGGCATGAAAACAGGGCATACAGAGTCAGCCGGTTATTGTTTAATTTCTTCTGCAAAACGCGATACTACACGCCGCATTTCAGTAGTGTTGGGAGCACCGACCGATGCTGCCCGTGCAACAGAAAGCCAAAAATTGCTCAACTATGGATTCCAATTTTTTGATTCCACGCTAGTTTACAAACAAGGGCAGACTATCAGCCAGCTTAAAATATGGAAAGGTAGCGAAAATCAATTAGCTTCTACGGTCGCCAACGATTTATATCTCACGCTACCCAAAGGTGAATATGCCAACGTCAAAGCCCTAGTCTCAAGCACGCAACCATTAATTGCACCGATAAAAAAAGGGCAAGTGATAGGCAAAGTAAAATTCACACTCAATGGCAAAATCATAGATGAGCGCGCTTTGGTTGCAGCAAAATCAATTGACGCCGCAGGTATTTTAGGCCGTGCGTGGGACTCAATTAAATTGCTAATACAATAAGTGATTTACAACGTTCATGACCTACATTGAGCCACACACCGCACCTCCGTTAATCGATTTTCCTTGTGACTTTGCCATCAAAGTCATGGGGGAAACGCAAGAAGCGTTTTCTGCTTCGATTATTGCTGCCATTCAAACCATAGCCCCAACATTTAGTGCAGAACAGGTAGAAATGCGTGCGAGTTCTGCGGGTAAATATATCAGCCTCACTTGCACCGTGCATGTAGTCTCACAAGCACAATTAGATGATATCTACCGCCTGTTGAGCGCACACCCCCTAGTGAAATTTGCGCTTTAACTACAATTAGCTCGTCATGCAACAGCCTTTAACAATACGGCGTTTAGGTGTTACAGAATTTGAAACCACCAGCCTTGCCATGCAGCACTTTACTACCGAGCGCACAGGCGACACCCCTGATGAACTATGGCTTACTGAGCATCCGTCCGTTTATACACTAGGACTTAATCGCAAACAGGTGCGCTTGCCTTTGCGCGATGACATTCCCGTCATCAACGCTGACCGTGGTGGAAAAATCACTTATCACGGTCCGGGACAAATTATCATTTATGTATTGCTGGATTTAACGCGTCGCAAGCTCAATATCCGTAGCCTAGTCAGCCTCCTCGAAAATACGGTGATAGAATTACTGGCAGGCTACGACGTTAGCGCAACGTCACAAAAAGATGCACCTGGCGTTTATGTGCAACTTAAAGGCACTCAAATTGCCAAAATCGCATCACTTGGCTTACGCATCAAAAATAATTGCTGTTATCATGGATTAAGTCTCAATGTTGAGATGGATTTGACCCCATTTGAGGCAATAGACCCATGCGGCTACGCGGGTTTAAAAGTCACACAAACTAAAGATTTAGGCATTACGGCAAATACACAAACATTAGGTGAATTGTTAGTACAAAAACTCACCGCTAAATTAGAACAATTGCATGAGTCACTTGACTCGTGATACGGAAATAAGCATGACTAACGCTACACCCAATAAAGTTGCCAGCCCCAAAATCGCCGGAGTAAAAGAAATTGACGCGGCAAAAACTTCGCGTATTCCAATCAAAATCATTCCACAACCGATTCAACGCAAACCTGAATGGATCCGCATGAAAGCGCCCGATGGCGCGCGTTATCAAGAAATAAAACGTGTGCTGCGTGAAAATAATCTGCATACCGTGTGTGAAGAAGCCAGCTGCCCCAACATTGGCGAATGCTTTAGCAGCGGCACCGCCACGTTTATGATTCTAGGGGACATTTGTACGCGGCGCTGCCCATTCTGCGATGTAGCCCATGGCAAGCCGCTACCACCTGATGTCAATGAGCCAGAGAACCTTGCACGCACCATTGCACAAATGCAACTCAAATACGTGGTTATTACCAGTGTAGATCGTGATGATTTACAGGACGGTGGCGCACAACACTTTGTGGATTGCATCGCTGCCGTGCGTGCGCAGTCTCCCAATATCAAAATAGAAATTCTAGTCCCTGATTTTCGTGGTCGCCTGGATATTGCGATGCAGATTTTAACTAAGGCACCGCCCGATGTCATGAATCATAATCTTGAGACTATTCCACGGCTTTATAAACAAGCAAGACCAGGCTCGGATTATCAAAATTCGCTCAATTTACTCAAGGCATTTAACGAGATTTATCCGCATATCCCCACAAAATCAGGCTTAATGCTGGGGCTTGGTGAAACAGATGACGAAATTTTAGCCGTAATGCAAGATTTACGCGCACACAACGTAAGCATGCTCACATTAGGGCAATATTTACAGCCAAGTATTCATCATCACCCTGTGATGCGTTACGTTGAACCTCAAATTTTTGAAACGTTAAAACAAAAAGCCGATGCCATGGGCTTTAATAATACCGCCAGTGGCCCCATGGTAAGAAGTAGTTATCACGCTGACGCACAAGCACAACAAATGATAGAGTATGTTAACATACGCTAATTAATGATAAATTATTGTAATAAATGATAAATTTATACCAAAAGATGATATGAAGTGCCATTCTTGGCACTAAGAGTTCATCCTTATTAAAGTTGAATTAAGCCTTGAGCAAAAGGTGCTTACATCAGCTTCAATTGATGAGATTTAGTCACTAACTCATTAAAAATTGCTTATGAACAACGATCTTTTGACAAATGCAGAACAACTAGCTTCCTTGAAAAAGGCATATCTTTGCGTATTCTTATACTTCCCCAACTTTAATCCGTGTAGTAAACAATATCGTCCAATCGTGTTTTTTAGAAATTGGAAGGTATAACGCAGCATAGATAGCCGTTTTAGAATCAGCATATATAAATATGCTGATCATAATTCATCGCACTAAGCGGGTTCGTGGCGATGCCTATCCCATTTTCCATTGCCCAAACGGAAACACCTGCTTGCAAGGTTATACTGCAGAAACATGCTTTAACTCTGCAATCAGTTGCAACTGCTCAAGATATTCAGGATTTGATTTTAGTAGCCATTTTACGACACGAGCATTGTCGAGAATGCTACTAATATGCGTTTTAATGATCGTCAATTGAAGGTTGGCAGGACCATAGCTTTCCTCAAGCAACTTTGTATCGGCCTGCACAAGAGCCAGCTCTCTTTCAAGTCTCTGCAAGCTCTCTAGCATACTCCCGTTTGCTACCTTTACTTTCTTGCTCTCAATAATCTGGTCTGAAGGCGTTGCATGCAGCATAGCCTTCGCAAACTTCAATGAATAATTGTTTAAATTAATCATTATGTTGGCTACATCAATCTGACGGAATGCTTTCATTCCTTTTAAGACTGGAAATACGCCTCGTGGCATTGGCTTGTCCGCTAGTAAATTAATCGCCTCATTACAAATTCCATCGAGTAGCCTAAATCGCTGGCGGATTGAGTCCGCCGAAACGCCCAATGCTGCACCTAAAGTTTCTGCCGCAACACCATTTTCATGAGCTCGCACAATCATCCTATGCTCTTGAACTACAGATAACCGATTCACATTTTTGTTATAAGTGAACCCTTCATCATCAGTAGAAATCAAACACAGTGCATATTCCGCATTTAATTCAATAAGTGCTTCTGTTCGGAGGTGTCCATCAAGGACTAAGAAATCATTTTTGTGCTCAGGATGCGGAATCACCACGAGAGGCTCAACTAAACCAATGGCCTTGATCGATAATTTTATTTGCTGATACTTTACACTTCTCTTGATTGTCGGCGCTAATTTTTTAGAAAAATGTAATCTTGAAATAGGGACTTGAATGCACTGTTGTTCAAATCCA
>MHBU01000021.1:3002-50809 GCA_001803395.1 Methylotenera sp. RIFCSPLOWO2_02_FULL_45_14 | reverse complement strand
GTTATTAAGTTAATTTAACATCTGTGATGGTCGTAAACCCCATTGCAGATGTATAGTGTTTTGTTGAATCAAGCTTATAAAAAAACTCTACGCGCTTGCAGTTGTGTAGATTCCCACTTTAGATGTTCGTAATAACCTATTGCATCTGTATTCGTCATATCCACTAGCAGTTGAGCCCGTGTAGCACCACTGATTTTAGCCCATTCTAGAGCTTTTAGTAGAAGTTGCTTGCCAACACCATGCCCTCTATATAGTGAGTCTACCACCATGTCTTCAATCCATGCTGAAGCAGAACCTTGAGCGGTAGAGATGACTAACTGGGCTGTTACCATTCCGATAACAGTTCCATTTGAGTTTCTAGCAACTTGTATAGTTGCTACTGTGTTATTAAGAAGTAATTCAAGGCCATTTTTCTGTTTAGTTAAATCTGGATTAAAATCTTTTTCTATATTAAATAAAATAGACAATAGGCTTACCAAACAAGGAATATCAGTCTCTTTTGCCTCGCCATAAGTTATATTTTCCATCATTCTTCAGAATACTCTTGGTTGGGAGAATCGTAATGGATGATGGCAAGAAATTTGATGGGTGTTTTTATAAGTGCTTCAGGACGATGTGGAATTTCTCCCTGAAATGTAAGTGAATCTCCACTATTAAGAACAAAAGTTTCTTCCCCTACGCGATATTCAAGTATGCCTTCTAGCATATGAATAAACTCCGTGCCTGGATGTTCAAACGCAGGAAATTCCTCGCCAGAATCTTCAAGAGAGATCAAAAATGGTTCAAACGTTTTATGTGGACCTTGGTCGTAGGCAAGTAGTTGGTATGTATGGCCCACACGGGTGCCTCTTCTCACCACTTCCATACCCTCACCTTTTTTAACTAATTGAGCAGCACCACGAGGTAGATTATAGTTTTGGAATAGTTTGGATAAAGTCACGCCTAAGGCATTCGCAAGCTGTTCGAGGGTTTCTAGACTGGTTGCAGCAAGACTATTTTCAATTTTACTTAACATTCCACGACTTATACCTGCCCGTTCAGATACTGCAGCAATTGTCAGATTGTGATCTAAGCGAAGTTGACGAATTGTGGCGCCTAAGTGCCGCCCAAGTGATTTTGGTTGAATATCGGTTTTTACGCTTTCATTTTCATTTCGTATTGCCACGCTAGTCCTATCAATAATATTTAATTAAATATTACAAGAGTGTAAGCAATTCTTGTAGAAAAGTTAATTTCATTAACTAATGCGGAAAATAATACACTAAATTTATGAATTTTAGCTATAAAAGTTTCACTTAGGTAATAATAGTTAATGTAAAATAAAATCTATATTTTATTTGGTAGATTGTATTTTTGTCTAAAGTTAACTTGCTTATGGTAATTTTTTGATTAAAACAATCTAATTATATTTTTAGGAGAGTATTTTGAGTGAAAGAATTGTAATGCGCACAGGTGAAGCTTTAGTGGCTGGTGGACCTCCAGGAACAGCAGCTGAGCCAGAGGTGATTATTGGTGAGTTAGATGGGCCAGTTGGAACTGCAATTGCCACTTTGACTGGCGACCAAGTGGCTGGTCATACCCGTGTTTTTGCATTGTTGAATACAGATATTCAAGTTAGGCCTGTAACTTTAATGGTAAGTAAAGTCACAGTTAAAGATAGTAAATATACCAATATTTTAATGGGTACTGTGCAGGCTGCGATTGCCAATGGGGTGTTAGATGCTGTGCGCGCTGGAGATATTCCTAAGGAGCGTGCGAATGATTTGGGAATAATTGTTTCGGTTTGGCTTAACCCAATGGTAACCAAAGACGAAAAGCTTGATCATAAGATTCTATTTGATATTCATCGGAAAGCTACTGCTTTAGCGATTCATAAAGCCATGACCAATAAACCCGACATTGACTGGCTGCTTGATAACCAAGATAAAGTTACCCATAAGTATTATCAAATGGGGTTAGAGGGAAAACTATAATTTTGTTTATGGCGATTTGCCCATAACAGGCATGTTTCAAGTAAGTCGTCTAATAAAGGTTTAACTCCTTTCGCAAGTTCACTGTCATATTGATATGGATGGCTTTCTTGCATATAAATGCACTGACTCATTTCTAGTTGCACTGCATGTATATTCATATTTGGCTTTCCATAATGACGAGTGATGTAACCGCCTTTAAAGCGTCCATTAAAAATATGGCTATATCTTTTAGCATGTATAGAATTATGCATCGTTTCTGCAAGTGCTTTTTGTAAAGACACATCGCACGACAAACTATCTGCAGTTCCAAAATTTAAGTCTGGTAGTTGTCCAGCAAAAAATCTCGGTACGTGTGAAGCAATTGAATGGGCATCCCATAATATGGCAATGCCATGAATCGAAAGAATTCTATGAAGTTCGGAATTTATTTTTTCGTGGTAAGGATACCAATATTTTTTAATTCGATTTTGTATTTCTATTTCATTGGGCTGATTTCCTTCACGGTAAATTGGTTGTGTATCAAATGTATCTACAGGACATAAGCCCGTCGTATCTTGACCAGGATAGAGTGAAGCGTTATCTGGTGACCTGTTGAGGTCAATTACATAACGAAGATATTCAGATGATATTACTGAAGCCTCATGATATTTTGCCATGTCATAAAGAAGAGGTAAGTGCCAGTCAACGTCAGGCATCTGCATAGCCTCTGGCGTCAAATTGCTAGCAATCTCATCAGGTATTTTAATTCCTACATGAGGCATAGAAATTAAAATAGGCGAATTTCCGACGCAAAAATTATATGTTTCTTTCATGATTAATGTGCCTGAATAATGTTAGTCGAATACCACTTTAGTAGTACCACTTAATTTCTAAATTACCTAAGTTATTAATATTTATAGTAAGAGTGATATTACTTTATCATAAGTTTCACTATAATAAAAAAAGTTTCATTAATGTATTGACATGCAATATTCTGATATGGCTTAATATGCCTACAAAGTTTCATACAGATTAAAAAAGTTTATACATTTTAATCTGTGGTCATGTAATTTTTAAAGTGAAAATTAGGGTTCATGGAGTTAAGAAATGCCATTTAGATTACTTAAGTATGCGCTGACAAAAGAGCATCCCGCACCACGTTTTTTTAAGTCTCACGAGACACCAAAAAAATCCTATGACGTAGTCATTATCGGTGGTGGTGGGCATGGTCTTGCAGCTGCATATTACTTGGCCAAAGATCATGGTATTACTAATGTTGCAGTGCTTGAAAAAGGCTATATTGGTGGTGGTAATACAGGTCGTAATACCACTATCGTTCGCTCAAATTACCTAACTCCAGAAGGTGTTAATTTCTATGACGCCAGCGTTAAGATTTATGAAGGTCTTTCAGAAGAACTTGATTTAAATTTATTTTACTCAACGCGTGGTCACTTCACACTTGCACATACTGAATCTGCAATGCGCACCATGCGTTGGCGCGCAGAAGTGAATAAACATGTAGGTGTTGAAAGCCGTGTGGTAGGCCCTGATGAAATCGCTAAAGCTTGCCCGCAGCTAGATTTAAGTTGTAGCGGGCAAGCGCCAATTTTAGGCGCTTTGTTTCACGCACCTGGTTCTGTTGCCCGTCATGATGGTGTGGCTTGGGGATATGCACGAGGTGCTGATCGTTTAGGCGCTGAGATTTTCCAAAATACGGAAGTGCTGGGTATAGATGTTATAAATGGCAAAGTTCGTGGTGTTAAAACCAATAAAGGCTACATAGAAACTAAGCAAGTGTTATCTGCCGTTGCTGGGTTTACGCCACGTATCACAGAAATGGTCGATCTTGAAACGCCTATCGTTATTCACCCATTACAAGCTTGTGTGACTGAGCCTATGAAGCCTTGGTTAGATACTATATTAGTGTCTGGCAGCTTACATGTGTATGTGAGTCAGTCTTCTCGTGGTGAGTTGGTCATGGGTTCGTCGCTTGATCCCTATGAAGTTCATTCTACTCGTTCTACGCTTGATTTTGTGGAAGGGCTAACTTCACACATGTTGGACATGTTTCCGTTTTTATCGAATGTAAAAGTGGTGCGGCAATGGGCAGGTATGGCGGATATGACGCCTGACTTTGCGCCGATTATGGGTAAAACGCCGATTGAAGGATTTTATCTGGATGCCGGTTGGGGTACTTGGGGCTTTAAAGCCACACCAATTAGCGGTAAAACCATGGCGCAAACGATTGCTAACGACAGTGCTCCAGATTTAATTCACTCATTCCGCTTGTCACGTTTTGAAGATTACGAACTGACCGGTGAAAAAGGCGCTGCGTCTGTTGGCCATTAACGCTAGCTGAATAATCAAAGGAATATGAAATGAAACTTCTCACCTGCCCCATAAATGGTACAAGACCACTGAGTGAATTTATTTTCGGCGGTGAGTATCGTGAAGCGCCTAATCAAGACAGTTGTACTGATGCAGAATGGGCCGCCTACGTGCATAACCGCAGTGGTGCACCTGGCGATAAAAAAGAATGGTGGTACCACTCACCAAGCGGTACATGGTTTATTGCTGAACGCAATACGCTCACAGACAAAGTATCTCGTACTTATTTGCTAGGCCCTAATAACACGGCGAATATTGATATAAATCCAGTCCAGGAGGCAAGCAAATGATTTTACGTACACCTAAGCGGGCTGGTGAATGGGTAGACCGTAATAAAAAAATCAATTTCACGTTTGAAGGTGAAGCATTCCCAGCCTATGAAGGCGATACCATCAGCAGCGCATTGTGGGCGGCTGGCCAAAAAGTATTAGGCCGTAGCTTTAAATATCATCGTCCACGTGGCGTGTTGAGCTTAGCGAATCATGATGTGAATGTACTGGTGACTGATGGTATTGATACGAATATTCGTGCCGAT
The DNA here is from genome assembly GCA_001803395.1 of Methylotenera sp. RIFCSPLOWO2_02_FULL_45_14. Lineage (GTDB taxonomy): Bacteria > Pseudomonadota > Gammaproteobacteria > Burkholderiales > Methylophilaceae > Methylotenera. The sequence continues at coordinate 45,934 of MHBU01000021.1, read as the reverse complement.
GTTGTTGAAGTGAAAGATGGCATGGTGCTGACTGCGGTAAATACCAGTGGCGGTGTTAAAAAAGATAAGAATAGTTATATTGATTCTATTTCACCCTTGTTGCCTGTAGGCTTCTATTACAAAGCTTTTCATACGCCACGCCGTTTCTTTCCATTTTGGGAAAACGTAATTCGTAAAGCTGCTGGCTTGGGTGTTGTTAACTTTAACTATCCACGCATACTTAAACGTAAACAACATTCGCATTGTGATTTGCTCGTGGTTGGCGCAGGTCCAACTGGTCTAACTGCAGCTTATGTGGCTGCGCAAGCTGGTTTAGAAGTGACGATAGTGGATGAAAATAGCCAAGCAGGGGGTAGCTTGAGCTACAACCGTGGTGGGGTTCACTCGAACTTAACAGAACTGAATGACTTGCTAAGTAAAGTTGCAAGCCAACCAAATATCACTATGCACACGAGTACTTATGCCGCTGGGTACTACCCGGATCATTTAATTCCTATTGTTTCAGCAAGCGGTATTACTAAAGTGCGTGCTAAAACTGTAATTGTGGCAAGTGGTGCATTTGAGCAGCCTCCAGTGTTCAGATACAACGATTTGCCAGGTGTTATGTTAGGTTCTGCAGCCCAACGTTTAATTTATCGCTACGGTGTTAAACCATTTAACAATGGTGTTGTGGTAACTGCCAATGATTATGGTTATCGCGTAGCATTTGATTTGTTAGAAGCGGGGACAAAAGTGGTGGCACTAGTTGATTTGCGTGCAGGTGTAAATGGCGGTATATGTGCTAAAGACCTTATGCGTCGTGGTGTTAAGATTTACGCAGGGCATTGTGTATATGAAGCCTTGGCATCATCAGACAAATCTAGTGTACGCGGTGCCGTGATTTGTGCTTACGATGATAAGGAAAATGTAGCACTTACTGATAATAAACTCACCCTTGAGTGCGATGGTATTGCCATGAGCGCAGGCTGGGCACCAGCTGGCGCTTTACTGTATCAGGCTGGTACTGGGATGCAGTTTGATTATGAGGTGCAACAGTTTGTCCCAAGCCGATTGCCAGATGGAATTTTTGCAGCAGGTAAAGTTAATGGTATTTTTGAACTTGATCAGCGTATTAAAGATGGCACGCGTGCTGCGAATGAGGCCTTACGATACTTAGGTTTACAGGCACCACAAAACAATATTGAAAAGCATGTTGGCATTTCACCAAGTCACCCTTACCCAATGGTGCCACACGATAAAGGCAAAAACTTTGTAGATTTCGACGAAGATATTCAAATCAAAGACTTTGTTAATGCGGCTAAAGAAGGTTTCGATAATATTGAGCTAATGAAGCGCTTTACCACGGTCGGAATGGGTCCTAGCCAAGGCAAGCATTCAAATATGAATGCCATTCGTATATTGGCGAAAATACGAGAATTACCTGTAGAAAAAATTGGTACGACGACTTCAAGACCATTTTTTCATCCTACTCCCATCGGTCATTTAGGTGGTCGTGGCTTTCATTCTCATCGCCTGACTTCACTACATGATTGGCATCAAACAAATGGTGCTGTGTTTACCGATATTGGCGCATGGAAAAGAGCGGCTTATTACCCAGCCACTGGCCAAACTAAAGAAGAGGCGATTCAGGCAGAAGCGATGGTTGTGCGTAAATCCGCTGGAATCATTGACGGTAGCTCTTTCGGTAAAATTGAGATTCATGGACCAGATGGAGCGGAGTTTCTTGAACGCTTCTTTACAGGCACTTACAAAACTCAAAAAGTTGGTGGCTGTAGGTACGTAATGTTGCTGGATGAGTCAGGTGTTGTTGTGGATGATGGTATTGCAAGCCGTTTGGCAGATGACTTGTTTTACCTTTCTATTGGTACTTCAAATGCGGCGGCAGTTTATCGTGAAATGCAACGCTCGCAACAAATGTGGCAGCTAAATTTAGGTTTAGTTAACGTAACTGGGGCTTTAGGGGCCATTAATATTGCGGGGCCATCTGCCCGTGAAATTTTAGCTACTCTTACAGATCTTGATCTTTCTTATGAGTCATTCCCCATCAGTAGTGTGCGCGAAAGTCAAGTGGCAGGGGTTGAAGTCAGACTAATCCGAGTGGCTTTCGTGTCTGATATGGGATACGAGTTACATGCTCCCATGGTACAAGTCCCGCATATCTGGAATGCGCTGATGGAAGCAGGCCAGAAACATGGTTTACGTCCATTTGGCAGTGATACACAACGTTTATTACGTTTGGAAATGGGAAATCATATGCCAGGTGTTGATACAGATGGTCTAACAAATCCCTTCGAGATTGGCGCTGATTGGGCGATAGAAATGAGTAAATCTTATTTTATTGGTCAACGTAGCCTGACTATTTTAGCTAAACGATCATTAAGAAAGCGGTTAGTACCCTTCGTATTAGCTCAGAATTTCAAAGGTGAAATGCCTATGGATTGTAATCTTGTGGTTGACGGCAGAGACATCCTTGGGCGTGTTACTAGTATAAGTTACAGCAAATTCATAGACCGTTGTATAGGCTTTGCTTATGTAACGCCAGACAAAAATGAAGTAGGCTCTGAATTTCAAATACGTACCGATAACGGTTCACTGGTAACTGCTACCGTAGTGAAAACTCCATTTTTAAAGAATCAAAAGGGAGCTTGATATGCAACAGTTTGATATTAAAAAAATAGCTCCGATTTCACCTATTGCACATGCCCAATCTAATGGCACTGTCAAATGGGACGTGGTGAATGGAATGAAAATAGCCGTTGAATTTGCGAGTGCTGATATTGAGCAGGCAAGAAAAAAAGTGTTAGGAGTAACTGACGTAAGTTGTTTCGAGCGTTATGGTGTAAAAGGGCCTCAAGCTTCTCAATATCTTGCTGATCGTGAAATAGCGATTCCTGCTAATCCAAATGCTTGGACCTTATGTGATCAAAAAACATTGGTATTACGATTAGGCTCAAGTGAGTTTTTGATTGAGGATCAATTGGGTGGTTTAGCATGCAAAAAACTAGCTGGCGACACTATGCGAGTAGCTGGTGTTTATAAGGTACCACGTGCTGATGCTGCATTTATTTTGAGTGGTAGTGAAGTGCTTAATTTATTTTCTGAATTATGTTCTCTCGATTTACGTGAAAAATCACTCTCTGCTAAAGATGTAATCATGACGCAAGTTGCTGGCATATCAGCCACTGTTCTTCGTCAGACTATAGGTGGTGAGCAGGTTTATCGTGTTTGGTGTGATGGCACTTATGGACCATACATGTGGGATGTTTTATTGGAAATTGCTGTGGAGTTGGGTGGTGGAGCAGTAGGGCTTGCTAGGTATCAGAACTAAAGCTAGGCGTCAGAACAAAAGCTTACGATCAAAACTAAAGCTAGAGCTGAGAAATCGTTGGAGATAACTTAATTTAAGAATGTGGATACATAGGATTTTCAGGGAGAAGTAAATGAAAACGTTAGATGAAGCAAAAAAGTTTCTAAAAGAAAATGATGTTAAATACATATTAGCTCAGTTTGTCGATATTCATGGTGTTGCTAAAGTAAAATCAGTTCCTGCTGCGCACATTGGTAGCATACTTAAAGGTGGTGCTGGGTTTGCTGGCGGTGCTATTTGGGGCATGGGTATTGCGCCAAATGGCCCAGACTACATGGCGGTAGGTGACTTATCAACCTTGACATTAATGCCATGGCAGCCAGGATATGCACGTATTATTTGTGATGGTCATGTAGAAGGAAAGCCATATTGCCACGATTCACGTGTGGCGCTCAAAGCACAAACTGATCGCCTAGCTAAAAATGGTTGGATTCTTTATACAGGCCTAGAGCCAGAATTTTCTTTACTACGTAAAGATGAAAAAGGCGGAATTCATCCACACGACGCTACAGATACCTTAGTAAAACCATGCTATGACTATAAAAGTATGTCAAAGCAATCTGCATTTCTAGAGCGATTAACAGAGACTTTAATTGCAGCGGGTTTAGATATTTATCAGATTGACCACGAAGATGCAAATGGTCAGTTTGAGATTAATTACACCTATGCTGATTGCATGAAAAGTGCAGATGATTACCTAATGTTCAAAATGGCAGCCAGCCATATCGCAAATGAGCTGGGTATGATTTGTTCATTCATGCCTAAACCTTTTGGTAACCGTCCAGGAAATGGTATGCATATGCATATGTCAATTGGTGACGGCAAAAAAAGTTTGTTTCAAGATGATGGCGATAAAACAGGCCATGGTTTATCAAAACTAGCGTATCACTTTATGGGCGGTATTCTTGCACATGCGCCAGCAATTACAGCATTAGCTTGCCCAACAGTGAACTCTTATAAACGTTTAGTGGTAAGCCAGTCGCTCACAGGTTCAACTTGGGCCCCAGCATATATCTCGTATGGTAATAACAATCGCTCAACGATGGTACGCATTCCATATGGTCGTTTAGAGTTGCGTTTACCAGATGGTAGTTGCAATCCTTACTTGACGACAGCAGCAGTGATTGCCGCAGGTCTTGATGGTGTTAAACGAGAACTACACCCAGGTGATGGGCATGCTATTAATTTATATGACTTATCAGCTGCGCAAATGCGTGAACAAGGAATTGGTATATTGCCACAAAGCTTGAGTGAAGCGATAGATGAATTTGAAGGTGATAAGGTCATTCGCGACGCCTTAGGCGATTCACTATCAGAAGAATTTATCAAAATTAAACGTGCAGAGTCGATGGAATACCAACGCCATGTTTCTGATTGGGAAATTAATCGGTACGTAGAGTTTTTCTAGTTTTTTATTTTTAATAAGCACTATTTAACTAAATCTGTAAGGAGAAAAGTATGTGTGGAATTGTAGGATTATTGGTTAGAAACCCCAAGATGCGAGACTCAATTGGCGAGCTCATGCTGCCAATGTTAATTGGCATGACTGAGCGTGGCCCAGACTCTGCTGGGATGGCCATATTTGGTGCACCTGTTTCGGCTGATGCAAGAAAATTCAGCCTTTATTCAGGCGTGGCAGACTTTAATTGGACGAAATTAGGCCACGATTTTGAAAAGCACTTAAGCATCAAAGCGAAGATTGAGCCAAAAGCTAATCATGCTGTGTTGACAACGACCTTAGAGCCAGCAACAGTAAAAATTTGGCTGAAAGAACATTATCCTCAATTACATCTGCTATCAGTAGGACAATTGATGGATATCTATAAGGATATCGGCACACCAGCTCAAGTTGCTGAACGCTACGATTTCAAGAACTTTAAGGGCACTCATTTGGTTGGGCATACTCGTATGGCAACAGAGTCAGCAGTTACTCCAGCGCATGCACATCCATTTACCGCTGGTGAAGATTGGTGTTTAGTGCATAACGGTTCATTGTCAAATGCTAACAGCCTGCGCCGTAAATTGCAGTATGAAGGCATTGAGTTTGAAACAGATAATGATACTGAAGCGGCTTGTCGTTTTCTGCAATGGCGTATGCGTGAAGGTGATGATCTTGAAACCGCACTAAATCATGGTTTTGAAGAGCTTGATGGTTTTTATACATTACTAATGGGTACAAGTACTGAACTTGCATTAGTACGCGACCCATATGGCTGTAAACCAGCAATTATTGCGGAGCATGATGATTATGTTGCGATTGCTTCCGAGTTTCGCTCATTGGCGCATCTGCCAGATATTAAAAACGCAAAGGTTTTCGAACCTTCACCTAAGGAGATGTACGTATGGAAACTCTAAAATTTGACTTAGACACTAAGTCATTGCGTGAAGTGAATCAATTCCTTCATGGTGATGCAAGTGGCCTAAATGGAAAATCGATCGTCATTGAAAATCCAAATGGCGCCCATAATATTGCAGTTGGTTTAAAAGCTGAACTTGACGTAACAATCAAAGGCCACGCTGGTTATTACGCCGCTGGCATGAATCAAATTGCTAAAGTAACGATTGAAGGAAGTGCTGGTAGCGGCGTCGCAGAAAATATGATGTCTGGCCATGTGCATGTTAAAGGCTTCGCATCAAATGCTGCTGGCGCTACAGCAAATGGCGGATTGCTGGTAATTGATGGTGATGCTGGGTTGCGCTGCGCTATTGCCTTAAAAGGTGCTGATATTGTTGTTGGTGGGTCAGTTGGCAGTTTTTCAGCCTTTATGGCACAGGCCGGTAACTTTGTGATTTTGGGTGATGCAGGTGAAGGTTTAGGTGATTCAATCTACGAAGCTAAAGTTTTTGTACGGGGTAAAGTTAAGAGTCTTGGCGCAGATTGTGAAGAAAAAACAATGAATGCAGAAGATAGACAAATTCTGGCAGACCTCTTAAAAAAATCTGGCTATGCAGATGTGAGCCCTGATAGTTTCAAACAATATGGTTCTGCTCGCACCCTTTACCATTTCCATGTCGATAATGCAGGAGCATACTAAAATGAGCGATGAAAAATCAACAGATACAATACATAAAACTCCGCAAACCTCACCGCGTCAGTCTGCAACGTTTGATGAGTATACGAACTCTGAAATTAGACGTGCTGCTGCTACTGGTATTTATGATATCCGTGGTGGAGGTTCCAAGCGCAAGCTGCCACATTTTGATGACCTATTATTCTTAGGAGCATCAGTCAGCCGTTATCCACTAGAAGGCTACCGTGAAAAATGCGGTACCGATGTAGTGCTGGGAACACGCTTTGCCAAGAAACCTATCTACCTTAAAACACCAGTAACGATTGCTGGGATGAGTTTTGGCTCTTTATCTGGCCCAACCAAGGAAGCATTGGGTCGCGGTGCCAGCGCAGTAGGTACCAGTACGACTACGGGTGATGGTGGTATGACGCCGGAGGAACGTGGTCATTCGACAACTTTAGTGTATCAGTACCTGCCATCACGTTATGGCATGAACCCTGATGACCTGCGCAAGGCTGATGCCATTGAAGTGGTGATCGGGCAGGGCGCAAAACCAGGCGGCGGAGGCATGTTGCTAGGCCAGAAAATCACCAAGCGCGTAGCGAAGATGCGCTGTTTGCCAGAAGGTATCGATCAACGTTCCGCCTGTCGTCATCCGGACTGGACTGGCCCGGATGATCTTGAAATCAAGATTGCTGAAATCCGCGAAATCACAGATTGGGAAAAACCAATTTATGTGAAGATTGGTGCTACGCGCCCTTATTTTGATGTGGCTCTTGCGGTAAAGGCCGGTGCGGATGTTGTGGTGCTGGATGGTATGCAAGGCGGTACTGCCGCAACGCAAGAAGTGTTCATTGAGCATGTAGGTTTACCTATTCTTGCAGCTATTCGTCCCGCAGTGCAGGCGCTTCAAGATTTGGGTATGCACCGCAAAGTTCAGCTAATCGTGTCGGGGGGTATACGCAATGGAGCAGATGTTGCCAAAGCCTTGGCGCTGGGTGCTGATGCTGTAGCGATCGGAACTGCCGCTTTAATTGCACTCGGTGACAATGATCCACATCTGGAAAAAGAGTACCGGAAGCTAGGTACAACAGCAGGTGCTTACGATGATTGGCATGAAGGCAAAGATCCTGCTGGTATCACCACGCAAGATCCTGAGCTCATGAAGCGGGTAGACCCTATTAAAGCTGGTCACCGTTTGGCTAATTACATAACAGTGATGACCATGGAGGCACAAATAGTTGCACGTGCCTGCGGTAAGTCGCATTTGCATAATCTTGAGCCAGAAGATCTAGTTGCGTTAACAATAGAAGCTTCAGCAATGGCACAAGTCCCACTTGCTGGTACTAGTTGGATTCCAGGAGTAACAAAATTCTGATTTTTTTCTAAACATTTTCACTCCCCCCATTAATTTGGGTTTTATGAGGGTATGCGTAATGAATAGTTTTTTTTACTTGAAGGCGGGTTCGACCTCCAACTACCGGAATAAGGTAAAAAAAATATTCATATTAAATGCGCGTACTCTCACTTTTTACTTGTGTAGCTATCTTATAACTATACATTCCACACTCGGTCTTTCAAGGCACTCATATGTGCCACTTCTACGTCGTTATCTATTGTGCCCTCCTTTTGGCTGACTACTCTAATTCTTATTTCACTGGTTTACTAATTATAAAAAGTAAATAAAAAGGAGAGAGGGTTATGAGAGAAGATATTAAAAAAAGAATGAACGAAATGTATCTACGCGATTGCTTTATGGCTTGGTTCGATGTCGTGTTTTTATGGGCTGTTGTTATATTTGTGCTAATAGCCATCCTTGGCATTGTTCAGGACTCAAATATTCGTCTTGTACTTTACGTAGCTAGCTTTATGTTGATGCTTTTTAACACAGCGTCAGTGTTTGCGATGACAAGGCACTTTAAAGAAGACAAAGAATTCATCTATGGCTTAGACATTAAGCATTTAGATGCTAATCGTGCAGCTAAAAATAATCGATAGGAGAATTACATGAAGAAAAACTATATCCCGCCTAAACAGGGCATGTTTGGTCAGATATTTGACACTATTTTAGTACTTATATTGGTTTACGCTAGTCTGATGGTGCCGTTGCTGTTTAAAGCCGAAGCTAAGGCCGATGCAACAGCAGCGATAGTTGCAGCAGCTGTAAATGTAAGCTGGGAATCTTTAGGCCAGAATGCAATACAACAGGAGCAATGGATCAAGCTAGGTTACGACCCAGAGAAAGCTGCAGTATTAATTAACAGCCGGTTTGATTATTCAATTGATCCTATGATGTTAATCATTACTATCCTAGTGGTAGCTGGTTATTTTATCTTCATGCTGAAAGTGTCAGATAAAGAATATCGCGAAGTCATTAGAGAAAAATTCGATAATAAATAAGCAGTTACTCACTTAAAGGGAGAGATATCATGAAATTTTGGGATATTCTGGTGTATACAGCATGGAGCATATCAGCGGTTATGTTGGTTTGGATGGTGGTAGATGCATTTATGATTTCTTCGCAATATGACGAAGAATATTTGATGAGCTCACGTGAAGGTGGTGAAGATGATGTCGTTCACGGCATTCATCTAGAAGAGGGGAAAGAATAATGGCTAGCGAAAAAATAACGAGCAGCAGTAGTAAGCCCATCGCCATGCTTAAAGTACTCAACCCATTTCACATATGGGCTTTGGGTGTAGGTATTGTGTTGGTAGGTGAGTTTATGGGCTGGAACTTTACAGTAGGTAAGGGTGGTGCTTATGCCTCGCTTATTGCCTGTTGGGTGATTGGCTTACTTTATACCTGTGTGGCGATGATCGATTCTGAAGTCACTTCTACAGTTGCAGCAGCAGGTGGGCAGTATACGCAGGCAAAACACATCATAGGTCCGCTGATGGCATTTAATGTGGGATTGTATTTAGTCATGGCTTATACCATGCTTTGTGCAGCTGATGCGCTTGTGGTTGGTGACCTCATGAAGTCTGGTGCTGAGGTCATGGGATATACGAATCTTGATACCAAGCCGTTCGTGGTGTTGACTGTGGCTTTTTTGGCATGGCTTAACTATCGAGGTGTGTTCGCGACTCTTACTCTCAATTTAGTCATTACCTTTCTCGCCTTTGCATCTTTGATAGTGTTGTTCTTATCTGTCGATCCATTGAGTCAAGGTGTTGTGCTTCAGCATCAAGCGTTACTTACAGATCTGCCTTACGGTTGGATAGGGGTGGTTGCTTCACTACAATTTGGTATGTGGTATTACCTTGGTATTGAAGGTACTTGTCAGGCGGCTGAAGAAGTGCGCTCTGCAGGTCGATCTATTCCACTCGGAACAATGGGTGGCATGATGACTTTGCTAGTCGCTGCAACCATAACTTGGTTTGTTGCAACTGGTTTAATGCCTTGGCAATATCTGGGGCAGGCAGTGACACCGATGTACGATGCTGCTACGTTGCTTGGTAGTAGTCAACTTCAGCTAATGTTATTTGTGGCGACAGCTTTTGCTGCAATTGCTTCAGCGAATGGTTGTATCAATGACGCATCACGGGCTTGGTTCTCGCTTGGACGTGATCGTTATATGCCTGTGTTCTTTGGTGCGATTCACCCAAAATACCGGACGCCCTATCGCTCAGTGCTATTTTTAGTGCCAATTGCTATATCATTTGCATTTACTGGATTGTTAGATCAAGTCATTACGTTTTCTATCTTGTCTGGCTTACTTGGCTACACATTCATGACCTTTAACATGATCAAGTTCAGGAAAATGTGGCCATTAGGTACGATACATCGTGGCTACATCCATCCTTTCCATCCAATACCTGCGATTACATTGCTAACCTTGTGTTGTGCTACTTACTTTGCGACATTCTTGGGTTACGGTGCTTCGCTGTTATCTATTATGGCATTCTATATTTTGGCATCTATCTGGTTCGTATTACGTCGTTACAAATACGTAAAACGTGCGGATCAATTCACAATGCCATGGCCACGTCCAAAGGGCTATTAACCTTATGGTGTTTATGTAAGACAGATTGGCAACGGCTTTAAAGCCGTTGCCACATAAAGGTTAAAATGAATATTGCCGTTTTAGTTTTATTAGTGGTGATGGTAGTGATTATGTATCGTAAATATAATAATCATGCTAGTTATAAAGTACAGGCACGAAGTCATTTATTTGACGAATGTGTACTTTTATTGCAACAACCGCAGCAAAGTCTAGATAAGGCTAATCTACCCTTACTGCAAGGTCATTATGCAGGTTATAAGGTTTCATTCAGCATTGTTGAAGATACATTAGGTTGGCGAAAAGTACCGCCATTGTGGCTGTTAATTAAAGTCGAGGCTAACAAGCTGAGTAATGGCACGCTAGATTTGATTGTTAGACCATCAAATAACGAGTTCTATAGTCCTTCATGGCAATGGGACGGTAACTTAGCAATCCCGCCAAGTTGGCCGCAACATGCAATTATTAAGTACCAGAATCAAGTTGTAGATTTAGCTCTACTAGAACCATATATACCTAGATTATTTGTTGACACGAGGATGAAGGAGTTATTAGTCACGCCAAGCATGGTGAGGTTAACTTATATGATAAAGCAGGCTGAACGTGGTGAGTATCTAATTATGCGTAATGCCGTATATGAAAGCACGCCTATCGGTCAAGACGTGGTAGAGACACTTCTAGAACAAGCTGTAGCAATACGAAAAAGTATGGAAGTTTCTGAAATATCCAAAAATTAATTAATCAGATTATAAGGTTACTTATGACAACTATCGAAAACAATGCAGTACAACGACCAGTAGATCCAAAGTGGGTTTTACTCATTGCCATCTTACTACCGGGAATGGGCCAAGTATTCAACAATGCGCCTAAGCGAGGTTTTTTTATGGCATGTTTCATGATTATTCTTGGCCTCATTACCTTTAATCTTGCACAACATCACATTTCCATGTTGGGTAAGCTTTCTGGTGGATTTTTTATCTATGCAATCTCTGTGTTGGATGCATATTACTGGGCCAAATATCGCATGGAAATATTTACTAAATAATCATTAAATTAAATGTAATCATCTGGTAAAAAGTACTTATCCAAATGGAGTAGTACTTTAAGGTAATTGTTAAGATACGTGGCAAGATTGAAAATATGTTACGTAAGTTTGACGATTAGTCATCTCCTAACCTTACGTTGAGTAGCAACTTTAAGGGAGGTAAGCAATCTCATGAACAACATTTGTACTTGCCTCCCTTCTTTTTTTAGGTAGTGCTTATTATTATGCAGTTTTGAATATTTTTAAGTCGTTTCGAAACCAGCGTGGTTTGATTCAAAATTCTACCTTATAGGTAAAAAATATAATAATTTAAGAAAGCTAGTCAATATGAATTTACCAGTAGATTTTTCGATAGAAGATGTACAAAACTTAGCTGACATACGCCAACTTGCAATTGATAAGGTGGGTATTAAAGCAATACGTCATCCAGTAAAAGTCAAAGATAAAACTGGTGGTGCTCAACACACGGTCGCAATATTTAATATGTATGTGCATTTACCGCAACACTTCAAAGGCACTCATATGTCTCGATTTGTTGAGATACTTAATAGTAATGAGCGAGAAATTTCAGTCGAGAGTTTTCAAATCATATTGAAAGAAATGGCAAGCCGATTAGAAGCTCAATCTGGTCATATTGAAATGACTTTTCCTTATTTTATTAATAAATCCGCGCCAGTTTCTGGTGTGAAAAGTCTGCTTGATTACGAGGTCACATTTATTGGCGAAATAAAAAATGGCAAGCATGACATTAAAGTTAAGGTTTTAATTCCTGTCACTAGTCTTTGCCCATGTTCAAAGAAAATTTCAGCCTATGGAGCTCATAACCAGCGCTCCCACGTTACAGTTACTATCGGGCTCAGAAAGTTTATGTGGATAGAAGACATGATCGCTATGGTAGAAGCGCAAGCATCATCAGAACTCTATGGATTGCTGAAGCGACCTGACGAAAAATACGTCACTGAGCGTGCCTATGATAATCCAAAATTTGTTGAAGATATGGTTCGGGATATTGCAACTACATTTAATAATGAACCACGAATTAAAAATTACATCGTGGAATGTGAGAATTTTGAATCCATCCATAATCACTCTGCCTACGCTTGCATTTCTAGTGAATAAATCATGAATAATATCGTCAGTTTAAAATTTTTAGAACAACCCAAACTAACTTCAACACTGGACTTGTTATTAAACAGTTCGGTATCAATTAGCCCGATTGTAGAAATAATTGATGAACTACAGCAGGGCCGTATGGTGGTGTTGTTAGATGACGAAGATCGCGAAAACGAAGGTGATTTAGTCATGGCCGCACAATTTGTTACGCCAGCAGATATCAACTTTATGGCTAAGCATGGCCGTGGCCTCATCTGTCTGACTCTTATCGAAGAGCGTGGAAAACAACTTAACCTAGAGCCAATGGTGATGAAAAATGGTACTAAAATGGGTACTAATTTCACAGTATCTATTGAGGCTGCAGATGGCGTTACCACTGGTATTTCTGCTGCAGACAGGGCCCATACTATTCAGACTGCAGTCAATGTCAATGCAAGGCCTGTCGATATTGTCAGCCCTGGACATGTGTTTCCGCTAATTGCACAAAAAGGTGGTGTATTGGTAAGGGCAGGTCATACCGAAGCAGGTTGCGATATTGCCAAACTGGCAGGCCTCGAACCTGCAGCTGTGATTTGTGAAATTCTCAAAGATAATGGTGAAATGGCGCGCTTGCCAGATTTACTCGAGTTTGCTGCAGAACATGAACTCAAAGTCGGCACCATTGCTGATTTGATTAAACATCGTAGCCAGACTGAGCACCTAGTAGTGCGCGTTGCCGAGCGAGTGATTGAAACTGCTTTTGGTCAATTTAATTTGATTGCATTTCATGATTCAACTTCCAAGGAAACTCATCTTGCTCTAGTAAAAGGTGACGTTGCTGCAAATAAAAGTGTTTTAGTTCGTGTGCATGAACCTTTGTCGGTATTTGATTTACTTGATGCTAGTAGTAAGAGTCACAGTTGGAGCTTGCCACATGCCATGCAGACGATATATGAAGCAAAATCTGGCATTATCGTGATGCTAAGGCGTGATGAAAAAAGTCAGGATATTATTCATGCAATTAAATCGGCAGATCAGCCAGTTAGTAATAAACATACTCTTAAGGATTATGGCATTGGGGCACAGATATTACGTGATTTAGGCGTGGTAAAAATGTGTCTCATGGGTGAATCGCGCAAAATACCAAGTATGGCGGGATTCGGGTTGGAGGTTACGAATTTTATAGAGTCTCCGTCCGATTCATTCGTAAACGGAATGTTTGCTTACTAGTGAAGCCTGCTGGTAGGATAGACTTAAACAGTAAATGTGATTTAAAAACCTCTTATTTTCTAAGAGCTGCAAGTTGTTTTTATTACATTTTATTTTAGGATAATCATGCACGAAGAAAAAGTTAAACGTGTCATCAATATTCAACCTGAGATCATTCGATCTAAAGAACAAGAATACTACCAGAAACTAGAAGCAGAAATAATTAGCCAAATTGAGCAATTGCCGCCCTTAAAAGTTGAGGACTGGGGGAAAATCCAGTTTTTGCTTCAAAGTGAAGGAAGTCTTTTTCATCAGGCTCAAGCAGCCAAATTTAAAGCCGTTTTGAATATCTTGGAGCCTGCTCGAAATACTGCGGCATGGACAGCCAAAGATGACCAATTGGCCTACGATATGTATATCACGAGCTATCGTGAAGCGCTGGACTATCTTCTACGCGCGGAGTGTCTACTGGGGCACGTAGAGGAGGCTGAATATGCACTTATTGAAAAATTTGACATTGATAAAGTTGAGAAACTCGAAATCTATCTATCCTGGCTGAAACGACGGACGCTTCGCCTAAATTAACTTTGCTGACTAGAATGCATTTGGTTTTTTTGAAAAGATTAGAAATCTCTACGCAATTATTGTGTATATCTACTAGTTACTAATGAATTTTTCACTCAAGAAAACTAGCAATATCCAAAAGTTGAGTGGCTAGTTGAAAATAACGATACCAAAGGCTTGAATTAGGTCTGGTGCTTTGTGTCACCGTTCACAAATACAGCCTTAAACCGTGCTTCTACCATTCTTAATTGCATTTTTTTGATTTAACTGTACATCTTTTATCCGGAATGACTGTCTGTCATAGCAATGAAGGTTAGCTAATCTGCTTCTTATCTTTGAGCGCATCGGCACCGCTGGCTTCAGAAAAAACAACGGGGACGACATTTCTGTCGCCCCCGTTATTGTTTCAAGATTCTAAGGTTTGCTTAGAAACTTACAATCTCCACTCAAGTTCTGGATTTTCACCTGGATTGTATGCAGTACCCCACGCACGTTGTTCACGCTTGTAAGGTTTCTGATGTTGTGGATCCGCATCCTCAATCTCGCGAGCTAGGCGGTGCCCGTCGAAAGTGGTATCTGCGATAAGTCTTGGAGCTTCGGCGTCACCAATAACAAAAACGTTGGTTATACCATTCTTTTCCCACTCATCCTTACGCGCTTTGAGTTCACGATAGAGTCCGTCTTGCGAGACGCGAGATGTAACAAGAATTACTGTATCGCATTCGTGCCACTCATGACTATCGTTCTCTTTTCGCGGCAGTTTTCCTGTACCTTTGTACTCACGTTTATAGCCTTCTCCCCAAATGTTGAAGAGTTCTACGCGGCCTTTTTCCACTTTTGAGCAGCCAGTTTCGCCTAGCACCTTGATGCCCAATTCGTGAATAAGCCGTTGCATGTTTGCGCCTTCTAGAGTGAAATCCATGTAGGCTCCCAATGGGCAAACGGTAGCTACCGTAACTTCGTGTCCAGCGCGTGCAAATTTTTCTGCTATGCTTGGAGACATGTAGTAAGCATCGTAGTTGATAATCATGACACGCTTGCCGACAGTTTTTTTACCTTCGAATACCTGTTCTGGCGTCAGAACATGTGGAAGGCTTGCGTCTGCACCAGGAATCGGTTCGTGTGTGCGGTGGTTGACACCAGTAGTGCTCCATTTGGCACCTGTAGCGATAATGACACGTGAAGCACCGTAGGCAAGAATGTCGTCGGCCGTCATAGGTTTAACACCTAATGCCAGTTGGCATTTCTTGTTTTTCTTAATCAATTTGTTGATCTGCGTTTCACGGTAATCACGATGGTAACTCCATTCGCCTAGACCTGGCAGTGTTGCAACTTCATTGACGTAGCCACCGATCTTTTCTTTAGTATCAACTAAGTGTACGGTATAACCACGTTCCATCATGACACGTGCGCATTCAGAACCAGCAGGGCCTGCTCCAACGATCAGAACGTCATGTTCAGATTTTGCGGGCTCAAATTTCTCTGGGTGCCATCCACGGCGATATTCCTCGCCAGCAGTAGCGTTCTGAGTGCAGATGAATGGCACACCGCCCATTTCCCAGCGCGAGATACAGACATTACAGCCAATACAGGTGCGAATGTCTTCAACTCGGCCTTCATCAATCTTACGTGGGAGCCATGGGTCGGCAATTGATGGTCGTGCTGCGCCGATAATATCGATAATGCCTGAATTAATGACTTGCAGCATTTTCTCAGGGTCGTAGTAGCGACCGACACCAACCACTGGTTTGGTGGTCGCCTGTTTGATGTGGCGAATCCAGTCATTTTCATGACCAATCTGGTAAAAGCGTGAAGGACCTGCATCTTCACCCCATTCGGTAATGTCGCCGATATTGACATCCCACAAGTCGAGGTAGGGCGATGCTAGTTCGATAAATTTCAAGCCGTCCTCGCCAATCTCTACGCCCTTTCCGCCATAGAGTGTATCAACAGCGCAGCGGGTGACTAGAGCGATATCGTCGCCGCATGCGCGACGAATTTTCTCTAGCGTTTCTACCCAGAAACGAGCGCGATTTGCGAAACTGCCACCATACTCATCGGTACGGCGATTATAGTAGGGGTTAAGCCACTGCATAGGTCCGTAGGCGTGCGCGCCATAGACGTTTACTAGGTCGAAGCCAGTGTCCCTCGCCCGCAACGCAGCATCTACATATTGTTGTTGAAGTCTGTGTAGCTCGTCAATATCTGCTGCATGATTATAGGTAAAGCCAGGGCAATTTGGAACGGTAGCGAAATCGGAATTATATTGACTTGGTCCACGCGAAATTGTGCGTGATTCCAGGCCGGGTGCATGAGGGCCGCCATAAAATAGCTCACACCCGGCAAGTGAGCCGTGGCTATGAACATGATCAACCATCGCTTGTAGGTTGCGCATGTCGCCTTGATCCCAAATACGTGCGGTAATCCGCAACGTATCATCGCACTCAGGGTGAATCGAGCATTGTTCGGTGTTGACCGCGCCCCAACCACCTTCGGCTTTTATGCCACGATGGGCCATGTTCATACCTGGGGAATTTGTACCAGCACCGTTACAGTGGGGCACTTGGTAGAACCGGTTGCGGATAGTTTTGGAACCTATCTTAACTGGTGTAAATAAAATATCAAACCGGGGATCTCTTGCCATAGCTATACTCTCCAAAGTGAAAAATTTCAAAGAAATTGTCGAGGATTAATAAATCCTAACACTCATTAAATGCTATCAATGATTCTACTTTTCTCGTGTACCATGTCCATTACTACTAGTGGTTACTACTTACGGAGTACTGAAAGTGCTGGGATCTGGCTGTGTTAGCAGGGTGCATAGAACCGACAGCGGAGGGCTCGAATCCGACGTAGCACTGACGCCGGATGGCGGGAAATTAGTATGCTGTTCCTGTAAAATATAGTTATTCCCTGAAAAAATTACAGTGCCGTAATATCAAAAATATTGTTAGTTTCAACTTTTTCTTGTTGAACAAGATAAGATACCGTGTAGCCGTGTAATCCATAAAAAAGCCACGTTAAAACATGGCTTTTTGTGTGAAGTGTGGGATGGCTTAATCTCCGAACGGAGCTGCTACATCTTGACCTATTCTGATAGCGAAAATCTTTTGGACTTTTTCTATCGTTTTCCAAGTACCCTTGAATCCGGCTTCAACAAAAAAGCTGTCGCCACCTATAAATGTTCTAGACTCACCACCATCTTCAGTGAGCGTGGCTTTGCCCTTGAACATATGCACCATTTCATCTGCATTGTAAGTAACTTTATAAGTGCCTGGCATAGCTTCCCAGAAACCAGTGAGAAACTTACCGTCAGCTGGCGCGTGCTCAATCCAAGTTTTCATGGTTGGTGAACCTTCGATTGGTATCCAGCCGCCAAGGTCGGCAGTAATAGGTGCTGTGTTGGGGGCGTCAAACTTTCCAAACGAAACTATTTTCATTTAATATCTCCTGAGGTTACTTGGTAAAAAAGGTTTTTGATAAATCAACTTAAATAAGAAGGTTTATTTACTAACAAACAGCAATTTACCTTATTCTTAATATCAGTAAATACCCACTAAGGGTTAGTCCTTATGTGTTAGTTTTAGAGGTTGGGCGCTATTATCTGTGTCAGATCGTTTTTGACGGGAATTTGTGTTCAGATATTACGCGGTTGGGGCGTGAAAAATGTGCCTTATGCTTGGGGTATGCAAAATACAGGAGTGGGAAGTTTGAAGTGATAGAGTTTATTGTTACCGCTCAGCACATTTTTTCAAAATTTTTTTACGCACCATAGTTATTAACAAATATTCTTGCACATATTAGGCAGATAAAACTTACCCCACCGATGACAAGTATGGCGAGTATATCCGCTCCGGCATAACCCCAAAAATGACTCATTGATTGCTCCTTTTATTGTTAAGGTAGTAGTAGCCCAGTATCAACCATTCTGGATATTCCAAAATCTGAAAGTTGATATTTAAAGAGTAACTTTTCTTTATCTTTGTTTGTTTCTATTTTATTTTCAATACGTTTAATCAACCCAGCTGCTGATAATTCATCTAGGGCTATTCGCAGTGTTTTTTCTCTGAAATCACCAGACTCACCATATTCATCAAATACTTTTTTGATCAGTTGATAATCCCACATACTTCCTGTTTTGCTGAGTGTGATTAATAGAAATCCTTTATGATGTAACTTCATGGATATACCTTAATATCGTTATTTTCACGTAATTCGGCTACAGATTCAGCAGATTCACTAAACATTACAAAGCTGCCTGCAACAGTGATAATTAAACCTAAAATAAAATACCACTGAGGAAGCTGTAGCGTAAAAGCTGCAATAAAGATCAGTGCAAATACTGCATATAAATTGCCAATAGCTTCACCTCGGCCAACCCCTATTAGGCTAAAACTCTTATAAAAAGCTGTATAGCAATAAGCATGGCAGGCAGCGGCTAATACGATCCACAACATCGCCTTGCCATGGGTAAGTGTGTCAATAATTAGGTTTTTAATAGGTAGATCACTGAACATGGCAATAAAAGGTAAAATTAATAAACCCCAGAATAATATTTCAAAAGAAAATCGACAATGAATGCCAACATCAGGGTCAGAAACATCCATTGCCCTCCCGGCCACTGCGCCTTCAGAACCCCAACCAATTGCAGACATAATGCCACCTAGGTAACCTAACCATGCATTGGGGTTAGAAGCATCCATCTCGCCGAATAAGCTCGGCCCATAAATAACCATGCCTCCAAAAATGATGATGCACATACCTATTGCAGCTCGTTGAGAGATTTTTTCTTTGTACCAAAGCCTTGCAATGACAGCACCTATTACTGGGTAAAATAGAGATGAGATCGCTGCGAATACTGGACCAATAAACCCCATCGCCATGTATGATCCAAAAATTGCCAAAGGCCCGCCACATAAAGAAGCAAGTGCATACCATTTAGATATCTTGCGGAAACGCACTATCGTACGGCCATAATCTTTTAGCTTGCCAAGCACCAAGTTCCAAATAAGTAAAAAGAAAAAAACTGTAATTGCATGTATCCAAGTCATTACAGCTGTGGCTGCTAACCTTAAAGATTGGTTGTCTACAGAAATATCTATATAAGGATGCTCATACCATAGCGCTGTACCTGGTACATACCAAGCCCCCCATAGGACTGCAGTCCAAAGCGCCCACATAAACCCCCAGCGTTGATTGCGTGCATAGTGCTTGTGTAATGCTTGCTTTAGAATAGAGTTACTCACATTCATATTCCTTAGTTTGTATATTTAACGAGTATTACTCACAGCGATTTACAAGCTGTTCAGCAATTACTGCAATGTTATTTATGGGTTAATCTGTATTGGTGATTTCAAGTTTAATGTCGCTAACCACCAAGAGGTTACAAAGCTAGGCTCAATAACTTTGTTTCATTGTTTATTTCTACATTCTCATGCATAGCTCTATCATTCAAAGTGTGCATACTTCTCGATCTAGGTCTTAGCCCTACTAAAACTAAGAAGTGAATCGACAGGATTTAAGAATTGATGAATTGTCATTTATTTCCTTCATTAAAGATATTTAGACTTTAATTTCAGATTTATAAAAATTGTAAACAGTGAAGCGATGATGATCTATCGTCTATAAGGTGTAATACCAAATAAGTATTTGGTTTTTGAATGTTTACTGCAAAATCACATGAAGAGAATAAACCGTTTACTACCACTTATAGAGTAATCCATAGTGAGAATTGTAATCAATTAAGCATTGTCATCAAATGGCAATAAATACGGAAACTTTATCGCTGGTCCGTATGTAAGTTTTATTAACTAGGCGGCAAAATCTTATTCTTTTGCTTCACCCAGGTGGGCAATTTCAATTCAGATAATTGAAGTTGTATTGGGAAATTTAAAAAAGGGGACTTAAATTGAGCGTAAATTCTTCAGTTGATGCTATTTCAGCTGATCTCTCTGAGAACGTACTGGCGCAAAACGCAACGTTACACAGAAAGATTGGTTGGCAAGGTGCATTTTGGGTGGCAAGTGGTGTTCCTGCGCTTGTCTTGTTTTCAATCGGTGCGATTGCAGCAACCGTAGGTAAACCAGCTTGGATGATTTGGGCTATCTCTATTACATTTGGCTTTATACAAGCGTTTACTTATGCGGAAATTGCAGGTTTATTCCCTCACAAATCAGGTGGGGCATCAATTTATGGAGCGGTAGCATGGGTAAAATACAGTAAGTTTATTGCCCCTGTATCAGTATGGTGTAACTGGTTTGCATGGTCACCTGTGCTGGCTATTGGGTCGGGTTTGGCGGCAGGATATATGCTGAGTGCCTTATTTGCTCCTGATGCAGTGATTAATACATGGCAAATTACGCTATTGGATTTAGGTGCCATTAAAGATGGTTTAGTGCTTAGAATCAATGCTACCTTTATAGTAGGTGCCGCAGTCCTGCTCTCGGTGTTTACGATTCAGCATGGCGGTATCTTGCGCTCTGCTAAAACCACGATGATTCTCGGTGTCATTGCACTTATTCCACTGATGTTGATTGGTTTAGTCCCTTTGTTAACAGGAGATATCTCGCAAGCGAATTTTTTCCCACTGGCACCTCTTGCTCACGATGCTGCAGGCAATGTGATTGATGGTGTGTGGGGTATAGAGGCTTGGAAATTGATGGCAGGCGGCCTCTTTATTGCTGCTTGGTCAACCTATGGTTTTGAGACTGCAGTTTGTTATACGCGTGAATTTAAGAATCCTAAATCAGATACTTTTAAAGCCATTTTTTATTCTGGTTTACTATGTATAGCGGTATTTACATTGGTTCCTATTGCTTTTCAAAGTCATTTAGGTCTGGGTCACTTGGTAACTCCGGCTGTAGTGGATGCTGCAGGTGTTGTTACTTCACCAGCAGTTTATGATGGCATGTTAGAAGCTTCAATTTATAGCGGCATGGGCGTAGCAGCAGCATTTTCTGACATTATTGGTGGCGGAGCATTTATTGCCAACGTGATGGTCATAATGATGGTGCTTGCATTAATGTTGGCTATCATGACTTCAATGGCTGGTTCATCAAGAACACTTTACCAAGCTTCAGTTGATGGCTGGTTACCGAAGTATTTGTCTAAGGTGAATGATCACGGCGCACCTACAAGTGCTATGTGGACAGATCTTTGCTTTAACTTGATTCTGCTGATGATGTCAGATTATGTATTCATTCTTGCAGCTTCAAATATCGGCTATATCATTTTCAACTTCCTCAACTTAAACGCTGGTTGGATACACCGCATGGACAGACCTAACTGGGATCGACCATATAAAGCACCGACATTACTGTTGGCTTTGGGTGGTATTCTAGCTTTTGTAAACATAGGCATCATGGCTTTAGGTGCAGATATTTGGGGCGAGGGTACACTAAAAACAGGATTAATTTTTGCGTCGTTGATTCTCCCGGTGTTTGTATATCGTCACTATATTCAAGATAAAGGTAAATTTCCCTCACAAATGCTGGAAGATATGCATATTGACACACATGAGGATGGCGTAACTAATCGAGCGGGTGTTCTACCATATATCACACTAATTGCGGCTGTAGTACTAGTTTGGTATTTACATAGTTTATAAGTAACAGTCAACGCCTGTGAAATATCTACAGGCTAATTGGCCTAAATAAAAGCGGGAGAGGTATTTAATCCTTTCCCGCTTTTTTGTATCTTTTTTATGTATTTGGTAAGTAACACTTTAGTAGTAAGCCATGAGAGTAATTGTTTGAACATGGCATCACCATGAAAATAGCATATCAGCAATTCCATACACATGACCGGAGAGAAAAAATGGCACGCGATCCAAAACACGACATTCTGTTTGAACCTATTCAAATTGGCCCTAAGACTTTACGTAATCGTTTTTATCAAGTGCCGCATTGTATTGGCGCTGGTTCTGACAAACCTGGTTTTCAAGCAGCGCATCGCTCAATGAAGGCGGAAGGCGGTTGGGCCGCAATGAATACAGAATACTGTTCAATCAACCCTGAGTCAGATGACACCCATCGCTTATCAGCGCGCATTTGGGATGAAGGTGATGTGCGTAATTTGCGTGCAATGACCGACGAAGTGCATAAATATGGTGCGCTAGCAGGTGTTGAACTTTGGTACGGTGGCGCACATGCTCCTAATATGGAATCGCGTGCTACGGCGCGTGGTCCAAGTCAATATGCATCAGAATTTGAAACGCTGAGCTATTGTAAAGAGATGGATCTTAGTGATATCGCTCAAGTACAGCAATATTATGTGGATGCCGCTAAACGTTCACGAGATGCAGGCTTTGACATTGTTTATGTGTACGGTGCGCACTCATACTTACCTCTGCAATTCCTGAATCCTTACTATAACAAGCGTACTGACAAATACGGTGGCTCACTGGAGAATCGTGCACGCTTTTGGTTGGAAACACTTGAAAAAGTAAAACATGCAGTAGGTGGTGAATGTGCAATTGCTACACGTTTTGCAGTGGATACTGTGTATGGTCCAGGTCAAATTGAGGTTGAAGTCGATGGGATGAAGTTCATTGAGTTGGCTGATCCGTTGCTAGATTTGTGGGATGTAGATGTAGGTGATATCGCTGAGTGGGGCGAAGATGCTGGTCCATCACGATTCTACCAACAGGGTCACCAAGTGCCTTGGACTAAATTTGTTAAACAAGTGTCAAAAAAACCGGTATTAGGCGTAGGTCGCTACACTGACCCAGAAAAAATGACAGAAATAGTTACCAAAGGTTATGCAGATATTATTGGTTGCGCTCGCCCTTCAATTGCTGACCCATTCTTACCACAAAAAATTGAACAAGGTCGTTACGATGATGTTCGTGTATGTATCGGTTGTAATGTGTGTATTTCACGCTGGGAAATTGGTGGCCCACCCATGATTTGCACGCAAAATGCTACAGCAGGAGAAGAGTACCGTCGCGGCTGGCATCCTGAGAAGTTCGCTAAAACTAAATCTAAAGATTCAGTACTTGTAGTGGGTGCGGGTCCATCTGGTTCAGAGGCGGCTCGTGTGTTGATGGAAAGTGGCTATACCGTTCACTTGTATGACACGGCTGAAAAAATTGGCGGTCACTTAAATACTGTATCAACCTTACCAGGATTAGGTGAATGGAGTTATCACCGTGATTACCGTGAAACACAAATTAATAAACTGGTGAAGAAAAACAAGGAAAGTCAGGTTGCACTTGGTCAAAAAGCCATGACCGCAGATGAAGTATTGCAATACGGTGCTGATAAAGTGATTATTGCAACCGGATCTTCATGGAATACTGATGGTAATAACTGCTTGACGCATGAAGCTATATCAGGTGCTGATGCTTCGCTACCAGATCAACTTACGCCAGAACAGGTATTTGAAGGTAAGAAGAAAATTGGCAAGCGTGTTGTAATTCTTAATGCGGATACTTACTTTATGGCACCTAGCTTAGCAGAAAAACTAGCAACGGATGGTCACGAAGTGACCGTGGTGTCTGGTGTACATCTTGCTAACTACATGCATTTTACGCTTGAATATCCAAATATGATGCGCAGGTTGCATGAGTTGCATGTTGAAGAGCTTGGAGATCATTTCTGTTCAAAAATAGAGAAGGGTCGTCTTGAAATTTACAACATATGGGGTGATGGTTCAAAACGTACCTATCGCGGCCCTGGCGTTTCTCCCCGTGATGCTAACACAACGCATCGCTGGCTTGAGTTTGATTCATTGATTCTTGTGACTGGACGACATTCAGAAAATAAATTGTGGAATGAACTTAAAGCACGTGAATCAGAATGGGCTGCAAACGATATTAAGGGTATTTACTTGATTGGTGATGCCGAAGCGCCTCGCTTAATCGCTGATGCAACCTTTACTGGTCACCGAGTAGCGCGTGAAATTGAAGAAGCAAATCCGCAGATTGCACTACCTTACAAACGTGAAGTTGCTGTATGGGGTGTTCCGCACATGCCAGGTGGTGAATTTAAAATTGAGTACAAGGTTTAGTGTGTTTGAAAATGATCGTCACATAACTATGTGACGATCATTTTGTATAGGAGAAAATTATTCATGACGCCTATGCAGATTGATGTAGTGCAGTCTACATGGCAAAAAGTTATGCCATTCCGAGAGGATATAGCTTGCTTATTTTACAAGCGATTGTTTGAGATTGAGCCTGAGTTGAGCATGGTATTTAAAGGCGATATGCATGACTGCGTAAAAAAGATCATGTTTATGATTGACCTTGCAATATTAAACTTAGGTCAGTTGGAGGAAGTTATGCCTATGTTACAAGAGATAGGCAACAAATATGTTCAATGTGGTATGAAAGTGGATAGCAATGCAGTGCGAAATACTTTGGTCTCAACACTTGAACAACGTTTGGGTGAGACATTTACTGTAAATGTACGTAGCGACTGGATTCAAGCCTATGACTTGCTGGTTGGCGTAATGAAAGATGCAGTAACAGAAAAAGTTACTTATGGGTTTACAGACTAATTTAGCTAAATCGATACAAAAAATGATAGCTATTTACGCGACAAGTCAGTACTTAAAAATTTTATTATAACTAAATATAATCAATGAGCGATGCTAAATGAATAATCCTAGAGAAATCACCAGAGTCCTTTTTGAGAACTTTCAGCCGCAGGCGATACATTTATTCTATGCAATTGGTTATGCGGCGATTGCGATTTTTATCTACGGTGTTTATGTTCAAATACGTAAGTACCGTCGAGGTAAGCCTGATGGTTCGTGGGGCGAGTTGCTGCATCGTTTTATTGATATGGTTAAAACGATGGCTACGCACCGTACGCTGGTTCGTCGTGATAAAAGTGCTGGGCGTGCGCATGGCCTTATTTTCTTAGGGTTCGTGCTTTTGTTCATTGGCACGTCCGTCATTACATTAGAATACGACATTTTGCAACCATTGTTTGGTGTTCAGTTTTGGTACGGTAATTTTTATCTACTATTTTCGCTTGTGTTGGATTTGGCCGGTTTGGGCTTAATCGTTGGTCTAATATACATGATGTACCGTCGCAAATGGCTTAACCTTCCCAAGCTTGATTATAAAAGGGTAGATAGGCAAGAGGGTGATCCTGATTTTGACCGTAGCCAATATCGCCGTGAAGACTGGGCTTTTCTATGGTCGTTCATACTCATAGGTGTGACCGGTTTTATTTTAGAAGCTACTCGTCTTGTATGGCTTAGCGGTCGCCCAACAGTATGGGATTACCGCATGTGGTCTCCAGTTGGCGCTTTGCTGGCTCATGTCATGCAGGCCGTTGGATTGACCGCAGAAGGAGCTGGCTCGCTTCGCTCAGGTCTGTGGTGGTTTCATGGCTTAATCTCACTTACATTTATCGCCTTTATTCCATACACTAAAATTAAACATATATTCACAGCGGCTGCCTCTTTGATGTTTAAGGATCCGCTTGCTGGCAAAAGGTTACCTAGAATACCTGATGAGCAAAAAACTGCAGGTTACAAGACCATCACCGATTTAACCTGGAAGAACCTGCTTCATCTTGATGCATGTACCAAGTGTGGTCGCTGCCAAGAAGCCTGCCCAGCAAACGCAGTCGGTGCTCCATTGTCGCCCAGAGATGTGATTCTTTCACTACGCGAATTTGCTAATCATGCATTGAGCGCTAAAGAGCTGCCTAAGGAAGCTGAATTGGATATTCATGGTAAAGATATTGGTCAAGTATTCATGGAAACATTATGGTCTTGCCGTACTTGCTTGGCTTGCGTTGAGATTTGCCCGGTAGCTGTTGAACATGTACCTATTATTGTACAAATGCGTCGTAATCTAGTTGAGGCAGGTGAAATGGAGCCTCTATTGGAAAAAACGCTGCAAACCATTCATAAAACTGGTAACTCATTTGGTGAGTCAAAACGTAAACGAGCAGCTTGGACTAAAGAGCTACCATTCGAAATCAAGGATGCACGTACAGAACCAGTGGATGTACTGTGGTTTGTTGGAGACTATGCATCGTTTGACCCACGAAACCAGAAGGTAACCCAGTCCTTTGCACGCTTGTTGCATAAAGCAGGTGTGAATTTTGGTCTGTTATTTGAATCTGAACTTAATGCCGGTAACGATGTACGCCGAGTCGGTGAGGAAGGTCTTTACGAGCTGCTGGCTTCGTCCAATATCGGTACGATTCAAGCTTGTGAATTTAATTCTATCGTGACGACGGATCCGCATTCATTCAACACGATACGCAACGAATACCCGGATTTTGGTGGAAAATTTGAGATTGAGCACTATACCACCATGGTCAAGCAGTTAATCGAGGGTGGTCAGATTAAGCTCAAAAAGAAATTGGATTATCGCGTGACTTTTCACGATCCCTGTCATTTAGGCCGGTATAACAAGGGTTATGACGCACCACGCGATGTGCTGAAGTTACTCGGTTGTGAATTAGTCGAAATGGGACGCAATCGTGACAATTCGTTTTGCTGCGGTGCAGGTGGAGGCCGCATATGGATACCAGATCCAGTAGGTACCGAGAAGCCATCAGCAAACCGTATGAAAGAAGCAGGGGTAATTGAAGGGCTACAGGTGTTTGTGGTTTCCTGTCCTAAAGATCTGACGATGTTTGAGGATGCACTAAAAACTTCTGGATTTGAAGGTAAGTTTATTGTACGCGAGCTTATCGAGCTCATTGATGAATGTATCGAATACGAAGTTTGGGAAGACATCCCACTAACGGTTTGATATGGGGATTCCAGACAATGCTGACGATCTAGTTAAATTGGCGATAAAGACTGGAGATGTCTACATTGCAGCAGCAGTTCATAAAGTTGCGATAGGAAGCGATAGGAAGCAGCTGGAATCGTTGATGTTTGGTAAGCGGCGTAATGCATTGATGCTAGCAAGGTGGGAGCACACGCCGGCATCTGTGTTGCAGGCGCTCTCAAATAGCACTGATAGAGCCGTAGTGTTAAGGTTGGACAAAAATCCTAACACCCCTTCTCAGGCTATGTCTAATCTTTATGCTGAAGAGGAAGATGGCTTCAAAAGAAGTTTAAGTTTGACCATGTTGATTGCACAGCATCAACACACTCCAATAAGTATTTTGGAATGTATTGCAAAGTTTGATAACGATATTGAAAGTCTGATAGCAGTTAGCAGAAACCCAACAGTTAATGCAGATGTATTAAGAGTGTTGATGGGTCGTATGGCTACTAGCCACAAATTCGAATTATTTAAAAAAAATGTGGCAGCGAATCCATCTACTACAAGTGATTTACTTGAAGAGATTTATTCTGAAAGTGATGCATATACGCGAGCGGCAGTGATAAGCCATGCTAATTGCCCGCGGTCTTTGATAGAACATGCTGTTAACGATGATGATGTAGTGGTAATGCGGCAATTGGTAGTAGATAAACGATTAACTAAAGATGTACTGGCTAGGTTGGTTTTAAGTAAAGATAAAGCAGTGAGATGTAGCGTGGCTTCTAATTTGGCATTAACTAAAATGTTGATTAAACAGTTGGTACGTGACGATAGTAATGCAGTTAGGCGCGAAATTGCGGCAAGAGCTGATTTAACGGCCGCTAACATCAAGTGCCTAATGAGTGACAGTGATCATTGGGTAAGAATGTGGTTGGCGCGTAATCCGATAGTGCCACGCAAAGTTCTGGAAAGACTTTCGTTAGACCAGCACGCCGACGTAAGGCGTGCGGTAGCTAGAAATCCACGCTGCCCAATTGGATTGCTGAAAATTCTGGCGAAAGATGAAAACTCTTGGGTGCGGTCTGCAGTAGCTTATCAGCATAAATCGCCAAAGAGATTGATGTTAGGGCTTGCTGAAGATACAGATGTTGATGTGTTGAGTGGGGTGGCTAATAATCCGCATACACCACAGCGAATTTTACAAAAACTAACTACTTCGCCAGAAGCAGATATACGACGAGGTGTGATTTTGAACAACAAGGCGAGACGCAACACTTTGCTGCCGTTACTAGAAGATCCTTACTACCTTCATCGATTGATGCTGGTAGATAGTTCGAAATTGAAAGAGAAAGATAAGTGGCATTTACGTAACGATCCTGATTTTCAGGTCAGGTTTGTTGTTTTTAAATGGTTTGTTAACAGATTGAACAAAGTAATTGTGCAGTAATTAGTAGGTAATGAAGTCATTAGGAGAAGGAAAAAATGAAGATATTGGTTGCAGTAAAACAAGTGGCAACATTAGATGAGGACTTTGAAATCCGTGCTAATGGATCAGATGTTGAAGAGGATTTTTTGCTGTATGACCTTAACGAGTGGGATGATTTTTCGCTCGAAGAAGCGATGAAGATTAAAGAATCTAGCGATGTTGAAATTGAGGTGGTCGTTGTTTCGATCGGCCCAGATCGCGTTGATGAAAGCCTGCGCAAATGCTTGGCCAAAGGTGCTGACCGTGCAATAAGAGTTTGGGATGATGCCATTGAAGGTTCTGACGCTATTGCTATAGGTCGTATTCTAGCTGCTGTTGCGCAAAAAGAAGCCCCTGATATGGTGTTTGCAGGGGTCCAGTCATCAGATCAGGCTTATGCTTCAACAGGAATTTCTACAGCAGCCTATCTTGACTGGCCG
Source organism: Methylotenera sp. RIFCSPLOWO2_02_FULL_45_14 (assembly GCA_001803395.1). GTDB lineage: Bacteria > Pseudomonadota > Gammaproteobacteria > Burkholderiales > Methylophilaceae > Methylotenera. The sequence continues at coordinate 17,053 of MHBU01000021.1, read as the reverse complement.
CATGCGGCGGTAGTTGCTGATCTGCAATATAAGCCAGGCAGTGGCAGTGCCGTGATTCGTCGCGAGCTCGAAGGCGGCATGTTGCAAGAAGTTGAAATCAATTGTCCAGCCGTCCTGACCATCCAACTCGGTATCAACAAGCCACGTTATGCATCTCTGCGCGGCATCAAGCAAGCTGCCGCGAAGCCGATTGAAGAGGTTTCGTTAGCTGATGTTGGCTTAACTGGTGCTGATGTAGGCGCTGATAGTTCAATGTCGCGCGTACGCCGTATGTATATACCAGCCAAGGGTCGCGCTCAGATGATTGAAGGCACTATTGCTGAGCAAGCAGCCAGGTTGATTCAAATTATTAATGAATTTAAGGGAGCATGAAGATGAAAACAATTTTAGTAATTGCGGAGCATCGCCGCAATGAGTTGCGTCCTGTCACCTTAGAACTGATTTCTGCCGCGCAAGGACTGAAAAAATCAGCGGACGACAAAGTCGTTGTTGCAGTAATCGGTAGTCAGGCAGATAGCTTTGTTCCGGCGTTGTCAGTGAGTGGTGTGGATGAAGTTGTCGTGGTTAAGGCGCCGGTCTCGGATTTTGACCCAGACATTTTTGAAGCAGCGGTTTCTGCATTAATCGAATCAAAAAATCCAGCAGTGGTGCTGTTGCCACATACGGTAGATTCTCTTGGTTATGCAGCAACGCTTGCCAGCAAGGCTGGCTATGGTTTTGCTACCGATGTATTCATTGCGGAATATCAGGGTGATGAGCTAGTGGCTACGCGTGGCGGCTATAACCAAAAAGTGAATGTTGAAGTAGATTTCCCAGGAAAAGCCATTGTGGTGATGACGATACGCGCCAGCGTATTTAAGCCGCTGGAAGGCACGAGCAATCCTGCAATCACTAGCTTCGAGTTGCCGTCAGTACATTCGCGCAGTCAAAACAAAGAATTCATTGAACTTGGTGGCGGCAATGATATCGATATTACAACGGTTGAATTCATTATGTCTATCGGTCGTGGTATTGGCGAAGAGACTAATGTCGAGCAGTTCCGCGAGCTGGCAGAAACTGCAGGTGCAACCTTATGTTGCTCGCGCCCAATTGCTGATGCCGGCTGGCTACCAAAATCCAGACAAGTGGGGCAATCTGGCAAGGTTGTAGGTTCGTGCAAGCTCTATGTTGCCTTGGGCGTCTCTGGTTCTATTCAGCATATGGCAGGTATGAAGCATGTACCGACCATTGTCGCCGTCAATACCGATCCTGGCGCATCGATTTTTACTATTGCGAAGTACGGCATCGTTGCAGATATTTTTGATATTGAGGAAGCGTTGAGCAACCAACTTGCTGCCTAAAAGTACTGCATTTAAACTTTAAATAAGCACAAAAAATACAGAGCACCGATGTGTGCTCTGTATTTTTTTGTAGTTTGTGTGCAAGCTATTCTCGCTACCCCTTTGGTAGTACCACTTCAAGAGAATTTCCGACATTTTTCTATTCCGATAATGTGATTGAAATAGTTCATAAATTACGTTTTATTGGAATAGGAAAATGTTGCGAAATTCTGTTTTTAATAGCAAACATATTGCACTTTTTTCGAGGCAAAACGGTGACAATTGGAATGATATGCTTGTCTCTTGTCGCTATGATTATGGTCTGCACTTTGATGATCGCGCAATTTTGGAAGTGGGTACTTAGTCAGAGTAAAAATTCGATGAGAATAGATGTTCTTTATATTAAATATTGTTGAATGTAATGAATATGTTATATATGATGTTGTTGTTTAACAGAAGTAAATTTTATTAACTTTTAATTAACCTAGGGATTTTCATGAAAATTACAACAAAGCCAGTTCTGCTGGCAAGCATATTGGTTTCTGCTTTTGGTATTTTGTCCACGGCTCATGCGGCTGATGAAGCTACCCCGGCCGCAGCACCTGCTGTTGCCGCGGCTGAGCCAGCTTCCCCGCATACCTTTTCGTCAAATGTTGGTTTTTTTACCGACTATACGTTCCGCGGCATTTCGTACACAAAAGAACGTGGTGCAGTGCAAGGTGGTTTTGACTACGCACACAGCAGTGGTCTTTACGCAGGGGTTTGGGCCAGTAATGTGCATAAAGATGCCTTATATGGCAATACTGTAGAGTTAGATGTTTATGGTGGCTATGCCAGTTCTTTTGGTGATACTGGCATAGGCTATAACGTTGGCTTCTTGCAGTTTTTCTATCCTGATGCCGATAGAGCCGGTGCTGTTCGAGGTGAAGGTGGTACAGGTGGTTCACCTAATACAACAGAGTTAAATGCGGCTTTAACCTATAAATACTTCACGTTAAAACATTCAGTTGCAGTTACTAACTTCTTTGGGATTAACAATGCTTATGCTGGCAATGGTAATTCCCGCGGGTCTGGTTATACTGAATTAAATTTCAACTACAAGCTACCAGTGGCTGCCCTTAATTTAGCCTTACATGTGGGCCATCAAACTGTACATAATTACTCGATTGCAAATTACACGGATTGGTTAGTAGGTGTAAATAAAGACTTTTCAATCGCGGGTAGTACCGGTTGGAACGCAGGCGTGAACTACACTACAACCGATGCTGATGATGCTTGGTATTATGATGCAAGTGGTTGGAAAACAGGCGATGATCGCGTGATTGGTTACATCAAACGCACGTTCTAACCTTGCTTTAAAGCCATACGTTTAAAGTCGTATTTAGAAAGTTGTTAAATGTAGATAGGACGTTTTACACGTCCTATCTGTTTTATGGTGGCTGATACTTAATAAGTAATCTATTAGTGGGCATTTCTTAGTGATTATAAGGCGAGGTAACGTTATAGCGCTGGTCAGGAATTTCAGTAATAAATCCTTCCAGTGCTAGTAGTTCACCAGTACTAGAAAAAATACCTCGACCATGTTCTTGCACTAATTTGGTTATACCTTTACGGGTGATGATCCGGTAAATAAGCTTGAACTCTTCACTGCTGCTAATTTGCTGTTTTACAGATTCCCATACAGCTGCTCTATCTTCAGGATGAATAATCATGTTAAAGGACAGATTTGGGTCGTTAATCAATTCCAGAGGATCATAACCAGTGACATCAAAGCAGCCATCACTGACAAATTCAAACGTCCAGGAACGATCATTTCTACCACGATAGACCATCCCTGGAATATTGCTCAAGAGTGAGTTAAGTGCGCGCCGATTTGCAAGTTGACTTGCTTCGGCTTCCTTGTTGCGCTGGATATCGGTCATGGTGCCGATGACGCTGGTTCTTTCTCCAGCCGAGGTGGAAGTAGTTTTAGCACGCATGACTATCCAGTTTGGATCTCCTTGCACTGACAGCAGGCGAGCTTCAATTGTGCAATGTGTTCTTTTACCTTGTGTGAGAGAGTCTAGCCTAGCCTCAAGCATTGGTTTGTCTTCAGGGTGGAAAAAGTCTATCAGTAATTTATCAAGGCAATCTTGAACTTTGTGCTCTAGCATACGTGCCCATGCTGGATTAAGAAAAATGATTTTTCCTTCAGCATTGAGCTGAAATACGATTTCTTCGAGTCTGTCAATAATGGAGTGATAGTTGAATTGTGGCTCGTAATCATTGCTTAATGGATTGACCGCAGAGATTGGCGTGAACTGAAACAGCATTAGATGACTCTGGCTGTCTTCGCGCATACGGGTGAGGCTAGCATTGGATGGCAGGGTAGTTCCATCTGCACATACCAAGCGAATTTTAGTAGGATCGTTTTTGGTTTTACCTATTGTCGCTTCAGCGGTGAGTTCTGCTAAGTTTTGATGATCAGCAGGATGTATCAGATTTGTGAATGGCATGCCAACAATTTGGTCTGCCATTCCTACCATGCCAAGTGTCTGGAGAAATGGCGTATTAACGAATCTCACTACATAACCGTCAAGCACGGCAGCAGGGGAAGACAAGACGCTAGAAACTTCCTTGCCCCATGAAGCGTCTTGAGGTAGCTCTCTACGTGAACGAGATGACCTTGAGAAATATAAAGGTTGGATAGCAATAATAACCGCTGCAGAAAATATAGCGACTGCAACTGAAACCAGCATGACAACATGTAATAAAAAAGGTCCTTGAATGCTGTACCATGAACCAAGTATCAACAAAAAAATTATACTAATGACTAGCGTTGAAAAAATGAATAAACTCATTAACGTAGACCTGAATATGATGATATTAGAGTATAAAAAGAACTAGAGAAAATATGCAGAATATTTTGAATATTCCTAAGTTATTACAAGTTTTTATTAAAAAACACAAACTTTATGCAAATCTGCATGCACTAGTGGTTTCAATGGTGCTGTCCGTCATATTAATGCAAACAGGCTCACTTTTTCTTTTTGACTATATTCCTGACCACCTTTCCGTAATCCAGCGGGCTTATCAGGACCAATCAGTCTGGAAATTTGAGATTTACAAACTAGAGAATAATCTTAATGATAAGAGTGTGGTTTTTAATCGATTGAACGATAGTCTGAGCGAGGTTGATGGCCCCGTTTATTATTGGGCCCGGAATCAAAAAGATACTGGACTGGCTAAGGCCTATAAGAATTTAGAGACCGCGCATCATGACTTTGCTAATGCTAGGGTGCAAGGGTATTCTAAGGAGGTCATGTTAGAGAAGGGCCAACGCGTGATCAAGGCCTATGACGGTTTTGTTTCGGCGGCGAAAGACGATGTCATTATCAAGCAATCTATAGTGTCATTACTCCAGTTTGTGTGTCTGTTCCTTGTATTTTGTATTGGTGCATGCATCATGCTGACATCATGGAGTATCTTGATTAACCGGCTTGGGAAAATCATCACTATTATGCCAAATGATTTGATTTCAGGTAGCAGGAACAACCAATATGATGATGAGTTTGAGATGCTGGAAAAATTAACCTCTGAAATGTCCGTAAGGCTTGAGGGTATTCAGGTGGAAACAAAATGGATCAACAAGGCTAGTGCAGAAAAAGTGAGAAAGATGATTCTTTCACAAGATTTTCTGTTTAAGTTAGCTAAATTAATTGGTAGTTCAGGTCTAAGCGAACTGACGATCAAGAAATCTCTTTATTCTCTTGAGAAAACCTTGGGTGTAAGCAATGTGGCGCTGATTTTCAGTGAAAATGGATCACGCATATCAGCACAACGCGCGCTATTTTCAAGCTATTGGCCTCTGTCTTTCGATGAGGGTATGTTTGATGAAAGCACAAATTCGCTTTCAGTGAGTCATGCCACCAAGCTGATTAAGGGGGAGTGCGTGCAATGTGTCACGGTGCCATTGCAGAGCCCTAACGGCTGGCTTGGCATTTTGCTGTTGGAAACTGAAGCCAATCATTATTTTGAAGATACTGAATTGCAATTATTTGAGGTCACCGCCCAAATGCTAGCACTTTCGATGGGATTTCAGGCAAAAGAACAGGAAGGTCGGCGAGTGGCATTGCTTGAGGAGAGAGCCGTTATTGCAAGGGAGTTGCATGATTCATTAGCACAGTCTCTTTCTTATATGAAGTTTCAGCTCGCACGTTTGCAAACAAACTTTGGCTCGCAGTTAATTGAGTCTGGCGCTGACGCGATTGTTACTGATATGCGTGATGGCCTAGATAACGCTTATCGTGAATTACGAGAATTGCTCACCACATTTAGGGTTCAGATGGATGTGCGTGGGCTTGATCATGTACTTGAAGAAGCCATTGCAGAGTTTTCGCAGCGGTCTAGTTTAAACATCATGCTGGATAATCGGCTGCAAGAATGTAGGCTTAGTGTCAATGAAGAGTTTCATCTTTTACACGTCGTGCGTGAAGCTTTGTCAAATATTGTGCGCCATTCAGGTGCTAAAAAAGTGACTATTGCACTTGTCTTGCAGTCGACAGGTGACGTAATAGTGACGGTAGATGATGACGGAAAGGGGGTTGTTTTTGATCAAAGTAAACCACACCATTATGGACTTGCTATCATGACAGAGCGTGCCTGCTGCTTGGGAGGCACTATTGAGATTCTTCCGAGACGTCGTGGTGGAACGCGCATCAGGCTATTATTTCATCCAAAGTGAATATTTCGTCCAAGTTAAGTGTAAAGTAAATAAATGAGAATGTTGGAGAACATCATGCAAAAGCCTACTACAATAATAATTATAGATGATCATGCATTATTTCGCAGAGGGGTCAGCCAAATGATATCGGCTGATCCTGAATTTTTAGTGATTGGTGAAGCGGCTTCGGGGGCTGAGGGCCTGTTGCTTGTGGAGCAGATGACTCCGGATCTAGTTTTGATTGATTTGAATATGAAAGGTATGAATGGTATAGAAACTCTTACGCATATAAAAGAAGCGAAGTTAGATTCACGCTGCATTGTTTTAACAGTTTCTGATGCTGAAGTAGACTTGCTTGAAGCGCTACGTGCAGGGGCTGACGGCTATTTACTGAAAGACATGGAGCCTGAAGATCTTTGCGAAAACTTAAAAAAAGCTATGTCTGGCGTCACGGTGTTACATGAAAGTCTGACGGAAATTCTTAAAAATGCCCTTATCCATCCAACTCTCAGCAGAAGTGAGGAAGAGATATCACTCACTGAACGAGAGAGAGAGATACTTCAATGTCTAGCTAATGGCCTTAACAACAAAACAATAGCCCGATCTTTGGGAATTAGCGATACCACTGTAAAAGTGCATATTAAACATCTGCTAAGTAAGCTGAAATTAACAAGTCGGCTTGAGGCTGCGGTTTGGGCGCATAGAAAGAAATAGTGGTATTAGCGCTCAGTTTACAAATTACATTTTTGTTATGATTTTTTTGAAATTTAGAACCAGCTTAAAGAGGGCTTTGTATGGGTAAAAGGAATGCTGGTTTTTCAACTCGTTGTATTCATGCTGGTGAAATGAATGATCAGTTCGGTTCTGTGCATACACCTTTGTATGACACGAGCACTTTTAGTTTTAGCTCGACAGAGAAAATGCTGGATGTCATTGAAGGCCGCAAGTTAGGTTTTCTTTATACGCGCTATGGATCAAACCCAAGCATTACCAATGTGGAGCTTAAGCTTGCTAGCATTGAGCAAGCGGAGGATGCTCTTGTATTTTCTTCAGGTATGGCAGCAATTTCATCCACGTTATTAGCACATGGTGAGCGTGGCGTGATATGTGTCGGAGAAGTGTATGGAGGTAGTTGGGAATTAATGTTCCAGCAGCTTAAAGCACTCGGTCGTAAGGTTGAGTTTTTAGACGCTGAAGATTGGCAAGGTCTCAATCACCATCTTTCGCAAGGCTTAAGCCTAGTTTATTTTGAAACACCATCGAATCCACTGTTACATATTATTGATATTGCCGAGGTATGCAAACTAGCGCACCAGCATGATGCAATTGTCGCTGTAGATAGCACCTTTGCAACGCCGGTCAATCAGCAAGCAATTAATCTTGGGGCGGACATTGTTATTCACAGTGCAACTAAATATCTAGGAGGTCACAGCGACCTAACTGGCGGTATGGTGGCGGGTAGCAAAACTATGTTAGCTCCAATAAAAATATGGAGGAAAAATCTAGGTCAGTGTATGGCGCCAGAAACAGCACATTTGCTTGCTAGAAGCTTAAGCACGCTTGAAGTAAGAGTAAAACAGCAAAATACATCGGCGTTGAGAATGGCTCAATTACTCCAAAATCATCCTGCGATTGAGCAAGTCTATTATCCAGGCCTTGAAAATTTTACAGGATATGGAATTGCCAAGCGCCAGATGTCTGGTTTTGGAGGTATGCTTTCTATTACGATTCGAGGTGGTGCTGGTGCAGCAGTGAAAATGGTAGATGCACTGAAACTGTTCGCAATAGCGCCAAGTCTCGGTGGTGTCGAGAGTCTTGTGTCTCAGCCATCTTTAACTTCTCACCGTGATCTCACTGCGACACTTAGAGCCGAACGCGGCATTAGTGACAATTTAATAAGACTGTCTATTGGTCTGGAAGATCCTGATGATATTGGAAATGATTTGCTGCAGGCATTAATGCAGATATGAGTCGCTTGAAAAGTCTTAATCAGCCATTTCAGCTTGTAGTGCACGTTCAACTAGTGCTTTGGTGAGTTGTTTGAGAAGACCGTTCTCACCGATCAGGTCTTCTGGCTTTTTGTAATCGAAAAGCAGGCTATCAATTAAATCGTTGGGTAAGGCTTTCGGTAAAGTCATTTTTTATCCATTTCTGAAAATAGCAGTTTCCTGCAAAATGACTATTTACACAAAATTTCTGACACCCCCTTAAATACTAGCACAATTCGCTTAAATACCAGCACAATTCGCTCAAACTTGGCAGACACAACAACATAAAAATGCAGCATAGTCGTCGTACTTGCCCTGTTACTAAATCGAGTCTAACTCAGATGTCTAGATTCTACACTATCCAGATCGACTTGATATTTGCCAGCACCTTTTTCAGGTTACTTTTGAAGTCTTGTTATTTCATCAAGTAGTTCAAGCACCATTGCAACACCTGGCGTATTGATTTCAAGGTCTCGAGATAATCTCAAGGCCTGCCCAGCGCGTCGGAGAGAGTCTTCACTAAAGCGCCAATCATCAGGCGAATTACCTGCAGGATTTAGTATCCCTTCATGAACCCAGGCAATCACATGTTCTTCTTCTGCATTAGTGGCATGACAAAGCTCTGTGATGGTCATGTGAATTTCGTTTTCAACAATAGCACTCTCTATGATCTGTATATTATTGGTACTCATGATGATCCCTTCATATTCACTCTAGGGTTGAAATCAAAAGCCTTAGCCATTGCACGATAGGCCTCTTTTTCTTCTTCGCTTTCAGCGGGAGGGATGATTATTGTGGTCACGACATATAAATCACCAGGCGTTGATCCTGGTATACCGCGCCCTTTTAAGCGTAATTTTCGGCCTGAGTTTGAACCTTGTGGAATTTTAAGTTCAACTGAACCACTGGGAGTTGGCACATTAACCGTTGCACCTAATGCGGCTTCCCAAGGGGTGATAGGTAAATCCATATAAACATCTCGGTCTTCAACGCGGAAAAGTGCGTTAGGTTGAAACGATATTTCAAGATAAAGATCACCAGCAGGGCCAGTACCAATTCCAGGGGCACCTTGCCCGCGTAATCTAAGGTGTTGGCCGGCATGAATGCCCATTGGAATGGCAATATCTAGTTTTCGCTCTTGCATCACCACACGGCCTTGCGCATCATGACTTGGCATTTGTAGTGAGATGCTTCTTTTTGCACCGTGATAGGCATCACTCAGGTCTATCATCACTTTGGCGTGATGATCTTGGCCTTTTGCATTCATATTCTGATTTTGCCTGCTTCTTGCATGGCGACCAAAAAGTGCTTCAAAAAATTCACTTTGGTTAGTAGCAGAGTTGGGGTCGAATCCATTGCCGCTGAATTCAAAGCCAGAGTCCCAGTTAGGTGGCGGTGTGAAATCTTGACCATGTTTGGCCTGGCTGCTTACTTGATCATAAGCCGCACGCTTTTCTGGGTCCTTTAATACTGCGTAGGCCTCACCAATTTCTTTAAAGCGATCCTCAGCATCGGCTAGTTTGCTAACATCAGGATGATATTTGCGAGCGAGCTTACGATAAGCAGCTTTTATTTCATCGTCTGTTGCCGTTCGAGCAACGCTAAGCACTTCGTAGTAGTCTTTAAATTTCATATACCGCTTCGCCCATACTCATGAAAATCTGGTTTTAATAGATACGGCTACCTGTGATTATCACAATCATAAAAGTCAGATAATCATCGTTTGAATTTGCGAAGGAAGCGGATTATTTACTTCGCTTCATCAACCATTTTGATGGTTTTTTCTTCAACCTCTTTGGCTACTTGGGCTAAAGTTGCATCTTGCGAAAGTGCCGAAAGCATTTGTACTGGCTTAATCAGACCAATTTTAGTTTTACCATTCTCTGTAAACACGGAGATACGACATGGTAACGCCATATTGAGGCGCATATCGATAGCCAAAACCTTGGCAGCTTGAGCAGGATTGCAGATTTCAAAGACTTTGCACTCGTCATTAAAAGCAAAGCCTTTAGTGCGAAGTGTCGTTGCTAAATCGTGCACATGGAGTAATCCAAATCCATTGCGAATAACAGCTGATTCGAGGTCGGTGACTGCTTGAGTAAATGATTTGTTGGTTTCAATGATGTAATACATAACGTCTCTTTTCTGGATTTTAAGTATATTGCACTTTAGTTTACTTTATTGATACTTAGTTCATCGTGAATACTATGAATACCATCGGCATTACGGACTAATTTAGTCACATAGTCAATTCGACTTTGGGTATCAACAAACCCGGTGAGTCGCACGTCACCTTTAAGGGTGACTGCCGCAATGTCAAAATCTTTAATTTTTTCATCGAGTAGCAATGCCGTTTTGACATTTTCTGTGACTTGATCGTCACTAACTTCAGCTTTTATCATACTCGCAGATGCTAGCGTGCTTGTTGTTTCTTGAGGTTTATTGCATCCAGTAAGCATGCTTATACTAATAAATACGGTACTCAGAATAAATAATTTAGCGCGCGTTTTCATTTGAAAGATGCTCCTTAATGAATTGTCATCAGCATTGATGATGTTAGCATTATTGCTAAGTGAGCTTAAGGTTTTCTTAATTCGTTCAATAAAGTTGGCGGGTCAAGTTAACGCATGAAAATGACGATCAAACAGGTTGTGTTAGCTGTTTTTGTGGATGAAAATAACCGTATAATCTGAAAATATAACCAATAAAATACACCCGATGAGTAACCAAGACCACGCAGGCATTTCCTACGACGATCCGCAGCGCCATACTTTAGCCAATAAATCTACTTGGGTCAGTGTTGCTGTTAATATTTTGCTGACATTTTTGCAGATTGTCGTTGGATTTTTTGCGCATTCTCAGAGTTTAATTGCCGATGGCTTGCACTCGCTATCCGACTTGGTTTGCGACTTTTTGGTACTGGTTGCAAGCCATCACAGTAAAAATCCTGCTGATGAAGGTCATCCTTATGGACATGGTCGGGTAGAAACCGCGGCTTCATTTGCATTAGGCGCCATTCTTGTGGTGACTGGCGGCGCCATTATGGTGGCCGCTGCGATGAAGTTGCAAAACATTGAAAATTTACCTCCTGTTGCGCCGTTGGCACTGTGGGTGGCGTTAACCGCGCTCGTTGCCAAAGAAGGGCTGTTCCGCTACATGTTACGCGTCGGCGAGCGCTTGCGTTCGCCCATGCTGATTGCCAATGCTTGGCATGCACGTTCGGACGCGGCCTCGTCGCTAGTGGTGGCGGTAGGCATTGGTGCTAATTTGATGGGTTTTATCTATGCCGACGCTGTGGCTGCGATTGTGGTCGGCTTCATGATTGTGCGCATGGGCGTGGTATTTGCCTGGGATGCCTTTCAGGAATTGATTGATGCAGGCCTATCCATTGAGGAAGTGGACAGTATCCGTCAGACACTAATAGACACGTCGGGCGTAGTCAGTCTGCATGAACTGCGTACTCGACGCATGGCGCATCGTGCCTTAGTTGATGCGCATATTTTGGTTGACCCGCGTATCAGCGTGTCAGAAGGACACAGCATTGCCGAACGTGCACGTGGACGTGTGCTAAAAAGCCATCCCGCTGTGTCTGATGTGTTAGTACATGTTGATCCGGAAGATGATCTTGAGCACGACAGTAACGCACTGAAAATGCCCGGGCGTGAAGGCTTGTTAATGCATTTGGCGCCGCTACTCAATGACTTACCAGAACCGCAACGCGTGATATTTCATTACATTGCAGGAAAAGTCGAGGCTGAAGTTTACTTGCCGCATGAATTTTTTGAGCACGGAATGGCGTTGGCTGAAGCTGAGGCAAAGATTGCCGAGCGCTTGATCGATCATCTGTACTTCAGTTCAGTGTCGCTGAACTGTGTAGTGATGCCCAAGTAAATGCAATGAAAATTTCACCTCTATAAGTTCCGGTTTAGTTCAAAATTTAGCCTAAATCATTAGCGACACCTCAAAAATTTACATTATATTTTCCTTAAGATTGCGTTAAGAATTTAAATTTATAGTCTGCCTCACGTACTTTAAAAGGAGGCAAATGATGGAAACAATTACTTATCGCAGGCAAAAGGTGTATGACCCAGTACTGCGTTTAATTCACCTTTGGAATGGCTTAGCCATTCTGTTCCTCATGATGACTATTTGGCTATCAGACTTGTTTGAAAAAGGGGCAGGTGAAGATACGCTATGGCAGTTGCATATCTATATTGGTTACGCGCTTATCGTTGGCATTGTGGCGCGGTTGGCATGGGGTTTGGTAGGATCACGTCATGCAAGATTTACCGACATGTGGCACCCAACCGCATGGTGGAATGCAGTTCGCCATTTTAACTTACGAGCTAAACCGCGTTTTGGGCATCACGCGTTGGCAAGCGGCGCTTATATTCTCGTTTACTTATTACTCATCACCATGGCGATTACGGGCTTAGGTCTTGCAGCCATTGAGCATAGCATGGGGCCTTTCAATGTCTGGTTTGGTGATATGGCTTGGTTAAAAGATACTTTTGAAGAGCCGCATGAGTTTATTTATTCTCTGTTGATGGGCTTTGTTGTCATCCATATCGCGGCGCTGATTTGGCATGAACATAAAGACAAAACACCGTTAGCACAGTCTATGGTGACTGGTTATCAATATGAAATTGAACCAACAGAAGGAGATCATCATGCGTAATCAAACTATGTTATTGGCGTTGCTGTTTAGCATTAACGCACTAGCCGCTACGCCGCAGGAATTACTTAAGCAATATGAGGGGCAGGCTAAACAAGATAATCCTGCATTCTCCGGGTTTTCGGCAGAGCGCGGTGCAAGTTTTTATAAAACTGAACGCAATCATAGTAATGGTCAAAAAGTGAGTTGTGCCACTTGTCATACGGCCGACCCGCGCCACCAAGGCAAAACACGCGCCAACAAGGTAATTGAACCGATGGCGTCAATTATTAACCCTCAGCGCTTTACTGATGCCGCCAAAGTTGAAAAATGGTTTGGCCGTAACTGTAAAGATGTGCTGGAGCGTGCATGTAATGCGCAGGAAAAAGGCGATTACATACAGTACTTAGTGAATGTGAAATAATTTAAATTTGCATTAAACCCGATACTTTGTCGACTTCGCCTTGCCGTATCATTGTACTGTCTGCGTCTAGTCTTCGCGTCTCGGTTTTAATGCAAAATAAAATAAGGAGAAAGATCATGAAAAACTGGATGCAGTTTATGGTGCTTATTGCTAGCATTACCTCAGCAAGTGCTTTGCTGGCAAGTGGTGGAACAGAACGTGGTGGCAGCCAAATGCCGTCTGTAAATAATGCGAAATGGAAGGCGGAGTGCAGTAGTTGCCACATGCTTTATCATCCAGGTTTATTGCCTGAGAGATCTTGGAATAAAATGATGGCAGGGCTTGATAAGCACTTTGGCGAGAATGCCAGTCTTGATCCAATGACACGTGATGAAATCACACGCTTTCTTGTGCTAAATAGCGCTGATAAATCAGATAACCGACGCTCTAGCCGCATCAAGCAGTCGATTCCGGCCAATGCCGCACCGCTGCGCATTAGCGAAACGCGTTACTTTACCAGCAAGCATGACGAAATATCCCCTGCAACCTTTAAACGGAAAAGCATAGGCAGTGCGGCTAATTGTATTGCTTGTCATCAAGGTGCAGAAAAAGGTAACTTTTCTGAGTCGCAAGTGAAGATTCCACGTTAATATTCAACGTATGCGAATTTTATTAGTAGAAGATGACACCCTGCTGGGCGATGGCGTGCGAGTCGGCCTGAAGCAAGCAGGGTTTGCCGTTGATTGGGTGCAAGATGGTCTAGCAGCGAAACTGACGCTAGAAGCTGAAGCGTATGCCGTAATGGTGTTGGATCTTGGTTTGCCTAAGTTGTGTGGCTTGGACTTGCTTAAATGGTTGCGCGAGCGTCATTTAAAGCTGCCAGTGTTGATTCTTACCGCACGCGACACCGTGGCAGACCGCGTGACTGGGTTGAACGCAGGCGCTGATGATTACTTAATCAAACCTTTTGATCTGGATGAGCTGA
>MHBU01000021.1:1134-2947 GCA_001803395.1 Methylotenera sp. RIFCSPLOWO2_02_FULL_45_14 | reverse complement strand
GCAGCATGGCGACATCGAACTCACGCCATCCACCCATCAGGTCAGTAAAAATGGGCAGGTAATTGAGCTTTCTGCACGAGAATTCACTTTGTTACATGAGCTTCTGCTGCACGTGGGCCGCGTGCAGTCGCGTGAGCAGCTCGAACAGCATCTTTATGGCTGGGGTGAAGAGGTTGAAAGTAACTCGGTAGAAGTACATATTCATCATTTGCGTAAAAAACTAGGTGCCGAGTTGATACGTACGCTGCGTGGCGTGGGTTATGTGATTGATAAAAGTACTGCTAGCCCGAATGTCGTATAGATATAGCCTGAGACTTTTGCACGAATGTTTTTTTAGTTCTAAAACCTACTACCAAGCCGTCATTCGAGATGCTCCCTGAGTTTGTCGTAGGGGAGGCTGGAATGACGGTTTTTTTGATTTTTGCGCAAATGGCAGTTAATCTGGTTTTTTTGCAAAGGTCTCTGTGAGATTGCCAGTACTTTGGCGAAGCTAAAGAGTGATTGCAATTACGAGATGAATAGCGGGGTAGGGGATGTTTTTAGGAAATTTAAGGTGAAATCTACCTTATAAGTGGATTTAACATTAGTATTTTTTTTAATGTAGATTGATAATCTTATTCAAGAAAAATAAGTACATAAAATGATATTAAACGAATGCAATACAGCCCTCATCAACTAGCATATTTTGCACATCAACTTACACGTCGCGCAGCTGCCGACTCTATGGATAGAATGGCTGGCGCATTACTTGATGCGCAAGTTGATTTGAATCCACATCAAATAGATGCTGCACTATTTGCTACAAGCAACCCTTTGTCCAAAGGTGTAATTCTTGCGGATGAAGTGGGCCTAGGAAAAACCATTGAAGCTGGCCTGCTATTAGCGCAACGATGGGCCGAGCGTAAAAGAAAACTTCTGATTATTGCACCTGCTAATTTGCGCAAACAATGGCATCAAGAGTTAGCCGATAAATTTGGCTTGTCAGCGACCATTCTCGAAGCAAAGTCGTTTAAGCAAGCCATTAAAGATGGTGAAGGAAATCCATTTGAGTCCAGCAAAATTGTTATTTGCTCATATCAGTTTGCAGCATCAAAATCTGAAAGTGTGCAAAATGTCGCTTGGGATTTAGTCGTAGTTGATGAAGCCCATCGTCTTCGCAATGTATATAAAACCGACAATAAAACTGCTCGTATTCTGCGTGATGCATTAGCACATGCCAGAAAGGTTTTTCTTACCGCAACGCCTTTGCAGAATTCATTATTAGAACTATACGGCCTCGTAAGTTTTATTGATGATCGTGTCTTTGGCGATTTAGATAGCTTCCGCACCCAATTTTCCCAGCTACGCGATGCAGATAGCTTTGATGAGCTCAAGCGCCGTATTAGCCCAATTTGCAAACGCACTCTGCGCCGTCAAGTTGAAGCCTATGTTAAGTACACAAAGCGCATTCCTCTGCTGCGTGAATTCGTGCCAAGTGATGATGAAAATCGTCTCTACCACATGGTTTCAGAATACTTGCAGCGTGATCACTTGTTTGCACTGCCTAACAGTCAACGCCAACTTATTACCCTTGTGCTGCGAAAGTTACTAGCATCAAGTACTTTTGCAATTGCCGGCGCGTTAGATTCTCTTATCCGTCGCCTAAATCAAGCTCTTGATGAAAAATTGCCAGCAATCGACCTATCAGAAGAGCTGGATCAAGACTTTGAAGCCCTATCTGAAACAAACGACGAGATTGCTGACGAAATGGCTTCTGATGCTGTAGATGATAATCGCAGCAAAACTGAAAATGAAATTAAAGCCATTCGTGCTG
>MHBU01000021.1:608-1100 GCA_001803395.1 Methylotenera sp. RIFCSPLOWO2_02_FULL_45_14 | reverse complement strand
AATCTCAATTACGCAAAATGCTAAAGGTGTCGCTTTATTGCAGGCATTAAAGGTTGCCTTTGAAAGACTACAAGAACTAGGCGCAGAAAAAAAAGCAATTATCTTCACCGAATCAAGGCGCACCCAAGATTATTTGATGTCACTGTTAGGCACCACGGAGTACGCCAATGGTGTAGTGCTATTTAATGGCACCAATAACGATCCCAATGCAAAAAAAATCTACACGGACTGGATAGCGCAACATAAAGGTTCTGATCGCATCAGCGGTTCAAGAACAGCAGACACACGTGCTGCTTTAGTCGATCATTTTCGTACCAACCAAGATCCTGCAGGCACTATTTTAATTGCAACAGAGGCTGGCGCTGAAGGTATCAATCTTCAGTTCTGCTCTTTAGTCATTAACTATGATTTGCCATGGAACCCACAACGTATTGAGCAACGCATAGGCCGTTCACATCGTTATGGTCAAAAGCATGATGTAGTTGTGGTGAA
>MHBU01000021.1:0-570 GCA_001803395.1 Methylotenera sp. RIFCSPLOWO2_02_FULL_45_14 | reverse complement strand
ATGAGTTGCTGGATCAAAAATTCCAGTTATTTAATGGCGTATTTGGTGCTAGTGATGAAGTGCTCGGCGCAGTTGAATCAGGCGTGGATTTTGAACGGCGTATTGCAGACATTTACCAAAACTGCCGTCATCCAAATGAAATTCATTCTGCATTTGAGCAGCTTCAGCTAGACCTCGCAGGTGAAATTAGCGATGCCATGCTCAATGCCCGCAAAACACTATTAGAAAACTTTGATGAAGAAGTACAAGAGCGCTTAAAACTTGCTAAGCGAGACGCAGAAAATAGCCTTGGTCGCCTGGAAAAGCTATTGCTTAGATTTACCCGTTCCATGTTAAATGGCCATGCCACTTTTGATGAAAGTGAATTTGGTTTTAATCTGCAATCGCTACCACAATCGGTAATTGATTCTGACAGTGCAAGCATTCCTTTAGGCCGCTATGAGCTTCCACGACGCAGTGAAGAAGCGCATATCTACCGCATACAGCACCCTCTTGCTCAAAGCCTGTTAAAAACGGCTCAAAAAATACAATTAGCTCCTGCTAAGCTACAATTAAACTACGAAGCCTATG
>MHBU01000020.1:273-5131 GCA_001803395.1 Methylotenera sp. RIFCSPLOWO2_02_FULL_45_14 | reverse complement strand
ACTACCCAAAATTTAAAAAAGAGTGTGACGAATACTTTTACCTTAAACACCGTCAAGAGCCACGCGGCATAGGCGGTATCTTTTTTGATGATTTCAATGCGTTAGGTTTTGAGCAAAGTTTTGCTTTACAGCGCGCCGTGGGTGATAGCTTTTTACAAGCCTACTTACCGATTGTACAACGCCGCAAAGATACGCCCTACGGCGAGCGCGAACGTGATTTTCAAGCTTACCGACGTGGGCGCTATGTAGAATTTAATCTCGTGTATGACCGTGGTACCTTGTTTGGCTTACAGTCTAATGGTCGCACTGAATCTATTTTGCTATCAATGCCGCCAATCGTGAAATGGCGTTACGACTGGAAACCCGAGGCTGGTAGCCCAGAATCAAAACTTTATACAGACTTTTTGATTGAAAAAGACTGGCTCTCGCTCAATCCATCACTATCATGAAAATCTCAGCCGAAGCGCGCGCACAAGCCAAAGACTTGCTCAATTTTATTGATGCAAGCCCTAGCCCTTGGCATGCGGTCAATAGCGTTGAACAGCGACTGCTCAGTCAAGGTTTTACCCAACTTGATGAAACGCAAATTTGGCAGCTCACCGCCAATAGCAGTTATTTTGTAAGTCGCGCTGGCGCATCTATCATAGCATTTACACTTGGTACACAAGCACTACCTAATACAGGGCTACGCATCGTTGGCGCACATACCGATTCACCTGGGTTGCGACTCAAACCACAAGCGGCCTTTGGTGGCGATAGTTTGGTGAGAATAGGCGTTGAAGTCTATGGCGGGCCGATTTTAGCCACATTTACTGACCGCGATTTAAGCATTGCCGGGCGCGTTACTATTCGGACTGAACATGGCCATGAAATCAGGTTGCTGAAATTTGATGATGCGCTGATGCGTTTGCCAAACTTAGCCATCCACATGAACCGTGAGGTGAATGATCAAGGTTTAAAACTCAACAAACAGACAGAATTACCATTACTATTTGCTGAAAGTGAAGACGGTGTTGAGGCCGATAAACAATTCTTAACCTATATTGCACAAGCGCTCAATGTCGAAATGCAGGCTATTTTAAGTTTTGAGTTTAATGTTTTCGATACGCAAAAAGGGTCATTCTGGGGTGCCAATCAAGAGTTTATCGCCAATAGCCAACTGGATAATCTAGCCTCATGCCATGCAGCAGTCACAGCACTTTTAGCCACCAAAAACCAAAAGGCAACCAGCCTCTGCGCGCTGTTTGACCATGAAGAAGTCGGTAGCGAAAGTGCAACAGGTGCCAGCGGCAGCTTTTTATCTGATGTCATCAATCGCATTGCCGCCAGCACGGGCTTAGCTGAGGAAGCGCGGTTACGTACATTAGCGCAAAGCTTTTTTATCAGTGCGGACATGGCGCACGCCTACCACCCCAATCACCCGAGTGCTTATGAGCCATGCCATCACACCATGATCAACCGCGGCCCTGTCATCAAAACCAATGCCAATCAGCGCTATTCAACCAATGCCGATACGGCAGCACGCTTTATTACACTTTGCGAACGCGCGGGCGTGCCTTATCAGCAATATGCGCACCGTACAGATTTAGGCTGTGGCAGTACCATTGGCCCAATCGTGGCATCAAATTTAGGCATCCCCAGTGTTGATGTAGGTTCACCAATGTGGGCAATGCACAGCATTAGAGAAAGTGCGGGCGTGCTTGATCACAGCTACATGGTGGCGGTATTAATCGCATTATTCGATTCGTAATAGATTAGCCACAAAGTTCATGTCTAACCTCTAATCAGTCACGGTAGCGTGCTCATTTGCTCACATCAGGGTTTTTTAATCGTCAGTGCTTGCCCTACCGCGCCGGTGTAGAACACCACAATACGCGCCGGAACAATGCCGACACTGCGTCCGTTATGCCTAATGCTAACCACTTCGGCTAGAGAATCACCCTTCTCCAGATGCTTGATTCTGCCAT
This sequence comes from Methylotenera sp. RIFCSPLOWO2_02_FULL_45_14, assembly GCA_001803395.1. Lineage (GTDB taxonomy): Bacteria > Pseudomonadota > Gammaproteobacteria > Burkholderiales > Methylophilaceae > Methylotenera. The sequence goes on along the minus strand of MHBU01000020.1, from coordinate 3,164 downwards.
CTTCGAGCGAAACATCCAGCGCCCCGTCTAACAGTATCGCGAACGATGACACTGGATGCAGATGCCAACCCGTTTCCCCGCCTGGTGCAATCTCAACAATCAGCCCAGTGACTTCTGCCCGACCTGAAGGATAGCTGATCGGCTCGCCATCCCAGCTAGTGGTGGTTTTGAGTAGAGAAGTAACAGTTACACTGTCACTATGATCCAACGCTTGTGCATTAAAACTGAATAGAGCTGCTAAAACAATACCAGTAAATCTCATTTTTTGCTCTCCATAGTGTCTGATCACCTGATGGCTTATCAATTAGGTAAGCATCATACGCGTCACGCCACTAGCTACCAAATGCATTCCATTAAGCAAGTTTGAACTATGCGCGTTATCAGCATCATGTCTCATCTATTCGCTAAAGTTAAATATCGCTGCAACCTCTAACTACAATAAAGCGCTAACTTGAGCACAGCAACAGCACAGTATCTGCAAAAAATAGAATGCCTCATGGAGATAAAATAGATTGAGACCTTTGCGCAAAACTAAACTAAACGCAATTTTGTATAAAAATACTTCGTGCAAAGCGCTCCGATTAAGTTAAGCCACACACAACAACAAGACTTATGTCTATAATCTAATCAAATCACACAACTCACTGGTGTCACTATGCAAGCTATTGAAACAACCATCGCCACTCTATCCGGCTGGGTATGGGGACCACCGATGCTGACGCTTTTATTAGGCACAGGTATTTATCTCACCATACTACTCAAAGGCATGCAGTTTCGCGCCTTACCGCTCGCATTTAAACTTATATTTCATAAAGATCATCACCATGAAGGCGACATCAGCCATTTTGCGGCACTAATGACAGCACTCGCCGCCACTGTAGGCATCGGTAACATCGTAGGCGTTGCCACCGCAATCACATTAGGTGGCCCAGGTGCGGTATTTTGGATGTGGATGACCGGCTTGGTAGGTATGGCAACTAAATACGCTGAGGCTGTATTAGCAGTTAAATATCGAGAAAAAGGCCCACACGGTATGCGTGGCGGCCCCATGTATTACCTTGCTAACGGTGCGGGTCTTCCTTGGTTAGGCACATTATTTGCCGTATTTACTGCCTGTGCTGCATTTGGCATCGGCAATATGACGCAAGCAAACGCTACCGCCAAAATTTTTGAATCCACGTTTCACATTGCCCCGCACATCACAGGCTGGGTGTTGATGCTACTCACTGGAGCAGTGATTCTTGGCGGCATTAAATCTATTGGCAAATTCACCTCATTTTTAGTACCGTTCATGATTGTAGCTTACGTAGGAACTGCATTAATTGTGCTACTCATCAATGCAGATAAAATTCCACATGCGTTCTCACTCATTTTTTATCATGCGTTTAATCCTGCTGCAGCGACTGGCGGTTTTGCCGGCGCAACCATTGCCGCCGCGATGCGCTTTGGTATTGCACGCGGTGTGTTTTCAAACGAATCAGGCTTAGGTTCTGCTCCCATTGCAGCGGCGGCGGCACGTACCAATGACCCAGTTAAACAGGCGTTGGTGAGCATGACGCAAACCTTCATTGATACCTTGGTGGTATGCACCATGACGGCATTGATTATTCTCACAGCCACCTCTTGGACACAGGGCGTGAGTGCCAGTGAACTCACCAGCGCCAGCATGGCAGAAACCCTAGGCGGCACAGGTGAAATTATTGTCGCAATTTCAACAGCCTTATTTGCATACTCTACCCTCATTGGCTGGAATTATTACGGTGAGAAAGCCATTGAGTATTTATTTGGCTCTAAAGCCATTGCCGCTTACCGTGTATTATTTACTGCAGCCGTCATCGTGGGTGCAACCATGAGTTTAGAGTTTGTGTGGAATTTTTCGGACCTGATGAACGGCATGATGGCAATTCCTAACTTAATTGGTTTGTTGTTATTAGCCAAAGTGGTAAAAGCAGAAACTGATCGTTTTTTTAGCACACACCATTAGTCTGGATTTTAAAAAATCTTAAATTAAGTATCATTAGAAAAATAACATTTGAGAACAATTATGAATCTACCCATCAAACGTAGTCACTGGGGTAATCGTTGGACATTCATGTTAGCCACGGCTGGCTCTGCTATTGGCTTAGGCAACATCTGGAAACTACCCTACATGATAGGCGTGAATGGTGGCAGTGCCTTTGTTTTAGTATTTTTATTATGCATCTTCATTGTGGGCATCCCGCTCATGATGACTGAAATTCTACTGGGAAGACGTGCGCAAAAAAACCCTTACAACGGCATGCAAGCATTAGCAGCTGAAGCTAAGGTTTCGCGCTCTTGGAAGTACTTGGGTGGCATGGGCATGGTCACAGGACTACTGATTCTTGGCTTTTACAGTGTGATTGGCGGCTGGGTTTTAAGCTACATTTATTATGCGGCAATTGGCACATTTACCAACATTGAAGGCACACAATCCACAGCCAATTTCAATGCGCTACTCGCCTCACCCATCACACTGCTTTTTTGGCACACGTTTTTTATGCTACTCACCATGGGCGTGGTGGCACGTGGCGTAAACTCAGGCTTAGAAAAAGCCAACAACATCTTAATCCCCGCATTATTCATGATTTTGCTCGTGCTGTTAGGTTATAGCTTATCGGTGGGTGATATGCACTTGGCCATGCAATTTATGTTCAACCCTGATTTTGGAAAAATCACGCCTGTAGTCGTTTTGTCAGCGTTAGGTCATGCATTTTTTTCTTTGAGCTTAGGTATGGGCTCTATCATGGTTTATGGCTCATATTTACAACGCCATATCTCAATTGCACGCACCACCATTTATATTGCTCTTGCAGATACATTGCTCGGACTTTTGGTGGGCTTGGCAATCTATTCTTTGGTTTTTGCCAATC
>MHBU01000020.1:0-151 GCA_001803395.1 Methylotenera sp. RIFCSPLOWO2_02_FULL_45_14 | reverse complement strand
ACATCCGCCATTTCATTGGTAGAGCCCGCCATCGCATGGATCGTTGAAAACAAAGAAATGAAAAGAACGACAGCAGCATGGTTGATTGGAGTTGCTGTTTGGTTGCTAGGTATAGCGGTGTTGCTTTCTTTCAACGAATGGAAAGAAATAA
>MHBU01000019.1:55918-69641 GCA_001803395.1 Methylotenera sp. RIFCSPLOWO2_02_FULL_45_14 | reverse complement strand
GGTGCAATATGTTGCTACGCATGTATTTGCGCTATTGCGAACGTAAAGGCTTTAAGGTTGAGGTGCTGGAATTATCTGATGGCGATGTAGCGGGCATTAAAGGCGCATCAATCAAAATCACTGGCGACTATGCTTACGGCACTTTAAGAACTGAAAACGGCGTGCATAGATTAGTGCGTAAATCGCCGTTTGACTCCAACGCCAAACGCCACACCAGTTTTGCCAGTGTACAAATTTTCCCTGAAGTAGATGATTCGATTCAAATTGACATTAACCCTGCTGATTTGCGCATTGATACTTATCGTGCCAGTGGTGCGGGCGGTCAACACATTAACAAAACCGATTCCGCAGTGCGTATTACGCACATTCCCACCAACACCGTGGTGCAGTGCCAAAATGACCGCTCGCAACATCGCAATAGAGATGAAGCGATGAGTATGTTAAAAGGCGCATTGTATAACTTAGAATTAAACAAACGCAATGCGGACAAACAAGCGCTGGAAGATGCCAAAACCGACATTGGTTGGGGGCATCAAATTAGGTCTTACGTGCTAGACCAATCACGCATTAAAGACTTGCGCACCAATGTGGAAATTGGCAATACCCAAGGCGTATTGGATGGCGACCTTGACCCATTTATTACCGAAAGTCTGAAGCAGGGCGTTTAGTTTTTAGAAATAATTGAATGAAAGGGCGTGGTAATGAGTTCTCCGGTAAGCATCGGGTCACAGTTATTTGAAACACTAAAATGCACTAACGAACACGCGACTGAATACTGGAGCGCGCGAGATTTACAGCCACATTATGAACAAACAACCAATCAACAAGTAAAAATTGAAACATAAGAATTATCAGCAAATGTAATAAAATAGCGTTTTGGCAAATAATGCAGGTTTTGAGAGTAAATAATGACCGTACAAAAAGCAGAACAAAATAAAGTAACTCAAGTGGACGAAAACCACGTAATCGCTGAACGCCGCGAGAAGCTTAAAGCCATTCGTGCAGCTGCAAAATTAAATGGCGGTGTTGCGTTTCCAAACGATTTTAAACCAGACTACCAAGCTGCGTTATTGCATGCCGAGTTTGGCGGCTTTGAAAATGAAGTGTTAGACCCTAAAGCGGTGCATGTGAGCATTGCTGGCCGCATGATGTTGAAGCGCGTGATGGGCAAAGCGAGTTTTGCGACAGTGCAAGATAGCACTGGTCGCATTCAGTTATTTATTTCTAAAGATAATCTTACAGACACCAATAGCGAGGCGATTTACGACGCCTTCAAACATTGGGATTTAGGCGACATTATTGCTGCTAAAGGCGTGTTGTTTAAGACTAGAACTGGTGAACTTTCAGTCAAAGTGTCTGAACTGCGTTTACTTACTAAATCATTACGTCCACTGCCTGAAAAGTTTCATGGCCTGCAAGACCAAGAGGTGAAATATCGCCAACGCTATGTTGATTTGATTGTATCTGAAGAAACACGTGCAACCTTTATTGCACGTAGCAAAGTGGTGTCAGCGATTCGTGGTTTTATGCTAGAAAATCAATTTTTAGAAGTTGAAACACCGATGCTGCACCCGATTCCAGGTGGTGCATCGGCCAAGCCTTTTATCACACATCACAACGCCTTGGATATGCAAATGTTTATGCGTATCGCGCCCGAGCTTTATTTAAAACGCCTTGTGGTTGGTGGATTCGAGCGTGTGTTTGAAGTAAACCGTAATTTCCGCAATGAGGGTTTAAGTGTTCGCCATAACCCAGAATTTACCATGATGGAGTTTTACGCGGCTTACACAGATTATCTGTGGCTAATGGATTTTACCGAGCGTTGTATTCGCACAGCGGCAATTGCAGCTACTGGTTCAGCAGTGTTGCAATATCAAGGCCGTGAACTGGATTTAAGCAAGCCATTCCAGCGTTTGACCATCGTGGGGGCGATACAAAAATACGCACCACAATATACGTTGGAGCAACTTAATGATGCAGGTTTCTTGCGTGCAGAAATCCTCAAATTCGGTACCAAACCGTTTGACCATGCAGGTTTAGGTGCATTGCAATTGGCACTGTTTGAAGAAACGGCAGAAAGCCAATTATGGGAGCCAACTTATATTATTGATTACCCGGTTGAGGTTTCACCATTGGCGCGCGCTTCTGATAGCAACCCGGAAATTACCGAACGTTTTGAATTGTTTGTCACAGGCCGTGAAATCGCCAATGGCTTCAGCGAGTTAAATGATGCTGAAGACCAGGCCGCACGCTTCCACGCACAAATGAAAGCCAAAGAAGCTGGCGACCATGAAGCCATGTATTACGATGCTGACTTTATTCGCGCTTTGGAATACGGTATGCCACCGACGGGCGGCTGTGGGATCGGGATTGATCGTTTAGTGATGATGATTACTGATAGCGCAAGCATTCGTGATGTGATTTTGTTCCCGCACATGCGTGCAGAGGCTTAATTGTAGGAGCGCAATTTATTGCGCGAAAGCTAGGTGACAAACAATCATCTCATTCGCGCAATAAATTGCGCTCCTACAGAAAACTGCTCAGCTAATTCACGTTAGCGAGCGGTTTTTTTATAATCTACTGACGACGTTCAATAAACAATGAGTTACCCATTATTTTTTTAGCCTGTTTTTTGGCAATAGCCGCAGCGCTGGATACATCATGTGCGGAATTAAAATGATTGGAATTGGCGACTACTGCGCCAATTGAGATGCTCATGAGCGGCTGGAAGGTACGGTTACCTTGACGATCTTCCACTTCCATCCCGCCGCGGTTACGTTCTTCTTCGCTATAAAACCATTTTGCAACCTCTGCAAATCGCTCAAGAATCGCATCGCAGCGCTGTTGCCAATCTTGGCTTTGGAATAGGACAATAAAATCATCGCCACCGATATGGCCAATAAAATCAATCTCCTCAGCACATTTTTCTCTAAGCAATGTGCCTAATAGCTGAATGGCATCATCGCCTTTTTTGTAACCATGAATATCGTTAAAAGGTTTGAAGAAATCTAAATCAAAGTAGCAGGTCACAAAAGAGACGTTTGCTTGTAAAAGCCCATCAATATGTTCATTGATAGGGACATTGCCTGGTAGAAGTGTGAGTGGATTGGCATAACGCGCTGCGCTTAATTGCATTTGAGTGAATAAGCGTAACAGGTCGTGACCGCTACCCATGCCAATATAGATGCCATTTTCTGTGACGATAAAACCCAATGCAAGACAATGTGGGTCACTTTGCAACATGAGGTCGCTTAGATCATGCAAACTGGCAGACTTTTCTATAATGACCGGTCTATTGTCCATAATCATTTCACAGGAACTTCTGCCATGCAGTTCGCGGTAATACTGCTTTGAAAATTGGCTGGTGATATGGTGACGGCTGATAATGCCAACAGGAATCCCGTTTTTGACCACGGGGATTGCATTGATTTCCGGCTGGTTTTCAAAACAATGCAGCACGACATCATTAGAAAACTCAGGAGACACGTATGGCGTTTGTTTCACTAGGCTTTCTACCGTGATGCGCTGGTTGGGTGTGTAGTTATTGCACACATGTTGAGTGACTAGCGCTTGTTTTATCTGTGGGGGTATTTGGTTAACAGGCTGACTTTGTGGCCGAGTGATATGGTAGCCTTGACCAAAAGCAATGCCAATATCTCGAATGGTGATTAACTCCCGCTCACTTTCTATTCCCTCGGCAATGATTCTGGCGCCCGATTTCTTGGCAATTTCTTGAATAGAACGTACGAATTGAAGTTTTAACGGATCGTGATTAATGCCTTGAATAAAGTGTTGATCAATTTTCACATAATCAGGGCGCAGTTCCGACCACATGCGCAGTCCAGAAAATCCTTCACCTAAGTCGTCGATAGCAATCTCAAAGCCCATGGCTCGATAATAGTGCGCTGCATCGCGTAATAATTGGTAGTCTGTGGTCGCCGCATTTTCAGTCAGTTCAATCACCACTTGTCGCGGGCTAAGGCCTATTTCTTCAATATATTTTAGGGTTTCACCCACTCTGGAGTCTTTGCTCATTAGAACGTCTGGGCTGATGTTAAGAAACACCTTGCCAGTACCTGCAAGGTTAAAGAATGACTGCAAAACCTCTCGACGCGCCAAATACTCCAGCTCAGTCACCATGCCATAATTTCTGGCGGTATTAAATAATTTCATGGGTGAATGTAAAGGGCTGTCTGCGGGGCCTCGAATAAGGCCTTCGTGACCGATCACCTCAGCGGTTTTCATATCGATGATGGGTTGAAAAACCGCATTTAACCGCTTGCTATCGAGAATATCGCGCAGTTTGCTCGCGATGTCATCAACAATAATTTCTTGCGGTTTTTCTCTGCTAAAAATAGCAACAGGTGCATTCATGGCTTAAGTCACTTTTGTTAAGTTGATATAACACTAACAAGTAAATGTGACAAAAATGTGAAGCAGAATGCTTTAAATAAACTATAGATAACGGCTAGCTAATGGTGTTGTACTGGTTCGAGATAGTTAAATAATAAAATGCATTTAAACTGACTGTTGTGTAAATACAACACTGTTGCTATTTGTTTTTACTAAATAGTTATATGTCATCAAATTGTCACACAACAATCACAAAATCGCACTTGTTGAAAAAACGCAGTAAATAATTACTTAAAAACTTAAGAGGGAATAGAGATGAATTACAAATTACATAGCTTGGTCGCCGCAACTTTAGCTGGCTCACTCATGTTAGGTTTTGGCGCTAATGCAATGGCTGATTCTACTGATGACATCGTCAATGCATTGATTGCTAAAGGTGTGTTAACAGAAGAAGAAGGTGCGCTTTTACAAAAAGGCCGTGCAGGTGAAAAAGAAGCTGCTGAGAAGAAAAAAGCCAGTTCAGTTTCAGGTAAAGTCAAGAATGGTATCAGCTGGGAATCTGGCGACGGTGAAAATTCGATTGCAGTAGCAGGTCGTATTCAGTTGGACTACCGTACATATGATCGTGATGATAATAAAGATAACACCACAGAGAACTTTGATGTGCGTCGTGCTTACTTTGGCGTGAGCGGTAAATTAGCTAAATATTATGATTACAAGGTTGTAGCTAACTTTGCTGAGAAAGATGATACTGGTGCTGATAAATCCAACCAGTTAGATGAAGCTTTCTTTGGTATCAACTGGTGGAAACAAGCCAGTTTCCGTTTTGGTCAATTCAAAATGCCATTCAGCTTGGAAGAGCAAACCAGCTCACGTTTTATTGATTTCCAAGAGCGTTCACTAGCCAACAAATTAGTTCCAGGTAAAGAAATCGGCGCGATGATTCACGGTGAACCTGTTAAAGGTATGTTCTATGCTTTAGCATTGTCAACTGGTGAAGGTCGGAGCAAGACTGAAGGCAAGAAAGATGAAGGCAATGACGTAATCGGGCGTATAGGTTATAACTTTGCAGAATTAACAGGTAATAAAGATAATGTTTACCATGTTGCAGCAGCATATTCTAATGGTACTCAAAGTAAAACTATGTCAGTTGCTACAAACAGTGAGTCAAAAGGTCAAGGCGTGACCATTGATACATTGGCTGTGGATACAAAAAGAACTCGTACTGGTTTAGAGGGCGCATTTGCATTCGGTCCAGTAAAATTACAATCAGAATGGATTCGCGCGACTTACGATCATCAAACAGCAGGTGATTTGGATGTTGATTCTTGGTACGCGGCAGCATCTTGGATGATTACTGGTGAGAAATATACTTCATCATATAAAGGTGGTAAGTTTGATCGTTTAAGCCCAACTAAAAATTTCGATCCAGCAACATTCTCAGGTGGTGCATGGGAAATCGGTGTTCGTTATTCTGATTTTGATGGCAAGGACTTTAGAGATGCTGGCGTATTAGGTGCTACTAAACCGGCGCAAGTTGATGCATGGACTGTTGGTTTGAAATTTATTCCGACACCAAATACACGTTTGATGTTGAACTATGTTGATACATCATTTGATAAAGATATTTTGAGTGGCGCTATTGTCGAAGCTAAAGATGAAAAAGCAATCACAATGCGTGCGCAGATAGATTTCTAATATAGGTTAGATATCATATAACTTCTCCCCCTTAATAGCCCGCTCTAGCAGCGGGCTTTTTTTATGTTTTAAAATAGCTAGTTTGGCTCAGTTGAAATATATGTGCCACCTGTCAGGTATAATTGCATTCTGAAAACTTAATTCAGGAATCCCGCATGTATAAACACCCCTTGCTAGACCGTGACAAAATGACGCCACAACAGGCGCTGGATGTGCTGATTGATGGTAATCATCGCTTTGCCAATAATTTAACGGCGAATAAAGATTTGCATAATTTGGTGATGATGACCAAAGATAAGCAGCATCCCTTTGTTTCAATGTTGAGCTGTAGTGATTCACGCGCGCCGGTGGAGATGGTGTTTGATCAGGCGTTGGGTGATGTGTTTAGCGTACGTTTGGCAGGCAATATTGCTTCAGATAAAGCGATTGGTAGTTTGGAGTTTGGCTGTAAATATTTAGGCAGTAAACTCATTGTGGTGCTTGGTCATACAGGCTGTGGCGCAGTAAAAGCGGCATGTGATAATTTTAAAGATGGGCATATTGGCGAAATTACTAATTTAATTAAGCCTGCGGTACGTTTAGAAAAATCTACACTTGAGCACCGCAATTCTAGCAATGATGATTTTGTGGCTAAGGTGTGCCAGTTAAGCGTGCAAGTGCAAATGGATGAAATTATGCATACCAGCGACATTTTGCAAGACATGGTCGCCAGCAAGCAAATTGCGATAATCGGCGGTATTTATGATTTAGCCACGGGTGAAGTGCGTTTTATGCAAAATGCGGTGGGGTTATAGGAGGGGTCCGTGGCCCCGAAAGCAATGGTGAAGTTGTTGCCGTGCTGTTCGCGGTCACGAACCGTTCCTACGGAGCGGTTTTTGTACCAAGGGCACTTCGATCAGGGAAAACTGATAAGCGCCACTAAGCCAGCTTCGCTGGCAAGTGTTGCTAATTTGTTAAGTTACCGGTGGCCTTCTTTTGCCATGTTGATACTGTATTTAGGAATTTCAATCACTAAATTGGTCGTGCCAACAATGGCTTGGCACGAGAGCCGTGAGTTAGGCTCTAAGCCCCAGGCTTTATCCAGCAAATCGTCTTCTTGGTCGTTGGATGGGTTGAGTGATTTAAAGCCTTCGCGAACAATCACATGACAGGTTGTGCAAGCGCACGCCTGGTCGCACGCATGATCAATATCAATATGGTGATTCAGCAATGTGTCGCAAATTGAGTCGCCAGTGTTGGCTTCAATCGCGGCGCCTTCAGGGCAGAGTTCTACGTGTGGCAATATAATGATTTGCGGCATGTTGTTTCCTAGTATTCTGTTTGCACAATACAGTCTGTGATTAAAAATTAACGATTAAATTCAATAAAATGTAGTGAATTAAGTTGAGCGGCGCGCTCACTTAATGCGAAATTTGAGTTAAATGATTGGCTATGGCTACAAAATCAGCCACGCTTAAATTTTCTGCGCGATGTTGTGAGTTGATATTGAGCATGGTAAAGCCGTCATCATCTAGTAAGCCTTTAAGCGTGTTGCGTAATGTTTTGCGACGCTGACCAAATGCGGCTAACACTACTTTGGCAAATAAAACTTCATCTTTAGCAACAAATGGCAATGTAGCGTGTGGCACACAGCGCACAAAGGCAGATTCTACTTTTGGCGCGGGATTAAACGCCTCAGGCGGCACGGTGAACAGATATTCCATTTGTAAACGGTACTGTAGCATCACGCTGAGCCGCCCATAGGCGGCGGTTGAAGGTTCAGCAACCATACGTTCAACCACTTCTTTTTGTAACATAAAGTGCATGTCGGTAATGTGCGAAACGTTATCGAGCAGGTGAAACAGGATGGGCGTAGAGATGTTGTAGGGCAGGTTACCCGTGACGCGCAGATTTTCACCCAAGCTAGAAAAATCAAATTTTAGTGCATCGGCGTTGTGTATGGTGATGTTGTTTTGTTTACCATAAGTTGGTTTCATGTACTCTTGTTGCATCCAGGCAATAATGTCACGGTCAACTTCTACCACATGCAGCTTATTAAGTTTTTGCAATAGCGGTTTGGTCAGCGCACCCAGGCCTGGCCCAATTTCAACCATGAGGTCATCCGGCTGGGGTGAAATAGCTTCCACCAAGCTGGTAATGACGCTTTGGTCTGTGAGGAAGTTTTGGCCGAAGCGTTTTTTTGCAATGTGTTTCATCAATTATTTTTTTGCATGTGTAAGTTCTATGGCCAATTCAATCGCGGCCAACAAGCTGCCAATTTCGATATTGCCCGTGCCGGCTAAAACTAACGCTGTGCCGTGGTCAACCGAAGTGCGAATAATTGGTAAACCCAGCGTGACATTGACGCCTTCACCAAAGCTGGCATGTTTGAGCACAGGCAAACCTTGGTCGTGGTACATTGCGAGCACGGCATCGGCTTGGCTTAAATGATGTTTGGCAAATAGCGTATCTGCGGGTAGTGCGCCGGTGAGTTGCATGCCTTCTGACCGCAATTTTTCTAATACTGGGTTAATTACTTCAATTTCTTCACGACCCAAGTAGCCGTCTTCTCCGGCATGTGGATTAAGGCCAGCCACCAGAATGCGCGGGTTTTGGATACCAAATTTAACCACTAAATCATGGTGCAAAATACGGATAGTGGTTTCAAGACCGCTGCGCGTTATCGCTTGCGGCACATCTTTAAGTGCCAAGTGCGTGGTGGCAAGGGCTACTCTCATGCCGCCGCCAACTAACATCATCACCACTTGTGGCGTGTTGGTTAATTCTGCTAAAAATTCGGTATGACCGCTAAAGTTAATACCTGCATCGTTAATAATGCCTTTATGTACGGGCGCGGTGACCATGGCATCAAATTTATTTTCCACACAGCCTAAAGCCGCTATTTTTAGGGTTTCCAGCACATACGCGCTATTGCGGGCATCTAAGTGGCCAGCAACTACTGGATGATTTAACGCTTGGTGTAAAACTGTTAATGAACCATCACCAAGGTGAGTATGCATGGCATCTGTATCATAAGCATTCGTTTGAAGCGTTAAATTTAACGCTTTAGCCCGTGCTTGCAGCATAACGCTATCTGCAATAACCACCAGCTGCGCATTGAGTGGTTGGCGTGCCAGCATTACGCATAGGTCGGGGCCGATGCCAGCAGGCTCGCCAGCGGTAACAACAATGCGGGGTAGTGAGCTATTCACAAGATTTGGTGCGTTGGGATTAAGGATTAAAACTTATCTTCTAGTCTAAGCTCTACATAAGCACGGTCGCGTAATTCACGCACCCAGTCTTGGTAGGCTTCATCTGCTTTTCTAGTGCGAATTTCTTGACGCGCTTTAAGGCGGGCAGCTTCTTTAGTCATGTCTTGCTTACGACGTTCTAGCACTTGAATAATATGCCAACCAAATGGGCTGCGGATAGGTTCGCTGATTTGATTATCTTTAAGCTCGTTCATGGCTTTTTCAAACTGTGGCACGGTGTCGCCAGGGTTTACCCAACCTAAGTCGCCACCATTAGAGGCAGTGCCATCTTCTGAGAATTGGCGCGCCAGCACTTCAAATTTATCACCATTATCAAGGCGCTCTTTGATACCAGCCACTTTTTGTTTACCCTCTGTTTCAGACATGATTTCTGAAAGTTTGATGAGAATGTGGCGCGCATGCGTTTGTTCAATCACCAGGGGCGAGTTACCACCGCGTTTATTGGTGAGTTTTAAAATGTGAAAGCCATTTGGGCTGCGGAGCGCTGCAGAAACATCGCCTGCCTGCATGGTTTTTAGCGCATCTAAAAACAAAGCAGGCAATTGCGTGCTGGTTTTCCAACCTAAACTGCCGCCTTCTAATGCGTTGGGCGCGTCTGAAAAGCTGGCTGATACTTTGGCAAAACTGGTGCCTTCTTGCAGGGCTTTTACGGCTTCATCTACTTTGGCTTTTGCCTTTTGCACCTCTTCAGTGGCGCCTTCTTCTGGCGTGCGAATTAAAATATGCGATATTTCAAATTCATCGGTACTTTCGTTGCTGGAAGCTTGCGTGGTTAAGAAATTATCAATTTCAGATTCGGTGACGTTGACGCGGCTTTCCACCTCGCGCTCACGTAAGCGGGCAATGGTGATTTCACTACGAATATCAGCTCTAAACTTGCGCATACTAATGCCATCAGCACTTAGCGCTTCACCAAACTCGGTAAGTGTCATTTTGTTTTGTTCGGCAATACGCTCGATGGTTTTATCTAGCTGATTGTCATCTACTTTAAGCCCGGTTTGTGCGGCGTATTGTAATTGCAGCGTGTCTGAAATTAGGCGTTCTAAAATTTGCTTACGCAGAATGTTTTCTGGCGGCAGCTCAGTGCCTTGCTTGGCTAGTTGAGCCGTTACGGTGCGAATACGCCCTTCAAGCTCTTGCTCGGTGATGACGGTTTGGTCAACAATGGCAACGATGCGGTCAAGTTTGACCACTTCGGCGGCCGGCGCATTGAAGTGACTGAAAATAATCAGAGTGCAAAATAAAAACTGGATAAAAGTACGCAAAATAGTTACTCGTAATAAGGTTGTTGATAAGTATCAGGAATCAAACCTGAGCTGACATAACCTGGAATGTTACGTCTAATGACTGCCAGTGGATTGGCGCCGATTGAGGCAAGTCCGCCAAGTTCGAGTTGGAAAAACAATGCATAGTTCGCATCGGCAGTCGCTGTACTGACGCGCTGTACAACAGACCTGGCTTGCCAGCAACCCGCATCATACTCTAATCCTGCGAGCGTTTCGATGATACGGCTTTCACGCAGTGAGTAGTTGGTGCGGGCAATGCCATACCAGCCTTTGCCTAATGGCCACTGACCCGATACGTCAAACTGGTCTATGCCGTCATTAGCGATGCTTGATGTGTCACGTCGATAACTGTAACTCAAGTTAAGCGTTTTGCCTGGTTCTGGATTATATCGGCTAGTCAGTGTTGTGCGTACAGAGCGTGAATCGTCAGTATTGTATTGCCAAAAAGCATCGAGATTCCACTTGGTTTTTAAATGTGTGTTAAGCCCGGCAATGATGTCTGAGCTGTTATTCTTGCGGTAATCGACACCTGGCAGCCCTACTTTTTGGTCTGCAAAGTAATAGCGTTGACCAATAGAGGCCGATAAGCGTTGCGTACCGGTGCTGCTTTCAATAAAACGGGTGGTGAGTGCAAAGCTCAATTGGTTGGCATTATTGATGCGGTCGTTACCGGTGAATTGGTTTTCACTAAAAAGCGTACTGAAGTTTAAGTCAGATTCACTACTGTCAAAAATTGGAATGTTATCTTGCTTTCTTTCCGGAATATACACATAGAACAAGCGCGGCTCTACCGTTTGTGAATAGCCACGGTTGGCAATTTTGAAATCACGGTCAAAAAATAAACCGCTATCCAAGCTAAATATAGGCAGCGTGCGCTGTTGCGATTCCAGATTGTTAGCGACGTTGTTCAAGCTATAGCTGGTGTGATGAATGCCAAACTTTGGCGTGATGAAGCCATAAGGTTTATTAAAAGGAATGCTGACACTTGGGTATGCGGTAAAACGGGTGCCTGTTGGCTTAATGGGGGCATTTTTGTTGGTATCAAAGGCGACTAATTGGGTATATAAATTTGCATTGGCGTCACCGTAGTATTTGTTGCCAGACAGTGTCATTTGCGGCAAACGTTCATACGGGTAAGAAATCTCGTCTAGCGTTTGAAATTTTTGCGCAATTGCATTAAAGCGCCAGGTGTCGTCGGCATAGTCCACATTAAATTGTTGCGGCAGGTTAATGCGGCTGGTGGTGACAATACGCGTTGATAACTCAGAAAAATACTGGTCGTCAGATACTTTTTCAAGACTGTAACCCGCTGACCAGCCTTTGCCAAGCACGTGCTGATGCTTCAAGTTGGCGTAGTAACGATTGGTCTGGGTGAGACTGTCGCTTGGCAAATATTCCAGGTTATCAATGCCAGAGAAATTTTCTTCTAAATATCTAAACTCACCTTGCAGTTGCACGCCACGCTTACTTAATGCACGAACGGCGAGCGTGGCATCCATGTTGGGGGAAATGTTCCAGTAGTAGGGTGCTAATACTTCAAAGCCGCTACGGCTGGTGCTGCCAATGGTGGGGGCAAGTAAGCCGCTTTTACGTTGATTGTTAAATGAAAAGCTAATCCAAGGCGTGTAAAGCAGAGGTACGCCTTTGAATTCAATGTAGGCATTCTTTGCCGTGCCGGAGTCGGTGTAATCGTTGAGTTCAATTTCACTCGCTTTAATATACCAGTCATCTACATCAGCGGCACAAGTGGTGTAGCGCGCGCCAGTAAGTCGCTTTTTATCTTGACCTTCAAAAAAGAGTGCTTTAGCGTCGCCACGGGCTTTTGAAGATTGTGGTACCGAGCTAACCGCTAACGAATCTTGATCTTCAATGCTGACATTGTTGAGGGCGCTATCACTACCGATTTGTTGACTTTGTAAGTTGCCCAGCTGTTTGGAAAACGTTTCTGAACTAACGGCTCGCCTTTGCTGCAGGCTGGCTTCGCTTGGTTTTGTCATGCTGATAGAGGCATCGCGCATCTCGCCGATGCTTTCTGACAGCTGCATACGCAATTCTGGGCCAACTAATTTTGAGTTACCTAACTCAATGCGTACATTGCCGATGATGTGTAATTCATCATTTTGAACGTCGTATTCAATAATGTCGCCATAAGCATCTTGCTTGCCGCGGTGAATAGCAGCATTGCCGATAGCGCGCATTTTTCTATCAAGATGCAATTCTAGTTTGTCGCCGTCAATCATTATACCGCCATCTGCTGGCGAGCCTGAGCTGTCAGTAGGCTTGTCGTTGAGGGTTGTATTCTTGCTATTCTGGCGAGCAGTTATCAATTCAGCACTAGTGCTTGATGTTTCAATCGGTGCAACTGTACGTGAATTTGTAGAAGATGCCACTTCATTCACTGCTGACTGATTGCTGTCAACTGGAATGATGTCTCCACGTACCGATTTTAATGATTCGTTTTCAAAACCCAGCACTACAAGGCGCTGCTCTTTGACTTCGTTGCCTTTCCGTCTCTGGTAGATGTAATTCCAGAGATTGCCGTGCAAACTATCTTGAATTAGCGGTGCGCCCATAATAGACTGCACCTGAGATTTTGTCATGCCTGGGCGCAGCTGTAACAGCATTTCAGAGGTCACTACATTAGCCTTCGGCATATCAGGTGCCGCATGGGAAACGGAGTTGTGTGCCATCATGATAGCAACAAGACTGAGTAGGAGGCGATTCTTCAGCATGAAATTATCATTGAAATAAGCAAGGAATGTAGCGGTGAATTTGAAGGCACAAGTATATTGGTAAACTGTTATATTGGTAAACTGTTTTATTTTATCAATGATAAAATCTCATAAAATGACCTTTTTGGCAATCAATAAATCGAAATCAGCCCCATCAAGCCGGGATTTTTAAGATTTAACTCAAGCCAAAATTCAAGACCAAATTATACTTGGATAAAGCGCTGAAAATATAGAAACTTAAACGTTTAGAAAGATAGTCGTGAATAACAGTCAACAAGATATTCGGCAGCAACAACTTGGCACTTGGTTAACAGGCGTATTGCCACATTCGGAATTTAAGCTGATCATTGCTTCAGCAGATGCAAGTTTTAGGCGCTATTTTAGAGTGCACTTGGATTCTAGA
>MHBU01000019.1:55487-55865 GCA_001803395.1 Methylotenera sp. RIFCSPLOWO2_02_FULL_45_14 | reverse complement strand
ATGCGCCACCGCCACAAGAGAACTGTGAGCCGTTTGTGCGTATTGCGGCATTGTTCGGTGATGCCGGGATGCATGTACCACAAGTGATCGCGCAAGATTTACAGCTGGGCTTTTTGTTGCTTAGCGATTTGGGCGATGTCACTTACCTGAGCCAATTAAATCAAGACACGGCATCAAGCTTGTATCATGATGCGAATATGGCGTTGATTAAACTGCAATTAGCAAGTAAGCCCGATGTATTGCCCAATTATGATGAAGCATTGCTCACGCGCGAGATGCAATTGTTCCCTGAGTGGTACATCGCCAAACATTTGAACGTGACTTTAGATGATAAGCAGCAAGCGGTGATACAAAAGACTTTTGAACTGCTTAACCGAA
>MHBU01000019.1:49693-55369 GCA_001803395.1 Methylotenera sp. RIFCSPLOWO2_02_FULL_45_14 | reverse complement strand
TTACGATTTAGTGTCGCTACTTAAAGATGCATACATCAGCTGGGATGAAGAGCAAATTATTGATTGGCTGGTGCGTTATTGGGAAGTTGCAAGAAAAGCCGGGTTGCCAGTACCTGCTGATTTTAGCGAGTTTTATCGTGATTTTGAATATACGGGTGCGCAGCGCCACATTAAAATTCTGGGAATTTTTGCACGGCTGTATCATCGAGATGGCAAAGATGGCTATCTAAAAGACATGCCGTTAGTGATGCACTATTTGCGTAAAGTCTGTGAAAGATACATTGAGTTGAAGCCGATGTTGCGCTTGCTGGATAAACTAGAAGGCTCGCAAGCACAGGTGGGATATACGTTTTAATTTTTAGCCGCAGATGCACACAGATAAACACAGATGTAAGGTAGTAATTTGAAAGCGATGATATTAGCAGCTGGTCGTGGTGAGCGTATGCGCCCACTTACAGACCATACGCCAAAGCCGTTGTTAAAAGTGGGTGGCAAGCCGCTTATTGTTTGGCATTTGGAGCGTTTGGCGCAAGCGGGTTTTAAGCAGGTTGTGATTAACCATGCACATTTGGGTGAGCAGATTGAAGTTGTTTTAGGTGATGGTAGTCAGTGGGGTTTACACATTCAGTACAGCCCTGAGAAAATTGCATTAGAAACCGCAGGTGGCATTGCTAATGCCTTGCCTTTGCTTGGTAGCGAACCATTTTTGGTAGTCAACGGTGACATATTTACCGAGGTTGATTTTGCTAATATCAAATTGGCGCCAAATAATCTAGCGCATTTGGTGTTGGTAGATAATCCGCCGCAACATTCTCAAGGGGATTTTGTCTATGATGATGATGGCGTGTTGAAAAGTGATCACACTGAAAATAGTGCAAAAAGCAAACTCACATTTTCTGGTGTAGGCGTTTATCATCCATCTTTGTTTGCGAGTGTGCAACGTGGCGATCCCGCTAAGCTTGCACCCTTGCTAAGGCAGGCAATCGCTGAAAATAAAGCTAGCGCGGAACACTTTCAAGGTGTTTGGCACGATATTGGTACACCAGAACGATTGGCCGCATTGGATATGCAGTTACTTGGTGAAACTTAAAGTTAAAAACATAAGAGCGTATGACAATTTCAAATATGAATGAATTTAAAGCACGCCGCCAGCAGCTGATACAAGCGATGGGCAATGGCATTGCCATTGTTACCACCGCACCCGAAGTTATCCGTAACCGTGATAGCCATTACCCGTATCGCTTTGATAGCTATTTTTATTACCTCACCGGTTTTAAAGAGCCAGAAGCGATGTTGGTGTTAATTGCGGGTGTCGACCCTAAAAGCATTCTTTTTTGCCGCGATAAAGATATGGAACGCGAGATTTGGGATGGCTTTCGCTACGGCGCGGATGCAGCAAAAGCGTTGTTTGCGTTTGATGAGGCTTATAGTTTTAAGCAGCTGGATGAAATGATGCCCAATCTCTTGAGTAATCAAGAAAAACTATTTTTTAGCTTAGGGGCAGATGCTAGCTGGGATGCGCGTATTACGGGTTGGTTGAATCAAGTGAAAGCACAAGCGCGCTCCGGGGTGAGCGCACCGAATGACATTGCCGATGTGCGTAAATTTGTGGATGAAATGCGGCTTTACAAATCACCTGTTGAGGTTGATTTAATGCGCCGTTCAGCGAATATTGCAGCTGCTGCGCATAATCGCGCCATGCAAAAGGTACGTGCGGGCAAAATGGAATATGAAATCGAGGCGGAATTTTTACATGAGTTTTATCGTAAAGGTGCTCAATCACCAGCCTATACCAGTATCGTCGCAGGCGGTGCCAATGCTTGCACCTTGCATTACAACGCGAATAATTGTGAATTAAAAGATGGTGATTTGCTGCTGATAGATGCAGGTTGTGAGTTAGATGGTTATGCCTCTGACATCACGCGTACTTTTCCGGTGAATGGCAAGTTCAGTGCGGCGCAAAAAGACGTGTATGAGCTGGTGCTAGCGGCACAGGCGGCGGCGATTGCACAAGTAAACCCAAGCAACCATTGGAATGCGCCACATGACGCAGCGCTAGACGTGTTAGCACAAGGTTTTATTGATTTAAAACTGTGCCAAGGCAGCAAAGATGCCGTGCTGGAAAGCGGTGCTTATCGCCAGTTTTATATGCATCGCACCGGTCATTGGTTAGGTCTGGATGTGCATGATGCGGGTGAGTATAAGGATAAGCATGGCGATTGGCGCATGTTGCAAGCTGGTATGACGCTCACCGTAGAGCCCGGCTGTTATATTCGCCCGGCAGACAATGTACCGCAACATTTGTGGAACATTGGCATTAGAATTGAGGATGACGCGTTAGTGACGGAAAGTGGTTGCGAGATAATTACCAGCGATGCACCTAAAACTGTGGCTGATATTGAAGCAGCGATGCAAAAGTAATGACTGTATAATCGGCAATTGTGGATAAGCTGACCAAAGAGCAAAGACGCAAAAACATGCAAGCAGTAAAGGCGACTGGATCAGCGATTGAGGTCGCCTTGGCAAAAGCATTGTATTCCAAAGGCTTGCGCTACAGAAAAAATGATAAAAATATCTATGGGAAACCAGATATAAGCTTCAGGAAGTACAAAATCGCTGTTTTTGTTGATGGTGAGTTTTGGCACGGAAAAAACTGGGAAACTCGCAAATACGACCACAAAACTAACAAGGCATTTTGGTGCCATAAGATTGAGAAAAACATAGAAAGAGATCATGACGTTAATAGGGTATTACATGATCTGGGTTGGACAGTTTTGCGTTTTTGGGGAAATGACATAAAAAACAATCTTTCTTTATGTGTTGAACAGGTTGAAATGAAAATTAATGAGGCAAAAATGGACACAGGTAAGGAAGTATCACTTCAAGAAATTAAAAACAGGCGATTTGAAAAAGCAATTACATATACTGAATCCAACAAAGAGGCAGCATTAACGCATTATTTGCACAATAGATATAACGGCATATCAAAATTTTATGAAAAAGAGGCTATTAGCTTTACCAAGCAAATTTTGGAATACGAGTATCCTAATAGAGAAATTACGCTCAAGGTCGCGCAGGAAGCGCTTCAGTACAACATTTTTGATACGAATGACGTGCCATTTCCCCCTGTAAAAAATCCAACGTTCAGATTTATTGACTTGTTTGCAGGAATCGGCGGATTTCGTCTGGCACTACAAAATTTAGGCGGAAAATGTATTTTTACCAGTGAGTGGGATAAGGAGGCGAAGCGAACTTATAAAGCTAATTTTGGTGAAGTTCCTTTTGGCGACATCACTAAAGAGCAGACTAAATCTTATATACCGGATGGCTTTGATGTTCTATGTGCCGGATTTCCTTGTCAGGCCTTTTCGATAGCAGGGAGGCGTGGTGGTTTTGATGACATAAGAGGGACATTGTTTTTTGATGTAGCTGAGATTATAAAACGCAAGCAACCCAAAGCTATTTTCTTGGAAAATGTCAAAGGATTACGAAATCACGATAAAGGTAAAACGCTAGAAACCATTTTGAATGTGTTAAGAAATGACCTTAATTATTATGTTCCGGAACCGCAAGTTATCAATGCAAAAGATTTTGGTGTGCCGCAAAACAGGGAAAGAATTTTCATTGTAGGGTTTCACAAAAGCACCGGGATTGCTAATTTCAGCTATCCGGATCCGATAGGTAAGCAAGTAACTTTTGCTGAGGTTAAGGAAAAAAATGTTGTGTCTACCAAATACTATTTATCGACACAATATCTGACAACGCTAGAAAATCATAAGGCCAGGCATGAAAGTAAAGGCAATGGGTTTGGGTTTGAAATAATTCCCGACACGGGTATCAGTAATGCAATCGTTGTCGGTGGGATGGGTAGAGAAAGAAATTTGATTATAGACAACAGAATAACTGACTTTACGCCCATCACAAGAATTAAAGGGGAGGTGAACAGGCGGGGCATAAGAAAAATGACACCAAGAGAATGGGCAAGGCTGCAGGGGTACCCTGACAAGTTTCTGATTCCTGTGGCAGATGCGTCTGCGTACAAACAGTTTGGTAATTCTGTCGCCGTCCCTGCAATTCAAGCAACAGCAAATGAGATATTGAAGCTGATAGGGATGGCTTAATAATGATTACAGGAAACAGAGGAGAATGGAGCGAGATATATGCCTTATTTAAGCTACTTGGGGACAAAAAACTATTTACCGGGGACGCAAATTTAAAAAAAATTGAAGAGGCTTTTTTCCCAATTATTAAAATAATTCGTAAAGAAAGCGGTGGGAATTTTGAGTACCTTATCGAAGGGGATTTAATAGTTATATCTGGCGGACAAGAAGAGCTTAGGGTTTCTGTGGCAAAATTTTCTGAACAAGCTGCATCATTGTTATCAGAAATTAAATCAAGCCAAGGAGCCTCTTTTAGTATCTTTGAGATTGAAGCGTTTATGGCTTCTGTTCATTGTACGTCTTTAAAAGCAAAATCAAGCCTAAAGACCGATATTCTAATTGTCGTTCATGACAAAAGACTAAATCAGATAGCTCAACTCGGATTTAGTATTAAGTCGCACTTGGGAGGGGATTCTACCCTGCTAAATGCAGCAAGAACTACAAATTTCATTTACCAGATTGCGAATTTTCTCCCTACCAAGGAGCTGGTACACAGTATCAATTCAATCGGTACCAAGAGCAAAATAAAAGATCGCATTAAAGAAATAAGCAGGGCTGGTGGGGAGCTAGAATTTGTTGCTCCTGAAAAAGATATTTTTAAAAACAATCTGGTTCTGATTGATAGTTTTTTGCCAAACATTCTGGCAGAAATCCTAAAAATATTTTTTACTACAGAAGCCAGTGCTGTCAGAGACCTTTGTAATCAAATAGCCATAACCAATCCGATTAACTACGACACTCAAGATAATCATAAATTTTACGAGTATAAAATTAAACGATTTCTGACCGATGTTGCGCTGGGGATGATGCCTGGTAAAGTTTGGGAGGGAGCATATGATGCAACAGGCGGGTATCTCATTGTAAAAGAGAATGGCGAAGTCGTGTGTTACCACATTTATAACCGTAATCAGTTTGAAGAGTACTTGTTTGAAAATACAAAACTTGAAACTGCAAGCAGCAACAGACATGGGTTTGGTGTGATTTATGAACAGAATGGGCATTGTTATTTTAAACTCAATTTACAAATCCGATTTAAATAGCAGATAAGGTTACGCTGTTGCGCATCGGGTATCTGAGAGCGTGCTGCCACAAGTGTATGATAAACCAAGAGAGTAGAAATGATGCCCGATGTGTGTGATGAGTTGAAAAGGAATTGTATTGTCATCGTAGGTGGTGGTCCCGTGGGGCTTGTGTTGTCGCTATTGCTTGCAAAGCAGGGTGTTCCTAGTACGGTATTAGAGGCACGCAAACAAGGTGCTGCCAATCAAGACACACGTGCATTAGCGTTGTCTTTTGGTACTAGGCGTATTTTAGAAAAACTTGGTGTTTGGCAGCCGTTAGCGCTTCATGCTACTGCCATCAACACCATTCATGTGTCGCAAAAAGGTAGCATTGGCCGCAGTGTTTTACATGCGCATGACTACGATCAAGAAGCCTTGGGTTATGTGCTGTCTTATGGTGCGTTATGCAGCGTGCTAAACGCGGAATTAGCGCAATTTCCAATTATTTATTTGAT
>MHBU01000019.1:0-49537 GCA_001803395.1 Methylotenera sp. RIFCSPLOWO2_02_FULL_45_14 | reverse complement strand
CAAAGAATATGGACATGATGCGCTGATTAGCAAAGTGCGCGCAGAGCTGCCACATAATAACATTGCTTATGAGCGGTTTACGGCTAACGGACCAATGGCATTGCTGCCGAATGGCGAACATGATTTTTCATTAGTGTGGACAGGCAAGAAAGAATTGATTGCACCATTGCTGACGCTCAGTGATGCTGAATTTTTAGCGCAGTTTCATGCACAATTTGGTGATAGAGTCGGGCGTTTTGTCAGTGTAGAAAAGCGCATGACGTTTCCGTTAAAGTTATCGCAACTGGCCGAAAGTAGCACGCCGCATTTGGTGGTGATCGGCAACGCCGCCCAGACCATGCACCCCGTAGCCGGACAGGGTTTTAATGTGGGCTTACGCGATGCGGAAGTGTTGGCGCGACAGATAGTGAACGCGAGTGCTGACTTGGGTAGCCAGGAGATGCTCGCGGCGTATCGTGCCAGCCGCAAAACGGACACTAAAAACGGTCTGTTATTTACCGATTTTTTAGTGAATATATTTTCTAATGATATTTTAGGCATCTCTGCATTAAGAAGTGCAGGCATCGGTTTGTTTGATTTAGTAACCCCTATCAAACGGCATTTGGTGAGCAAAATGAGTTTCGGTAAATGAGTACCCTAAAAGTGGATGTGACGATTGTAGGCGCTGGCTTGGTAGGGTTGGCGGCGGCGGTTGCCTTGAATCAAGCCGGCTATGAAGTGGTGTTGGTTGATAGCCAGTTGCCTCCGTCGAATGAGAATCTAACTGAGTGGGATCAACGCATATACGCGATTAGCCCGAAAAATGCACAGTGGTTGATGCGATTAGGCGTTTGGCAGCGATTAGATGCAAGCCGGGTGACCGAGATGCGCGCAATGGAGGTATGGGGCGATGCTACGCCAGAGCCGTTGCAATTGTTAGCTGACGATGTGAATGCTGACAACCTGGGCTTTATTGTAGAAGAACGTGCTTTAAAGCTCGCGCTCATGGCGCAGGTGCAAGCTAGTGGTATAAGTACGTTATTTGGCAATGCAAGTGAATCGCTTAACGCGAGTGCGCACCAAGCCGTGCTGCATTTAGAAAATCAACAAAGCATAGAAAGCACGTTATTGCTGGCGGCTGATGGTGCAAATTCATGGGTGCGTCAGCAGCTGGGTATTGGCAACCAGCAAAAACCGTATCATCAAACGGCCATTGTGGCGAATTTTGTCACTGAAAAAACGCACGACAACATTGCAAGGCAGTGGTTTACACAAGATGAAGCGGGTAGAAGTGGCATTATGGCGTGGTTGCCGTTGCCCGAGAATAAAATTTCAATTGTGTGGTCCGCGCCAACGCAATATGCTGATCGTTTGTTAAAGCTTGGCGCTAGTGAACTTGCACAGCAGGTCATGGCAGTTGGACGTTCTGCCTTGGGTGAATTGACATTAATGGGTGATACGGCGGCTTTTCCGCTCACGTTGAAAACGGCGAATGAATTAAGCCAACATTCAGTAGTCCTAGTAGGTGATGCCGCGCATCGGGTGCATCCGATGGCGGGGCAGGGTGTCAATCTGGGGTTTAGAGATGTGATTGATTTGTTGCAAATATTGGCAAGCAAACATCAGTATCAACACATCAATGACGTTAGTTTGTTAAAGCAATATAGTCGTGCAAGAAAAACAGATTTACTCACCATGCTAGTGTTAACCAATGGCTTGTATCATCTGTTTGAAAGTCAAAATAGTGTAGTCAAGAAAGTAAGGAATTGGGGATTGTCCGCGACTAACCAGCAACCAATTAAAAAAATGTTGGTAGCCAATGCGGTTGCGCTTTAACTTCGGTGTTCTCTGAGCTTGGTCATTAGGGATGCCTAATGGACAAATTTGGGTTTAATTAGCGTAATTTATTTTAATTGTTAGTACAAGTTAAGTATTACTTAAAGGAAAGTTAATGTTAAAAAAAATAATCAGTATTGCTTTAATGGGTGCGTTCTCAACGCTTGCAATAGCAGATGAAGCCAGTGTTAAAAAAGCGGTAGAAGCGGCTTATCCAAAATTTAAAGTAGAAAAAGTAACCAAAACCCCTTATGCAGGTTTGTATGAAGTGTTTATGGGTGGACAGATTATTTATACAGATGAAAAGCTGACTTTTTTAATTGCCGAAGGTCGTTTAGTTGACCCAAAAACTAAAAAAGATATTACAGGAGAACGCTTAGAAGAGCTTACAAAAATTGATTTCGCAAGCTTACCGCTTGATCAAGCCATTAGAGTAGTCAAAGGCAATGGCAGCCGTAAATTAGTCGTGTTTTCTGATGTGGATTGCCCCTATTGCAAACGCTTGGAGCGTAACGAAATTGCCAACATTACTGATGTAACAGTTTATACATTCTTGTATCCCATTGAGCAGTTACACCCTGATGCCGAGAATAAATCTAAACTTATCTGGTGCGCTAAAGATCGCGTAAAGGCATGGGAAAATTGGATTTTAAGAGATCAGCTTCCAAGTACTGCGGCTACATGTGATGTGCCGATAGAAAAAATAGGGCAGCTAGCTAAAAAAATTGGTGTGACTAGTACACCAACTCTAATTTTTGCGGATGGCAAGCGCATGTTGGGTGCGCAACCTTATAAAGAAATTGAACGTATGTTGTCTGAGGCGACAAAAAAATAGACGAGTTGCCCACCTTAAAGCATTGGAAGGCTGGGTTGTTAATGCTGGTGTTGGTGGTCTAGCCGATACACTTTTGTTAGATTGGTTGCGGTACCTGTCATGAAGCATGTAGGTGTTTCATGACAGGTCTATTGTAAGGGTGCCTCTATTTATTCAATTTTCGTCGCCATACTGCGTTGCTCACAAAAAATTACTCCTTACATATCAGACATATGCCGCGTCATAATTTTTCGTTCGCGCCTTGTCTTGCTTATCGCACCACTGTTATGGCTTTAGCCAGTTTACAGTGGTGGTGATGCCATTTACGGGTAGAAACTTGAATAAATAGAGATACCCGTAATTAGATTGTCTAAGTTTAATGATGAACGTCTAAACAACTTGGCCGAGTTTGAAAATAGGTAGGTACATTGCAATTACAAGCCCCCCAATCAGCACCCCGAGTACCACCATGATGATCGGTTCCATTAAGCTGGATAGTCCTTCTACAGCATCATCTACTTCTGCTTCATAAAAGTCGGCAACCTTGCTCAGCATGGAATCTAAGGCGCCAGACTCCTCACCAATCGCGGTCATCTGCAATACCATATTTGGAAAAACATCAGTATTTTGCATTGCCACAGTTAGGCTGGTACCTGTGCTGATTTCACTTTGAATTCTTTTGGTGGCATCATAATATACACGGTTACCTGATGCGCCTGCTACAGAATCTAAAGCTTCAACCAGGGGTACGCCGGCAGTAAACATGGTTGCTAACGTACGCGCGAACCGGGCAATTGTGGCCTTGCGAATCAACTCACCAAATACAGGGATTTTAAGTATCAATCTGTCCATAGTGGATTGCATGGCTAAAGACCGCTTCCATGTGTAGAAGAAAAACCATAGCGCAAAGCCAATTGAACCGAATATTGCCCACCACCATTCCACAAAAATGTCAGAAATAGCCATTACGACCAATGTCGGTGCTGGTAAGTCGGCACCAAAGCTACTAAACAACTCCTTAAAGGCTGGGACGACAAAAATCATGATAACGGCCGTAATGACAAATGCGACCACAATAATGGATATCGGGTAAAACAGTGCTGATTTAATTTTTGATTTAATGGCTTGAATTTTTTCTTTATAAGTTGCCAAGCGGTCAAGTAGCGTGTCTAGAATACCCGCTTGTTCGCCTGCACCAATCAAATTGCAAAACAGCGCATCAAAATAGAGCGGGTACTTTCTGAAAGCCGTACTCAAGCTACTGCCTGTTTCCACGTCAGATTTAATATCAGCTAACAGTTTGGAAACAGCAGGGTTGCTATGCCCCTTGCCGACAATATCAAATGACTGTAGCAGCGGCACGCCAGATTTCATCATGGTTGCAAGCTGACGCGTAAATAAAGTAATGTCTTTATCAGAGACTTTACCTTTACTGGCAAAGCCACTTTGTTTCTTTACTTTTTTAACGGTAATGCCTTGGCGGCGCAGTGTGGCGCTGACGAAGGAGTCACTAGCGGCTCTCATTTCGCCCTTTACTTTTTTACCTTTTTTGTCTATACCCTCCCACGAGTAGGCGACTTCTTTTTTGGCTTTAATGCTGGCTGCCATGTTGATTCCCTTGGTGATTAACTACATTTGTTAGATGTTAGATGAAAATGCATTGGTAGCACTTATTCATTAGTACAAGCTTCTATCTCTTCAATTGAGGTCAAGCCTTGCATCACTTTGAGAACCCCTGAGCGGCGCAGGTCATTCACCCCCTCAATTTTTGCCTGGTCTGCAATGTCGTGTGCGGTACCATTTTTCATGATGATGCGGCTAATGGCATCGGTAACTGGCATTACTTGATAAATGCCAACGCGGCCTTTGTAACCAGCATTGCATAATTCGCAGCCATCTGGGTTATGTTTATAGAGCTGCCATTTTTCATTAAAGTCTTCCTCAATAAAGCCTACGCTTAATAAAGCCTCTTTAGGCGCATCGATTGGAATTTTACAGTGCTTGCATAGACGCCTTGCTAAACGCTGTGCGGTAATCAGTGACACTGCAGAGGCAATGTTAAATGGAGCAACACCCATATTTAATAAGCGTGTTAGGGTGGAGGGGGCATCATTCGTATGTAGCGTTGATAGCACCATGTGACCAGTAGAGGCAGCCTTGATGGCCATGTCGGCGGTTTCTAAATCTCGAATCTCACCGATCATAATAATGTCAGGGTCTTGCCGCAAAAACGACTTTAATGCAACCGCAAATGTCAACCCTTGTTTATCATTCACATTGACTTGGTTGATGCCTGCTAGCGGTATTTCGCAGGGGTCTTCTGCTGTTGCAATATTGACATCAGGTTTATTTAAGATGTTGAGGCAAGTATATAGCGAAACAGTTTTACCTGAGCCAGTGGGCCCTGTTACCAGCACTAGACCATACGGACGACTAACCGCATTTAACAGGAACTCTTTTTGTAAGGGCTCATAGCCAAGCGCCTCAATACCAAGCGTGGCACTGCTGGGATCTAAAATACGCATCACAATTTTCTCACCATGAATTAAGGGTAGTGTGCTCACCCGAAAGTCAATGGTACGCGTTTTTGATAACACGAGTTTCATGCGACCATCTTGCGGTATGCGTTTTTCTGAGATATCCATGTTGGATATCACTTTAATGCGAGAAGCGAGTTTTTCTTTAATGGCAAGCGGTGGCTGTGTAATTTCACGGAGTATGCCATCTACACGGTAGCGTACGCGGTAAAACTTTTCGTATGGTTCAAAGTGTAGATCAGATGCCCCCATGTTGATGGCATCTAGTAGCATTTTGTTGAGAAACTTAACAACAGGTGCATCGTCCACTTCTGATTCTTGTGGCGCATGGTCCTCGGTGTGGCCACTGTCATCACCTAAGCCAAACTCATCGTCATCATCAATAGCTAATGAGTTGAAATTTGTACCACTCGCTGATATTATTTTATCTATCCAGCGTCCAAGTTTGTCATCTTCAACAACAATTGGCGATATGGTCATGCCCATTTGAAATTGAACACTGTCTAGTGCTTGAATGTTGGTGGGGTCAGAAATGGCAATAAAAAGAGCGTTGCCACGCGCTTGCAATGCCATAACGCGGTTGGCTTGCATTAGTTTTTCATCAATTTTCTTAGCGGGTAAATAATCTGGGTTAAACGCGTCTAAGTTAAAGTAAGGAAAACCAAAAGCTTTTGCAGAAGCTTCAGCTATCGTTTGTGCGCTCAATTTTTTACTTAATATCAGCTGTGCAATAAAGGGTGTTTTTAATGTGTAGGCCTGTGCCTCGATTGCGTTGGCCTCGTCCTCAGAAAGTAATTTTTCCTGGATTAAGGTGCGCGCTAGACCACTTAGCTTGGTGTTTGGAGTTGCGAGTGCCATATTATATTGATTGTAAATTAGCTTAGAGGCTATCCCAGTTATTTTTTATTTAAACCAATAATGCACTTTACGCTTTTTTTTGTAAAGACTTTAAGCCGTATTAACCTTAATTTATGTAAGTTTAAAGTAACTTAACACTAATTTTTTCACGGGCTTGCCCGTGAAAAAAGATTCTTTCTTGAGTAAAACGTTGCCAAATTCCGCTTGACATCAGCATAAATCCAACTTATAAATATGCTTAGGTGTTTGAGTTCAAGTTTATTTTAGTCTGCTTTAATTTTTTTAGTTATTGTGACTTCTGTTCTTGAGGCAAACTTTTTGGGGTGCACCCTTTGTATTATGTAAGGATATATGAAATGGCAACAGGTACCGTAAAATGGTTTAACGATTCTAAAGGTTTCGGTTTTATTACCCCAGATGATGGTGGTGACGATTTGTTTGCACACTTTTCTGCGATTGTAGAGGCTGGTTATAAAAGTCTTAAAGAAGGTGAGCGTGTAAGCTTTGATTTGACAGAAGGCCCAAAAGGTAAACAAGCTTCAAATATTCAAAAGGCTTAAGATGTTTAAATCTTAATACACTTAAAGTGTTATACCAATAAAAAGGCTCGTCAAAATGACGAGCCTTTTTATTGGCGGCGAAGGTTAATGAACGTTACATGTTAGCAATGATTTCATCACCGAACTCTGAAGTGCCCACCTGCGTTGCATCTTCCATTTGGCTAGAAAAGTCACTAGTGACGCGCTTGGCAATAATTGCGTTCGCAACACCTTTAAGTACTAAATCAGCCGCTTCTACCCAACCTAAATGACGTAACATCATCTCAGCTGAAAGGATTAACGAGCTTGGGTTGGCAATGTTTTTACCTGCAATTTTGGGGGCGGTGCCGTGCGTTGCCTCAAACATGGCTACGGTGTCGCTTAGGTTAGCGCCTGGTGCAATGCCAATGCCACCTACCTGCGCGGCAAGGGCGTCACTCATGTAGTCGCCGTTTAAGTTCAAGGTTGCAACTACATCGTAATCTTGCGGGTGCAACAAGATTTCTTGCAAAAATGCGTCGGCAATACAATCTTTAATGATGATGCCATTAGGTAGTTGGCACCATGGACCACCATCAATTTCAACTGCACCAAACTCTTGCTTAGCTACTTCGTAACCCCAATCTCTGAAGCCACCTTCTGTGAACTTCATGATGTTACCTTTGTGGGTAATGGTGACTGATTTGCGATTATTATCAATCGCATACTGAATCGCTTTACGCACTAAACGTTGGCTACCTTCGACCGAAACTGGTTTGATGCCGATTGCAGATGATTCTGGAAAGCGGATTTTTTTGCGCATGCCCATATCACTTAAAAAAGTGATGACTTTTTCTACTTCATCGGACCCAGCTGCCCATTCAATGCCGGCGTAAATGTCCTCAGTGTTTTCACGAAAAATCACCATGTCAGTTTTTTCTGGATGTTTAACTGGGCTAGGTACGCCGGTAAAGTATTGCACAGGACGTAAGCACACATATAAATCAAGCTCTTGGCGCAAGGATACGTTGAGTGAGCGGATGCCGCCACCTACTGGGGTAGTTAACGGACCTTTAATTGAAATTACGTAATCGCGGACAGTTTGCATGGTTTCACTAGGTAGCCACGTGTCTTTGCCTTCTTTATCTTTGCCATAGACTTTGACTGCTTTTTCACCGGCAAATACTTCCATCCATGAAATTTTGCGGGCATTGCCGTAGGCTTTATTCACTGCGGCATCTACGACTTTAATCATTGGAGGTGTAATATCAACCCCTATACCATCACCCTCAATAAATGGGATAATGGGTTGGTCAGGCACATTCAGCGAGTTATCAGCGTTAACGGTGATTTTTTCGCCAGTAAGCGGTACGTTAATTTTAGAAGTTACTTTAGACGTCATTAAAAATTCCTAACATGATAATTTTATTCAATAAACCTTTTAACGTCGTGTGCCAGTTTAGCCCGCATGACCCTGGAAATGGAAAAACAGGGCACGCCACGTTAAAAGACTTTATTCCACTGCCCGATGTTTATGCTGCCGGGCGATTGGATACAGATTCTGAGGGTTTGCTTATTTTAACCGATGATGGCGCATTACAACATCGTTTAAGTCATCCCAAACATAAAGAAATAAAAACTTATTGGGTTCAGGTTGAAGGTGCGCCTGAAGATGCAGATTTGCAACCGTTGAGAGAGGGTGTAGATCTAGGTGATTTTGTGACGCAACCTGCCGATGTGAAGGTTATCAATGTGCCAGAACTGTTATGGGAGCGACATCCGCCGATACGTGAGCGCAAAGCAATCCCAACGACTTGGTTGGAGATTAAAATATCAGAAGGTAAAAATCGCCAAGTCAGACGCATGACGGCCAAGGTTGGCTTTCCAACCTTGCGTTTGATTCGTTATGCAATCGGACATTACACGATTGATGATATTGAGGTTGGTCAGTATAAAGTGATAACCAAATGAATATTGGAGATATGAAACCCATCGCAATTTTTCGGCACGCCGAAACCGAAGGTCCCGGACATTTAGCAACGTTTCTTGATGAGCAGCGTATCCCTTGGCAATTGATTAAGATTGACCAGGGTGAGCTGCTGCCGACGTCAATATTAGCTTACAGTGGTATGGTGCTGATGGGCGGCCCCATGAGTGTGAACGATGATTTACCTTGGATTCCACCACTGCTTAGTTTGATTCAGCAGGCCGTTGATGCTGACATTCCTGTGCTTGGTCATTGTTTGGGTGGTCAGTTAATCAGCAAAGCGTTAGGCGGTGTTGTCACCAAAAATGCAGTGAAAGAAATTGGCTGGGGTGAAGTCATCGTCAGTAAAAATGATACAGCACGACATTGGTTTGGTGATATGCAGAGTTTTAATGGGTTTCACTGGCATGGTGAAACATTTAGTTTGCCAGCAGGTGCTGTGCACTTGCTGGCAAGTCAATATTGTGAAAATCAGGCTTATGCAATTGGTAAGCATTTGGCATTTCAGTGTCATATTGAGATGACTGCGGAAATGGTACGTAGTTGGTGTGATGTTGGCGCCGACGAAATGGTAAGCGCTTCAGCTAGTCCAGCCGTACAGCAATCTAATGCTATTCTGCAAACGCTGCCATTACACTGCTTTTTTCTGAATAAAGTGGCTACACAAGTATATAAGCAGTGGATTAAAGGCTTGGTCAATTGATACGGTGCCTTAATACCGCGACTTGATATGTTAAAATCATGTAACTTTAATTGAGGTAGCATCATGTCTGGTAACACACTCGGCACACTTTTTACTTTTACTTCATTTGGCGAATCACACGGTGCAGCAATCGGTGGCGTGGTAGATGGCTGCCCGCCGGGTTTAGCCTTGAGCGCAGAGGATTTGCAAATTGATCTGGATCGTCGCAAACCAGGCACCTCACGACATGTGACGCAACGCCAGGAGGCTGATGCGGTTGAGATTTTGTCAGGTGTGTTCGAGGGGAAAACCACAGGCGCGCCGATAGGTTTACTAATCCGCAATACTGACCAGCGCAGTCATGATTACAGCAAAATCATGGATACATTCCGTCCAGGCCATGCAGATTATACGTACACACAAAAATACGGTGTGCGTGATTATCGCGGTGGTGGCCGTTCCAGTGCACGTGAAACCGCAGTACGTGTGGCAGCAGGGGCCATTGCCAAAAAGTGGTTAAAACAGCGTTTTGGTGTGACGATACGTGGCTATATGAGTCAATTAGGCGAGATTAAGATTCCGTTTGAAACGTGGGATGTCGTGAATGACAATCCATTTTTCTCGCCTAATGCAACAGTGGTGCCGCAATTGGAAGCTTATTTGGATAAGATTCGCGCTGAGCGAGATTCAGTCGGGGCTCAAATTACCGTGGTTGCTACAGGCGTGCCCGTAGGTTGGGGTGAGCCAATTTTTGATCGTCTCGATGCGGAAATTGCCTATGCCATGATGAGTATTAATGCTGTGAAAGGTGTGGAAATTGGCGCTGGTTTTGCAAGTGTCTCGCAACGCGGTAGCGTACATTCTGATGAAATGACCCCACAGGGCTTTGTCAGCAACCATGCGGGTGGTATTTTAGGCGGCATTTCAACTGGTCAGGAAATTCGTGTCAATGTTGCGTTAAAACCGACTTCAAGTATTCCGCAAGAGCGGCGTTCAATTGACAAGCATGGCAATGCGGTCACTATGCAAACCACAGGTCGCCATGACCCCTGTGTGGGTGTGCGTGCTACCCCAATAGTTGAGGC
This sequence comes from Methylotenera sp. RIFCSPLOWO2_02_FULL_45_14, assembly GCA_001803395.1. GTDB lineage: Bacteria > Pseudomonadota > Gammaproteobacteria > Burkholderiales > Methylophilaceae > Methylotenera. The sequence continues at coordinate 39,241 of MHBU01000019.1, read as the reverse complement.
GATGTTGGCGATGGTGTTGATGGACCACGCGTTGCGTCAACGAGCGCAAAATGCGGATGTGCAATGTGCTACACCTAAGATTGTATGATGGATATTGTATAGTGGATCAAATCCGGGACTTGGACTTTTAAGTTCATAGAATCGTGTGTATTCTAAAAGACGGATATTTTTAGTGCTAGTATCTTAGCGCAGACTAATTAACGAGGAAGTCGGCAAGTGCCGGCTTTTTTATTGGCATTACCCCAATATGCATACAAAACTTCATTATCGGCTTTCGCGCTTTTACTTTGTCTACTACTTTTTTGTAGGTGCGTTTGTCCCATATTGGGGTTTGTACCTGCAGTCTGAGCAGTTTACTGCGGCAGATATCGGTATATTGATGTCTCTATTTCAGATTAGCCGTATCTTTGCGCCTAATTTTTGGGGTTGGCTAGCCGATCATACTGGCAAGCGCGCGCAGTGGATTAAGCTTACCGCCTTTTTAGGATTGTGTGGTTTTACCGCAGTGTTTTGGGTGCATGGCTTTTTCTGGTTGTTTTTTGTGATGGCTGCATTAAGTTTATTTACCAGTTCAACTTTACCTCTGGCTGAGTCGCTTACCCTAGCGCACCTTGCTACCACTAATGGACATTACAGTCGTATCCGTATGTGGGGTTCGTTAGGTTTTATTGTGGCTGCAGTGGTGTTGGGCTTTATGATTGATATTGCGGGCATCACAAGTTTATTGTGGTTTTTGCTGATTGTGCAAATGACTTTGTTTGTTCTTTCATACACATTGCCTGAGCCTAAGGTTGAGGTACATGAACATGACCATTTTTCAATCTGGCAGGTCATTAAACAGCCTAATGTCATTGCGTTGCTGGTTGGTTGTTCCTTAATGGTGACAGCCCATGGCGTGCTCTACAATTTCTATTCCATTTATTTAAGTGAGCATGGCTACAGCAAAGGCATGATAGGCTTACTGTGGTCGGTGGGTGTTATCTGCGAAATCGCTATTTTTATGCTCATGCCGAAAATCATGGGACACTTGAGTTTAAAAACCATCCTATTGGTGAGTTTGCTGTTAGCGGTAATTAGATTTAGTTTGATTGGGATGGCTGTTGATAATATCTGGATGCTGATTTTTGCACAAACCTTGCATGCCGCGACGTTCGGCAGTTTTCATGCTGCCTCGGTTGAGGTGATTACTCAATTTTTCAAGGGGCGACATCAAGCGAAAGGGCAGGCGATCTATAACAGCGTTGCTTATGGTGTAGGAGGGACAATCGGCGGTGTAGCTGGTGGCTATGCCTTGCAATATTTGGGAGGGCAGCAAACATTTATGCTTGCTGCAATTTTCCCGTTATTAGGTTTGCTCGTGATAGCATTCGGGTTGAAATTGACACACAAACAACAAAGCTCACAAGGAATGTTTAGATGAAATCATATGCTTTCTGGGTGTCAAAGTTAGTCTTGATTACATTTATCTCAGTAAGCTGTCATGCGGTGGCTGATACACAGGTAAATATCGTCGGGCTTTTTAGTAATAAAGCCGTTGTCATGATCAATGGCGGTAAACCCAAAACCATGAGCGTAGGCCAAACTAGTGAAGGCGTTAAATTGCTGGCTGCCGATAGCAATTCTGCTACCTTGCAGGTAGAAGGTAAAACTAGACAGTTAAAAATGGGGCAAGCGGCCTCGGTCGGTGGCGCCGGCGCTACGAGTGCCCCCAGCGTAACTTTGTATGCAAATGCGCAAGGGCATTTCGTGTCAGAGTGTCAAATCAACGGCGCATCATTGAAATTTTTAGTAGATACTGGCGCTACCACGGTTGCACTTAATAGTGGGGATGCAAAGTTTGCAAAAATTGATTACAAACGTGGCGAACCTATTATGGTGGGAACAGCGAATGGCGTAGTCACTGCCTATCGTGTGACGATTGCCAATCTTAAAATTGGCGGTATTACACTAAGTCAGGTTGAAGGGAACGTGTTGGAAGGTGGCTCACCCTCAGTTGTGTTGCTTGGCATGAGCGCTTTAAATCGGCTAGACATGAAGCGGCAAGATATTGCGATGACGCTGACTAAAAAGTACTAAATTTCAATATAAAAAAACCACTTAAACTAAGTGGTTTTTTTGGCTCTGAATTTTATATAAGCGTTAATACTGGCGTTTATCTTTCTCTATTAACGCATAAGCCGAGTGGTTGTGTATCGACTCAAAATTCTCCGACTCAACCGTATAAGCTACAATGCGTTTTTCTGCATTTAATTGTGCCGCTACATCGCGCACCATGTCTTCAACGAATTTTGGGTTGTCGTAAGCGCGCTCAGTCACATATTTTTCATCAGGGCGTTTCAGCAAGCCATAAAGTTCGCATGAGGCTTGTTTTTCTACCAACTCGATAATATCTTCAATCCAGATAAAGTCGTTGACTAGTGCGGTAACGGTGACATGTGAACGCTGATTGTGCGCGCCGTAGTTTGATATTTTTTTGCTGCAAGGGCATAAGCTGGTGACCGGGACTAACACCTTCACGGTGATGTCGAATTTACCTTGATTGATTTCACCGATAAAAGTGACTTCGTAATCCAGCAAGCTTTTAACCCCTGAAATTGGCGCTGCTTTGTTGACAAAATAGGGGAAAGTCATTTCTATGTGACCGGACTCCGCCTCCAGGCGTTTGACCATTTCACGTAAAATGGTTTCAAACGATTCAATTGAAATCGCATGTTCATTGATGTTGAGAATTTCAACAAAGCGAGACATGTGCGTGCCTTTGAATTGCTGTGGCAAATGCACGTACATATTAAACACCGCCACAGTATGTTGCTCGCCGCCAGATTTATCTTTAACGATGACTGGGTGGCGGATGGCTTTAATACCGACTTTATCGATGGCAAGGTGGCGCGTATCAACCGTATTTTGCACATCTTCAATCGGGCTTGCTGGTGTTGTTTGGCTCATATTAAATTCTGCTTAGATTATTTTCTGGATAACTTTTCAATAATAGTTGAGTATATCACTAGGTTATTAGCTTCGCAATTGCAGAAGCGATACCTTTAGCACTTAGGCCACAATCTGCGAGCATGGTTGCATGATCACCGTGCTCAATAAATTGGTCTGGCAAACCAAGGCATAACGTTTTAATTGGATGTTTGATGTTTTGTTGCATGATTTGTAGCGCTTCCAATACTGCGGAACCTGCACCGCCCATCACGCAATTTTCTTCAACCGTAATGATTACGTCGTGGTTACTTGCCAACTCTTCAATTAGCGCGGCATCAATTGGTTTTACAAAACGCATGTTGGCAACGGTGGCATCAAGCTGCTCTGCGGCTTCTAATGCAGCTGCAAGCATGGAGCCAAAAGCTAAGATCGCTATTTTTTTACCAGTGCGAACAATCTGCCCTTTGCCAATTTCGATGGCGCTTAGTTCGGGGTTAATTGCGGCTCCTGTGCCGCAGCCGCGCGGGTAGCGCACCGCAGCCACGCCATTGTATTGAAAGCCCGTAGTGAGCATTTGCCTGCATTCGTTTTCATCACTGGGCGTCATGATCACTACGTTTGGAATACAGCGTAAGTAGGTTAAGTCAAAACTGCCTGCATGCGTTGGGCCATCTGCACCCACCAAGCCAGCACGGTCTATGGCTAGTAGTACCGGCAAGTCTTGCAGTGCAATGTCATGGATGAGTTGATCATAAGCACGTTGTAAAAAAGTACTGTAAATCGCAACTACTGGTTTTAGTCCATCACATGCCATGCCGGCCGCAAACGTCAAAGCGTGTTGCTCTGCAATGCCAACGTCAAAATAGCGGTCCGGGTAAGTAGTGGCAAAGGCATTCAAGCCAGAGCCATCGCACATGGCGGGTGTGATGCCAATAAGGCGGGTATCAATAGACGCCATGTCTACAAGCCAGTCGCCGAACACTTCAGTGTAAGTTTTTTGCGATTTCGCGTGAAGTGCATTGCCATTGAATGGGTCAAATTTGCCAACGCCATGAAATTTATTCGGGTTGTCTTCAGCCGGTTCAAAGCCTTTGCCTTTTTGCGTCACAATATGCAAAAATTGCGGGCCAGATAATTGTTTGATGTTGTGTAGCGTATCAATCAAAGACTCTAAATCATGGCCATCAATCGGACCAATATAGTTAAAGCCAAACTCTTCAAACAGTGTGCCTGGTGTGACCATACCTTTAACATGCTCCTCAGCACGTTTAGCAAACTCCATCATCGGCGGAACGGCTGAAAGTACTTTTTTACCTGATGATCTGACTTTGTTATAGAAGCGACTCGAAAGTAATTTAGTCAAATAATTATTGAGCGCACCTACGTTGTTTGAAATGCTCATATCATTGTCGTTGAGTACGACTAGCAGGTTGGCGTCCATGTCGCCTGCGTTATTCAAGGCTTCAAACGCCATGCCTGCTGTCATGGCGCCATCACCAATAATAGCGACAGCACGGCGTTCACTGCCAGTTTTTTGGGCAGCTACTGCCATGCCGAGTGCAGCAGAAATAGAGGTACTTGAGTGCCCGGTGCCAAATGTGTCGTATTCGCTCTCAGCGCGACGTGGAAACCCTGCAATACCCTGCGGTTTGCGCAGAGTTTGCATACGCATCCGGCGACCCGTGAGGATTTTATGCGGGTAAGTTTGATGCCCCACATCCCAAACCAATTTATCATCGGGTGTATTGAACACATAATGCAGGGCGATAGTGAGTTCAACCACACCTAAATTAGAAGCTAAATGCCCGCCAGTTTTTGAAACGCCATCAATTAAAAATAAGCGTAATTCTTGCGCTAGCTGACCCAGCTGTTTACGCTCTAGCTGGCGCAGTTGTTGGGGATAGTCAATGGTGTCGAGTAAAGGGGTCACAAGTAGGTGTCGTCAATAATGAATTTTAGGGCAATGAAAATAATCGTAATAGGGGGCTGTTGAAATTAAATGTTAGAAACTGCGCTGAGTAATAAAACTTGCCAGCTCTCGAAGCCGTTGTGCGTTATCGCCAAATGGTGCTAATGCATCAATTGCAGTTTCATACAGTTGCCTGGCATGTTTTTTGGCATTGGCTAAACCTAAAATTGTGACATAAGTCGGTTTGTTACTATTGGCATCTTTGCCTGCTGTTTTACCCAAGGTGTGCGTATCGGCTTCAACATCTAAAATATCATCAATTACTTGAAACGCAAGCCCGATGTTTTTAGCATAAATGCTGACAGCGGCAATGTGTTCATTAGAGCCATGCACGCCTAGTAAAACCGCAGCTTGAATCAGCGCGCCTGTTTTTAGCTGGTGCATGGTTTCAAGTTCATGTTGAGTTAGTGCAACGCCTACCGCACTTAGATCAATCGCCTGCCCGCCGGCCATGCCATTAGAGCCCGCTGCTTTGGCTAAAATGTTGATCATGTTGATTTGCTGATTTGCATTTTTACATAATAGCGGTGCTGATAATACTTCAAATGCTAATGTCTGCAAGGCGTCGCCCACTAATAACGCCGTTGCATCATCAAATTGTTTATGGCAGCTTGGTTTGCCGCGGCGCAGGTCGTCGTCGTCCATGCAGGGCATGTCGTCATGCACTAATGAATAGGCGTGAATCAGCTCTACTGCGCTGGCTGCCGCATCGGCAACCTGAGTCTCGGTGTTGCAAAGTTCAGATGCCGCATAGCACAGCAGTGCGCGTATGCGTTTGCCTCCATCTAGTGCACTGTAGCGCATGGCGCTATGCAATGTTTGTGGGGCTAAACTTGCGGGTGGCAAGGTTAGCCCCAGCACGCTCTCAATATGCGATTGCTTAGTTCTTGTCCAAGTTAAGAAATCTTGGGTTAAGAAATCCGAGCTTAATAAATCAGGCGCAGACGGCTTGTTCATGGCTTGATTACTCATTCTCGGCATTAAACGTGACTAATTGCTGACGCTCGTTCAATACTTTAACTTGCTGTTCAACTTCGGCAAGTGATTTTTGACAAAGTTCGAGTAGTGCGTTGCCATGTTTATAAGCGTCTAGTGAAGCCTCCAAAGGCATAAGGCCTGATTCCATTTGCGCCACAATACTTTCGAGTTCGCTATAAGCTTGCTCGAAGCTGGGTTTGGATTCATGCGCCACTTTGGCGGCTGATTTTGAAGTGGTTTTTGTATTAGATGCAGACATAAAATCAACAGTTTCGATGTTGTGACAATTAGCCCGTATTCTATCAAATCTTATTGCAAAACCTGCTGTAAAAAGCGTTCAATATCTGCAATCTCTTCTGCACATACCGAATGTGCCATTTTATATTCATGCCAAGTGACGAGATATTGACGATTTTGTAGTAAATCGCGTGAAATTTGGCTCATTTCAAGGCTGATCACATCATCAAAAATACCATGCGCCATAAAAATTGGTGTGTTTGCATTCGCCGCATTTGCCTCTAAAGCCAGTTTGCTGTGCAGCGGTAAATAGGTCGATAAAGCCAATATACCGCCAAGTTTTTGTGGATATCGCAATGCGGCATGGAGCGCGATAGCACCGCCTTGCGAAAACCCTGCCAGCACAATACGCTCACTTGAAATGCCGCGATCAATTTCATTTTGAATCAAGGCGTTGATGGTGCGTTGACTCGCCTGTATGCCAGCCTCATCTTCACGGCCCACAGGCGTAATGCCATACACATCATACCAAGCGGGCATCACATAGCTATTGTTGCGAGTAATTGCCATATCAGGTGCGTGCGGCAGAATAAATCTGACATTGGGTAGGTGTTGAGGTTGCAATAACTGCTGCACGATAGGTGCAAAATCATGGCCATCGGCACCTAAACCATGTAACCAAATAACGCTGGCATTGATTTTGCTGACATCTATATTAGGGTTGACTAGTTCTAATGGGTGGTTCATGGTGATAATATTTATATTATGAGTGGAGTCGAGTAACAATGAAAAAAATAGGCGTAAAATCAAGCAATCAATTTGATATGCAGTTGTTTAATGTTGAAATCATAGCATTTTACTTGCCGGTTGTATTTTGAGACTATATGAAATCGTTGGTATTAAAAAATGTACGAAATAAAATAACTGCGGATTTTGATGATGCAAATAAAAATACTCGGCTGTAGCGGTGGCATCGGTGATGACTTACGCACCGCCTCCATGCTTGTGGATCATGATATTTTGATTGATGCGGGCACTGGTGTGGGTGATTTGTCGATGAGCCAACTTTTGGCGATTGACCACATTTTTATTAGTCACTCACATTTAGATCACATTGCCTTCATTCCGTTTTTGTTGGATACCGTGATGGGTATTCGTGCCGAGCCTGTTACGCTATATGCTTTGCCAGAAACTTTAAGTATTTTACGCACACATATTTTTAATTGGAAGATATGGCCAGATTTTAATGCGATTCCAGATGATAATAATCCTTTTTTGCGTTACCAAGAAGTAAAACTAGGTGAAACGCTGGACTTAAAAGGCCGAAAATTTACGCCTTTACCCGTTAATCACGTTGTACCTGCGGTAGGCTACCATGTAGAAGGTAAGCAATCTAGCTTGGTTTATACGGGCGACACTACGGTGTGTGATGCGCTATGGAGTGAGGTGAATAAGATTAAAAATCTTAAGTACATTATCATTGAAACAGCGTTTAATAACAGTGAACTTGAGCTTGCTAAGTTATCTAAACATCTTTGCCCGTCTATGCTGTTGGCAGAGCTTGCTAAGCTAGATCTCACTAAACTGACTGATATTCCTGAAGTATTGATCACACATCTAAAACCTGGCGAGAGCGAAACTATTATGCTTGAAATCGCAGCTAGTCATCCAATATTGCCTGTGATAGCACTAAAAAAACACCAAATTCTTCATTTGTAAAATATAAGGTTAACGTGATGGCCGTAGATCAGTCAGTATTAGAGCTGTTAGAGCCGATTGCAAAACTATCTGCCGCTCGCAAGCAAGAGCTTGCGGGATTATGCTACATCGAAAAAGTGAATAAAAACATAGATCCGATGCGCATGAATGTCACTAAAGCTTCGCAAGTTTTATATGTGCTAAAAGGTGACTTGGGTCTAAGTTTTATCCATGATGAAAAACTTATCTTGCATGGAGGGTCGCCCGCTGCAAGGCATCCTGTCAACAATGACCATAACCTCAAAGCGACCATTGCGTTGACTGATCTTGAAATTCTGCGTATAGACATGGATCTGCTCGACATCATATTGACATGGGATCAACTCTCTAGTATTGAAGATGCACCGAAACAGCTAGGTGCTAATAAAGCTGTTACGCATGGCAGAACCCCAGCCGATTGGATGCACGATACTAGTATTTTTAGTGTATCTAAATTACAAACTGGTGTGTTTAGTCGATTGCCAGCAGCTAACATTAAAGCTATGTTTAAACGCATGACGCACATTGCTCCCGTCGCTGGGCAAGTTATTATTCAGCAAGGTGCAGAGGGGGACTATTACTACCTGATTGAGCGTGGAACTGCAGTCGTTACTAAGGTGGTGGATTTCAGCCAGCCAGCCGTTGTGCTGGCTGAATTAAACGAAGGTGGCGCATTTGGTGAGGAAGCTTTAGCTTCAGACAATAAGCGCAATGCAACCGTTACCATGAAAACGGATGGCAAATTGTTCAGGCTTAATAAAAAAGACTTTGTAGAGCTACTAAAAGCGCCGTTAATTAAGCAGGTAAATTGGGCTGAGGCAGAAGAAAAAGTTAAAGCAGGTGCGGTGTGGGCAGACGTGAGGCTGCCCTCTGAATATCATTTTGACCCTATTCAAGGCGCAATCAATTTACCTTTAAATGAAATTCGTCAATTGCTGGTCAGCTTAGATAAAAACATACCCTATATCACGTACTGCCAAACTGGTCGTCGCAGCTCAGCAGCGGCATTTATATTGGCGCAGGCTGGGTTTAATGTCCATGTATTGGCAGGTGGCACGAGGACGGCGGTTGTTTAGATGTCATATCCTCATATGAGGATGCCTGGTTTATAAACCTGATAGGTTACTCAGCTTCTAATGGCGGCGCTACTTTCAGTAGTTCTTCAATTGTGGTGATTCCTGCGGCTACTTTTTCTGCGCCATTGATGATCAGTGGTTGCATGCCTTCTTGCTGCGCTAGTTTTGTGAGTTTGGCGAGGTTGGTTTCTGGCGTAATCAGTTTTCTTAATGCAGGCGTAATGCTGAGCATTTCATAAATGCCGCTACGCCCTCTAAAGCCTGTATTGCGGCATTCCAGGCAACCCACTGGCTTGTAAATCTGCGCAGGTTTCGGGATGTTGAATGCGCCAACCAGTGCGTCCCATTTGCTTTGTTCAATGGGCTCAGGGGCTTTGCAATTCGTGCATAAGGTGCGCACTAAGCGTTGTGCCATAATGCCTAGCACCGTGGAGTGAATGAGATAAGATGGCACGCCCAAGTCTAAAAGCCGCGTCACGGCTGAAGGCGCGTCATTGGTGTGCAGGGTAGATAACACTAAGTGCCCTGTGAGCGCGGCTTGAATCGCCATGTCTGCAGTTTCTAAATCACGGATTTCACCGACCATAATAATATCAGGGTCTTGTCGCATCAGCGTGCGTATGCCTTCAGCAAAGCCGAGCCCGATGTTTTGTTGCACCTGCATTTGATTAAAAGCAGGTTCCACCATTTCAATTGGCTCTTCTACTGTACATACGTTAACTTCTGGCGTGGCCAACAGGCGCAATGTGGAGTACAGCGTAGTGGTTTTACCTGAGCCAGTAGGCCCCGTCACCAAAATAATGCCATTCGGGGCTTTGGTCCAAGTGTTCCATTTATCTGCTTGCGCTTGCGAAAAACCCAGCGTTAAAAAGTCTTTACCTGAAATATCAGGTGAAAATATCCGCATGACGAGTTTTTCACCAAATGCCGTAGGCATGGTCGATAGACGCAGTTCGATCTCTTGGCCTTCTGCTGATAAGGTTTTGATGCGACCATCCTGTGGACGGCGTTTCTCTACCATGTCCATACGACCAAGCAATTTGATACGACTAGTGATGGCATTCATGATATTAGGGGGCAGTTGATACACTTGGTGCAACACGCCATCAATTCTAAAGCGCATCAAGCCCATATTGCGTCTGGGTTCCAGGTGAATATCACTGGCGCGCTGTTCAAATGCATATTTAAACAGCCAATCTACAATATTCACTACATGTTGTTCATTGGCATCCAGGTTTTTATCTTTACCAAGTTCAACCAATTGCTCAAAGTTTTGTACGCCTACTATTTGGCCAGCTTTAGCTAAATTTGCGGCATTCATTGAACTGGCCAAATTGTACATTTCAGGCAAGTAACGGTTAACTTCTAGTGGGTTGGCAACGACCAATTTCACTTTCATTTTGAGCACACGCTCTAAATCAGTAATCCAGTCAATGCTAAAAGGTTCGGTAGTTGCAATGATAGCTTCGCCATTTTTAACGGCAATCGGCATGATTTTTAGTCGTTCTGCATAACCTTTAGAAACGATTTGTGCAGCAGAACCAAAATCTAACTTGAGTGGGTCTATGTGGTAATACTCTAAGCCAGCATGGGCTGCAAGCCATGAAGATAGCCATTCCACAGTGATGGCATTATGAGGGGGTTTTAGATTTTTCCATTTTTGCTCACCAATGATGACTAGCGGGTGCAAGTTGGAGCTATCGAGCTTACGGTCTTTGTAGAGCTTTTCAGCCTGCACTTTATCTAACATGCCATCATTGACCAACATGCGCAGCGCGTCGCCCAAGGTGAGGTGACCATTTAGTTTGTTAAGCGTAGCAGGCTTACTCATTTGAATTGCCTTTGTTCTTTATTGACCCGATGTATCTTAACATGCACTTAAATTTTAACGCGCATCGACAAATCAATTGCTTGTATGTTTTTTGTGATTGCCCCTATTGAGATACGATCAATACCAGTCAGGGCTATTTCACGTACATTTTTTAAAGTGATGCCACCAGAGGCTTCTAAAACGGCTTTTTTACCATTTGCAACATTGATTTCTACAGCATTGCGGAGTAGATCAGGACTAAAGTTATCCAATAAAATACTAGTCGCACCTGCATCAAGGGCTTGTTTGAGTTCGTCTAAGTTTTCAACTTCAATCTGTATGGGTTTGCCTGCATTGAGTATCAAAGCAGCTTGCATCACCGCGCTAATACTACCTGCTGCGGCAATGTGATTTTCTTTGATTAAAATGCCATCGTATAAAGCAAGGCGTTGATTGTGGCCACCACCCACCGTGACTGCGTATTTTTGCGCCAATCTTAAATTTGGAATGGTTTTACGCGTGTCTAAAATTTGAGCGTTTGACCCAGCAATCGCATCAACGTACTGGCGTGTTGCAGTTGCTGTGGCAGAGAGTGTTTGTAAAAAGTTGAGTGCACAGCGTTCTGCAGTGAGTATTGATCGGGCTAAGCCTTGAATTTTACATAGCACCTGATCTGGTTGTACACGCTCACCTTCAGTGACCATCCAATCAATACTTACCTTGGCATCAATTAACTTAAAACAAGTGTTTACCCAATCAATACCGCAAATCACAGCTGATTCACGTGCAATAATTGTTGCACTCACCACTTGCATGGCTGGAACAAGTTGCACAGTAAGGTCGCCAGTGCCAATGTCTTCTTTCAGCGCGGAATCCACCTGGCTTTGCACCAGCAAATGAAACGCTTTTGACCCGTATGGGTAGTAATTGTTAAATAGTGTCATTGTTGTCATGAAGGTGGCTGTGATTGAATTATAATGCTACCAAACATTCAATCAATCGTAACAATAACATCAGTAAAATATTATGAAGCTTTTATATACCGTGAATAGTCCATACGCACGTAAAGTGCGCATCGTAGCTGCAGAAAAACACATCGAAATCACTTTGCAAGAAGTGGTGTTGGCTGACCCTGATTGCCCAGTTAAGCAATACAACCCGTTAGGTAAAGTGCCAGTGTTGATATTAGCTGATGGTGATAGTTTGTACGACTCACGCGTGATTGCTGAGTATTTAGATAATCGTAACCCCGTCGCACATTTGATTCCTAAGGATAACAGTTCAAAGTCCGCCGTGCGTAGGTGGGAAGCACTTGCTGATGGCGTGTGTGATGCGGCGGTTGCGGCGATGTTAGAGCAGCGCAAAACAGAGGCCATGCAAGACCCTGCACTCATACTCAAGCAAATGGATAAGGTAACACGTGGTTTATCAGCATTGAACGATGAGTTGGGTAAAAATCATGAATTAGGTCAAAATAAATGGTGTGTGGGTGACACCTTTAGCTTAGCGGATATTGCCGTGGGCTGTATGCTGGGTTATGTGAATTTAAGGTTTAGCTCAGTCATTAACTTGGCAGCAGATTATCCAAACTTAGAGCGCTTGCATACTAATTTACTTAAACGCCAGTCTTTTAAAGACAGCTTGCCAGTGGCAAGCTAATTCATTACTCATTGATCAATTTGGTTGCATCAATAGACAGGCATTAAAATAATGCCTGTAGTTTTATCTAATAAGCCAGAAAGCTGCGTGAGGTTATTTACTAAGAACGTAAGCTATATGAACCTTATTTTGCTAATGAATTCTGATGCCATTTAAACGGTGCCAGTAACAATACCGCTAAACTATTTCTTTAAATGGCTGCGGTGATAATCCCGCCACCTAGACAAACATTACTTTCATATACCACGGCTGATTGACCTGGCGTGATGGCCCATTGTTTTTGTCCAAATCTAATTTCAATTTCATTTTCGGTAATGCGGTCAATTTCGCAAGGTGCGTCAGGTTGGCGATAGCGGGTTTTTGCGGCATAGACCCAGTTGGTAATCGGCGGTTCTGGATCTATCCATGTCAGTTGGCTCGCTAACAGTCCATCATTGAGCAATAGCGGATGTTCGTGACCTTGCACCACGATGAGTTCGTTTTTTGCCATATCTTTGGCTGCAACAAACCAAGGTTCACCGTTACTATCGCGGCTGCCGCCTATTTTTAAGCCTTGGCGTTGTCCTAATGTGTAGTACATCAGGCCTTCATGGCGACCCATTAATTTACCTTCTGGTGTTTTGATGTCGCCAGGTTTGCGCGGTAGGTATTTGCTTAAAAACTCTTGAAACGGACGCTCGCCAATAAAGCAAATTCCCGTCGAGTCTTTTTTCTCTGCATTGATAAGTCCAGCTTCACGTGCAATTTCACGTACCTCACGCTTTAAGTATGTGCCCAGTGGAAATAGTGTTTTAGACAGTTGCGCTTGGTTTAAACGATACAGAAAATAGCTTTGATCTTTGCTGCCGTCATCGGCTTTCATCAGTTGAAACAAACCAGGTTTGAGTGGATTTTCGCGCACTTGTGCATAGTGACCCGTAGCGATTAAGTCTGCGCCCATGCTCATGGCATGATCCAAAAACGCTTTGAATTTAATTTCGGCATTACAAAGAATATCCGGGTTGGGGGTGCGCCCAGCTTGGTATTCGCTTAAAAAATTAGAAAATACGCGGTCTTTGTATTCTTTACTAAAATTAACGGCTTCAATGTCAATGCCAATTTTATCGGCAACAGATACGGCATCAATTAAATCTTGTTTACTTGAGCAGTATTCATCGGTGTCATCATCTTCCCAGTTTTTCATGAAAAGACCTGTCACTTCATAGCCTTGTTGCTTGAGTAGCAAGGCGGTGACAGATGAGTCAACGCCACCTGACAGGCCAACAACAATTTTCTTTTTTTGCAATTTATTCAAGTTTGGGGTGTTTAGGTTCATAAGTTTAAGTTTACAGGTGGGTGACAACAGACAATGGAAAACGTTGCCCATTTAAATAGTCTTCAATACAGGTAAGCACTTGCGGGCTACGCATCAGCATGACTTTACTGCGAATTTCATCTGCCGTCATCCATACGGCACGAATAATGCCTTCATCCAACGCAAGTCCTGGTTGATGATCGCTAACCTGACCGATATAGGCGAAGCGTAGGTAGGTCGTGTCGTTATGCTCATGCTTCCAATGATAAACACCTAATAACGCGGTTGGGTTAAAGCTATAGGCAGTTTCTTCCATGGTCTCGCGAACCACCGCTTCAATCAGCGTTTCATTATCTTCCAAATGGCCAGCCGGCTGATTAAAGCGGTTACCACGGTCGGTAGTTTCTTCTACCAGTAAGAATTTGCCGTTGTCTTCAACAATTGCCGCAACAGTGGCATGGGGCATCCATTGCATGATGTGTGTCTTAATATTTAAGTTGTTGCTATTTTAACCCGAAGCAGAGGGTTTGAGCGTGTACTGTTTATCAGTGTTTATGCAAACAGTTTTGGAAATAGGCCAACTAGCCCATGTGCAATAAACTCAACAGCCATTGCCGCCAAAATCAAACCCATTAAGCGCGTGACAATGTTAATGCCTATGGTGCCCAGTCTATTGGATATAGCGACAGACAACCTTAATACCAGCCAAATGATGATGCAGATAATAAAGATGGGAATAATTAAAGAAAAGTGCCCAGTAAAACTGCTGTTTTGCTGGGCGGCAATAATCATGTTGCTAATGGCACCAGGCCCTGCCAGCAAAGGGATGCTGAGCGGCACAATGGCAATGACCTCGCGCTCCGCCAGTGTTTGTGCTTCTTCCGGCGTTTGGCGGGTGCCGCTTTGTTTGCCATGCATCATGGAAATGGCAATTAACATCAGCAAAATTCCGCCCCCGACCTGAAAAGAAGGGATGGTGACGCCAAAAAAATGCAGAATCGTATCACCAAAAAAAGCGGAAACAGCCAGTACGATAAATACGGTGAAGGCGACTGTCTTTGCGGTTTTTGCGCGGTCATTAACACTCCAGCCATTAGTAGCGCTGATGAAAATTGGCACACTGCCAATGGGATTAACAATGGCAAATAAAGCAATGGTGATTTTGAAAAGAGCAGCCCAGTCTGTCATGCAATGCCTTATAAAATTAAGCGATGACGCAATTAAATCTTTGTCAATTTGTGCATAGTAAATTAAAGTGCCGATATGAGTAACAAAATTCGTACCCAGCCAACCATTTATCTTGCCTCACGCAGTCCACGTCGCGTGGAGTTGTTAAGGCAAATTGGATTGCATTGCAAAACTGCGCCAGCAGACATTGATGAAACGCAACTGTTGGATGAATCCCCAGAAGCTTATGTCACAAGATTGGCACATGAAAAGGCAGCAGCATGCTGGCAAAGGCAGCCCGCTGCAGAAAGAGCGCATCCTGTGTTGGCGGCAGATACTACGGTGGTATTGGCAGGGCAGGTTTTAGGTAAACCTGAAAGTGACGATGATGCACGCCGCATGTTGCAAGCATTATCAGGTAGCGTGCATCAAGTGCATACAGCCGTAGCGTTAGCATTCGCAGGTACGATTGAAGTTGTATTATCCACGACCACTGTGGAAATGATGGCGCTTTCAACGACACAAATTGATTGTTATATTGCATCGGATGAACATCTAGATAAGGCGGGTAGCTATGGCATACAAGGATTAGCCGGCGCTTGGATTAAACGTATAGAAGGCAGTTATACTGGCGTGATGGGTTTGCCAATTTATGAGACAGCGGTTTTGCTGAGAAAACACCAGTTGATAGTTTTGTAATTAAACTTGAAATGATAACTAAAACTAAAAATGAATGATTTGAGTACAAATTGAGTGAAGAAATACTAATTAACGTTACCCCGCAAGAAACGCGTATTGCCATGATGGAAAATGGCGTCATGCAAGAGTTGCAAATAGAGCGTAGTTCATCTTTGGGTTTGGTCGGCAATATATATCGTGGCGTTGTGTGTCGTGTATTGCCTGGTATGCAATCTGCCTTTGTGGAAATGGGCTTGCAACGTGCTGCTTTTTTGCATGCTGGCGATATTCTTGAGTGTGGTGATTCCGAAGTACAGCGGCCAATTCAAGAAGTGTTGCATGAAGGACAGTCTTTGATGGTGCAGGTTATTAAAGAGCCGATAGGCACCAAGGGCGCAAGGCTGACCACGCAAATTAGCATCGCTGGGCGATTCCTCGTGTATTTGCCGCAACAGGATCATATTGGTGTATCGCAACGGATTGAGGCTGAAGCTGAGCGTGAATTATTAAAAGCACGCTTACTTGGGCTTTTACCAGAAAACCACATTGGTGGTTACATCATTAGAACCATGTCTGAAACGGCGACCGATGAAGAATTGCTCGCTGATATAGATTATTTAACTAAAACATGGGCACATATCCGCGCACAAAGCATCCTGGTACCTGAGCGCGCGCTGATTTTTCAGGACTTGAATTTACCGATGCGCGTGTTGCGCGATGTGGTGTGCGCAGACACCGAGACAGTACGCGTTGACTCCAGTGAGACTTATCAGAAGCTGGTAGATTTTGCTAATTTATATGCGATGACGGCTTTGGATAAGTTGGTTCATTACCAAGGTGAGCGCCCGCTTTTTGACTTATATAACATTGAGCAAGAAATTGAAAAAGCGATGTCACGCAAGGTGGAACTTAAATCTGGCGGCTATCTGATATTTGATCAAACGGAAGCATTAACGACGGTAGATGTGAACACAGGCAGTTTTGTAAGCGGTAAAAATCTATCGGACACCATTTTTAAAACCAATCTTGAAGCTGCACAATCAATTGCACGCCAGTTACGTTTAAGAAACTTGGGCGGCATTATTATCATCGATTTTATTGATATGGATGAAGACGCGCAACGTGAAGCCGTGCTGGAGGAATTGCAAAAGGCCGTGGCACGTGACCGTGCCCGTACTGGGGTGAACGGTTTTACACCATTAGGTTTGGTCGAGATGACACGCAAACGCACGCGTGAGAGTTTGGCGCATATTCTGTGTGAACCCTGCACTGCCTGCCAAGGGCGTGGCGAACAGAAAACCGCGCAAACGGTATGTTATGAAATTTTACGTGAGTTATTACGCGAAGCTCGCCAGTTTAACGCACGCGAGTTACGTGTGCTTGCTGCCCCTAAAGTTATCGACATGTTGCTGGATGAAGAGTCACAAAGTCTGGCGAATTTATCTGATTTTATTGGTAAGCCAATTTCATTACAGGCTGAATCAAATTACAGCCAAGAATCATTTGATATTATTTTGATGTAGCGCTTATGAAGTTATAGTAGCTTGTGGTTTTTCTGGGCTGAACTTAACGCAGTGCATCAACTTTAGCAAGATGGCATCCAGTTGATTTGATTGCGCTTGATATTTGGCAAGTTCTTTTTCAGCTAATTCAAGATTTTCAAGTAACTTATCAGTACTATTGTGAGATTCCATCAGAGATTCTGCGCGCGTATCAAGTGCACTTTTGTGCACATTGATTTGATCCTTTAACTCACCAATCACTTGGTTCAACCAAAGGTTGCAATCCAACTGTGCTTGTTCAAAAACAGCTTGAATTTGCACGCCCAAGCCTAAAAAAAATCGACGGATTAAAAAATGTTTTTCAGTCAGAATATTCGCCGGGTTACTACAAAACTCTGCTGTCACTTTTTCAAGTGCTTGCATATTTTTGATAAATTTACTCATATCAAGCTCAATGGCTTCAGTTTTTTCAAAGCCATGCTTTCTCTGAAATAAGTGATATAAGTCGTCCGCATGTTTTTTGATGGTGCGACCTTCAATGCTGATTGCCTCAGCAAGATTGCTGGCTAAGCGTGTAATCTCGCGCATACTTTTATTTAAGCCTACCGTTGTCCAACGGTCACCCATGTCCTGCTTGGTTTGCGCTAACGTGGTGTTTAAATAACCTGAACTTAAATGGCGCAGTAATTTACCGCTTAATTTTGTGATTTTTTCACTGCCTTGGTTAAACGTAAGCATCGATGCCTCGTAACGTTTACGTTCGGCCACTACTTTGGCTAAAATTGCTTTTGAAATGTCACGGTTTTTGTTTTGTAATTCGTGCAGTTCAGCCAGTTGGTTTTTGATACTGCTGACACGAATTTGCGCTAACTTGTTTGATGATTGAATCATATTCGAGCATGTGGTGACGACGGCACGGCCTAAAATTTCATGCTTTGACGAGACCATGAGGTCTGCAAGCGAATTTTCTAAGAAAGTAACGCCGCTGCGTTTAAGCAGAGCATCATTTTTTTTAATTTTGGCAACAAGGGCTTTTTGTGCTGAAATGGCGAAAATATTTTCAGCATCTAAGTCTAGTATATGTGCGGTATTTTTAATTTGTTTTTGAATGAGCGCTTCTACTTCCGCGTCCGTTTCCAGGCCATCCCATAAAATATCAATTTTATTCAACACTACGAGTTTGTGTGCGGCACGCTTTTTCACATAGTCTGTCCAAATTTGCATGTCAGATTTGGTGATGCCAGTATCGGCTGCGGTTAAAAACAACACAACTTGTGCGTTAGGAATAATGCTTAGCGTAAGCTCAGGCTCTGCTCCCATGGTGTTTAAGCCAGGTGTGTCAATGACGACTAATCCATTTTTAAGTAATGGGTGCGGGTAGTTTATAAGCGCATGCCGCCACACAGGGATTTCAACCATGCCTTTTTCGGCAAGTAGGCGAATCATACTTGGGTCGTCTTCATTCCAAAACCCAAGTTTTTTAGCAGTTTCGAGAGGCACTTCTTTTTTTTGCACTAATGCGTGCAAGGTTTCTTTCATGGCACTTGCTGACGCTGTGTCTAAGCGAATTTTATGCCAAACATCTAGTGTTGATTTTAGGTAAGCGAGGGTATCATCTGTGCTTCTGGTTTCTATCGGTAACAGTTTGATACAGGGTTCCTCGTGGGCATCCCAGAAAATTTCAGTAGGACACATCGTGGTGCGACCTGGCTCGCTGGGAAGCAAACGTTGATTAAAGTCTGAAAAAAATAAGGCGTTGATGGTTTCAGTTTTTCCGCGTGAAAACTCTGCAAGAAATGCCAACACCAACTGGTCTTTTTTTAAAACCTCTTTGATATCGTAAAGTCTTAATACTTGTATTGCGTTTAACGCCTCTGCATGGCCTGACCAATCAATGAATGCGTCAATGGTGGCAATGAGATTTTCACGCCATTGGCTATATTCATTTATTTTTGTGCTTAAGTTTGAAATCATAATCTCAGCCTGATTGGATGCGCTATTCGAGATATGTATGCTCATATTGCATCTTAGTTTACCAAAGTTGATAACAAGTTGTTTTCTAATGGGATTAGAACAGTGGTAAGCAATAATTGTGCCGCTAAAATAAATACGAGTGGACTAAGGTCAAAGTTGGCGGCAGGGGGAATGTATTTTCTTAAAAAATTCAGGATGGGATAAGTTAAGCTATTTAAAATGGGCGCGATCGGCGTGTGAGGGTTTACCCAGCTTAGAATAGCTTGTAGTAATACGGCGTATAAAAAAATTGAAAGGCTAAGGCTGACAACGCCGATAAGGCTTACACCTAAAATCACGAGCCAAATTTGATTGTCAGCAATAAGTAATGGAAAGCCCTTAAGCCATAACAAACTCACGGTAAGTATTAACTGCGTGAGGTAGGCCAGCATTAGCGTAGAAATATCCAGTTTGCGTAAGCTAGGCACAATGCGACGCAGTGGCTTGACTGCAAAATTGGTCAGCGACACAATCATTTGCGCGGCTTGGTTTTGAAACGAAACTTTTGTGAGTTGAAAGTAAAAACGTAGCAAGAAGGCAATGGTTAGTAACCCCAGCACGGCTTGCAGTAGAAATATAATAGCGTTATTGAGCATGATGGTTACTTTCTCACTTACTTATTGACCAAGTTGATCCCCAAGCGCGATGGATTTATCTGCAGCAGCTTTAGCGGCCTTGCTAATAGCGCTTTTGATGTTTGCAGCTTCTAAAGCAAGAATGCCTTGCTCTGTTGTGCCGCCCTTGGATGTGACTTGCGCACGTAGCGTTTTGACGCTGTCAGCGCTTTGTACAGCAAGTAAACTGGCGCCAGCAAAGGTTTGTAGTGCCAGCATATTAGCCGCCTCGTCCCCAAGCCCTAATTGTACGCCTGCTTCTTGCAGCGCTTCTATCAAATAAAATACATAGGCTGGGCCGCTGCCTGAAATGGCAGTCACAGCATCCATTTTACCTTCATCATCAAGCCATAAAGTTTTACCGACAGCGGCCAATATCGTATTCGCTTTTTCACGTTGCGCTTGGTTCACGTTGGACATGGCGTACAGTGCTGAAACGCCAGCTTGAATCTGTGCCGGTGTATTGGGCATGACGCGTACGATTGCATGATAATGATTTAGCCAGCGTGAGATGTCTTTGCTCCTTACGCCTGCCGCGATTGAAACAACCAACTGCGATTGTAAAACCGGGCTTAATTGACTACACACTTCTTTCAATTGTTGCGGTTTAACTGCCAACACAATGACATCAGTGTTGTTAAAATCGGCATAAGTGTCGGTAACTTGTACATTAAACTCTTGAGCTAATTCTGCGCGTTTTTGTGCATTTAATTCTAAAACTGTAATCGCAGACATCTCAAAGTTGTTGTGCTTTAATCCGCCAATAATGGCACGCGCCATATTGCCACCACCAATAAAACTAATTTTCATTTGAATATACCCCAAAGGTTTCATTTTTTATTTAATTCGTGCTACTTGAGCTATCTGGATTGTTTTGCCTTTAATCTTTAGCCAGCTGAGCTCGAATTTTTGCTTTCACCTTAATTTTTCATGTCAGGAGCGGGCCTGGCACCAAATAACGCAGAACCAATGCGCACAATCGTCGCACCTTCGGCAATCGCTACTGGGTAATCATCAGACATTCCAATGGACAGCGTATCTAACATAAAGCCCTTAGCTAATAATGCATCATAACATTGTCGTACTTGTTTAAACTGAGCTTGTTGTTGGTTGCTATCGTGGGTTGGTGCTGGAATCGCCATCAGTCCACGTAATTTTAATCTAGGTAGCAAGGCGATGGCTATCGCTAGTGATTCTAAGTCATGTGGGGGTACTCCGCTTTTGCTACTTTCATTGCTGACATTGACCTGAATACATACTTGTAGCGGTGCTAAATCTGTCGGGCGCGCCTCATTTAAACGTTGTGCAATTTTTAACCGGTCAATACTATGTACCCAAGCAAAATGTTGGGCGATGGGCTGTGTTTTGTTGCTTTGTATGGGGCCGATAAAGTGCCATTCAATGGGTAAGTCAGTAAGTTCTGCTTGCTTATCGAGCGCTTCCTGCAAATAGTTCTCACCAAACAAAGTTTGACCAGCCGCGTAGGCCTCACGAATGGCTGATGTTGACTGTGCTTTACTGACGACAAGTAACTTCACCTGCTGCTGATACCCACTAATAGTTTGTGCGGATTGAATTGTTGCTAGAATATGTTGCAAGCGATTGCTAATTGTGGTCATAATTCACTAAGCCTAGATTTAGAGCATGTAAGAATTGGGAATTAACCATTGTAATTATATCAGGAGCAGGTTGTGGATATTTCAGATTTACTCGCATTTTCAGTCAAAAATAAAGCCTCAGACTTGCACCTGTCCGCAGGTTTGCCACCAATGATTCGTGTGCATGGCGATATTCGAAAAATCAATGTACCCGCGATGGATCACAGTCAAGTGCATGACATGGTGTATGACATCATGAATGACGGTCAGCGCAAAGTGTATGAGGAAAGTTTAGAATGTGATTTTTCGTTTGAAATTCCAAATCTGGCACGTTTTCGGGTTAATGCCTTTAATCATAATCGTGGTTCTGGCGCGGTATTTCGGACGATTCCATCTAAAATATTGACCTTAGAACAATTGAATTGCCCCGCGATCTTTAAGGATATCGCAGATACGCCACGCGGTATTTGTTTGGTGACTGGGCCTACCGGTTCAGGTAAATCAACCACGCTAGCTGCAATGATTGACTATATCAATGAAAAAGAATATGCCCATATTTTGACGGTTGAAGACCCGATTGAATTTGTGCATACCTCCAAGAAGTGTCTGATTAACCAACGAGAAGTCGGTTCGCATACGCTTTCATTCAATAATGCCTTGCGCTCAGCCTTGCGTGAAGATCCTGACGTGATTTTGGTAGGCGAGTTGCGTGACCTCGAGACTATACGTCTAGCGCTTACCGCTGCGGAAACAGGGCATATGGTGTTCGGCACATTGCATACCAGTTCTGCGGCCAAAACGGTGGATCGTATTATTGACGTATTCCCCGCGGCTGAAAAAGAAATGGTGCGTTCCATGTTGTCTGAATCATTGCGCGCTGTGATTTCACAAACGTTATTAAAAAGTAAAGATGAGCAGGGCCGCGTTGCCGCACATGAAATTATGATAGGTACACCTGCTATTCGTAACTTGATTCGTGAAAATAAAATTCCGCAAATGTACTCAGCCATTCAAACAGGCCAAAATGTAGGCATGCAGACGCTAGATCAGAATTTACAGGATTTAGTAAAACGTAACGTTATTTCAGCCCATGAAGCACGTGCTAAGGCTGCCAATAAAGATGCGATTATGGGCTAGCTTGCATGGTGGCTAAGTAGGTAACGTTAAAATAAAAGTAATTATGTAAGGGGAGTAACAGTGCAAAGTCAGATGGAAAAAGGTCAGGCAGAGAAGTTTGTATTTGATTTATTACGATTAATGTTGGCAAAAAAAGCGTCCGATTTGTTTATCACGGTTGGGTTTCCACCTGCGATTAAGGTGGACGGCAAAGTGACGCCAGTCAGCAGTCAAGTATTATCACCACAACAAGCACGTGAAATAGCCCGTGCCATTATGAATGACAAGCAAACGGCTGAATTTGATGCGACCAACGAATGTAACTTTGCTATCGGCATTCCAAGTGTCGCGCGCTTTCGTGTGAATGCTTTTGTGCAACGTGGATCCGTAGGGCTTGTATTTAGAACCATCACTACCAAAATCCCGGAGTTTGAAGAGCTAGGTTTGCCAGATGTACTTAAAGATATCGCCATGACTAAGCGTGGTCTGGTTATTTTTGTGGGAGGCACAGGTTCAGGTAAATCTACTTCTTTGGCTGCGATGGTGGGTTACCGCAATCAAAATAGTTACGGGCATATTATTACGATTGAAGACCCTGTGGAATTTGTGCATGAGCATAAAAACTGCATTATCACGCAGCGCGAGGTCGGCGTGGATACTGATAACTGGCATATCGCACTCAAAAATACATTGCGCCAAGCGCCTGATGTAATTCTGATTGGTGAAATCCGTGACCGCGAAACCATGGATTATGCGATTGCTTTTGCTGAAACGGGTCATTTATGTATGGCTACGCTACATGCAAACAGCACCAACCAAGCCTTGGATCGTATTATTAACTTCTTCCCGGAAGAACGTCGTCATCAATTGTTGATGGATTTATCTTTGAATGTACGCGCCTTTGTGTCGCAACGACTTATTCCTAAAAAAGAAGGTAAAGGGCGTGTAGCAGCAATGGAGGTGATGTTGAACTCACCCTTGATTTCAGATTTGATTTTCAAAGGGGATGTGCATGAAATTAAAGAGATTATTGCCAGATCACGCGAGTTAGGCATGCAAACTTTTGACCAATCATTGTTTGATTTACACGAGGCCGATGTGATTAGTTATGAAGATGCCCTACGTAATGCGGACTCTGTGAATGATTTGCGCCTGAAAATTAAACTTGATGGCAAAGGTGCGCATGGTAAAGATTTATCTGCTGGACTAGATAGCTTGGGTATTGTTTAGGTGGACTGTTATTTTTGTGGATAACAGCCGTTTTAAGGTTTATTGGTTAATGTTGATATACCACTAGCCCATGCACTAGCGTTTTTTTAACTTTTCCCGCAAGTTCCAAGCCATTAAACGGGGTGTTTCTACCCTGGCTTTTGAGTGTTTTTGGGCTTATTTTCCAGTATTCGTTGGCATCAAAAATACATATGTCTGCATCGCTATTTTGGCTTAAGTCACCAGCGGATATGCCCAATATTTGTGCGGAAGTTTGCGTGATTAGCGAGAGCGCATGCGGCAAACTTACTTTTTCCTGGGCAGCCCATTTTAAGGTGAGCGGTAGCAATAATTCTAAGCCTGTTGCGCCTATTTCAGCTTCAGCAAAAGGCATTAGTTTAGCGTCATCATCCACAGGCGTGTGGTCCGAGCATATCGCGTCTATTGTGCCATCTTTAAGCCCAGCGCTGAGTGCTTCTTTATCGCGCTGGGTGCGTAGTGGTGGTTTGAGGTGGCAGTTGGCATCAAAATAAGCAATGTCATGTTCGGTAAGGTGCAAATGGTTGGCACTGACATCGCAACTGATTTTTAAGCCTTGCGCTTTAGCGGCACGAATCATGGCAACGCCTTCAGCGGTTGACAGGCGGCTAATGTGTACTTTGGCACCCGTTTCTTGGGCGATGCGTAATATGCTTGCCAGTGCTAAGGCTTCTGCCGCACTGGGGATGCCTTTAAGGCCTAATCTAGTTGCTACTTCACCATCATGTGCCACACCATTTGCGGCTAAGAAGGGTTCTTCCGCATGTAAAAACAGTGTAAAGTTAAAAGTCGCCGCGTATTGCATGGCGCGCCATAGCACTTGCGTGTCGGTAATGGCAACATTGGCTTGTGAGAAACCCACGCAGCCAGCGGCGTACAATTCATTCATTTCTGCAAGTGTCTTGCCTTGCAATTGACGTGTCATTGCACCTAGCGGGTAAACATGGGCTAAACCTTGTTGCCGGGCGCGATATTTGAGCATTTCCACCAAGCCGGGTTCATCAAGCACCGGATCGGTATCAGGCGGGCAGGCGAGGCTAGTCACGCCACCGGCGACCGCGGCTTGCAACTCACTGGCTAATCTGGCTTTGTATTCTTCGCCTGGCTCGCGCAATCTGGCGGATAAATCTACTAAACCAGGGCAGACGATTAAATTAGTGGCATCAATAGTTTGGTTGGCTACAAAGCCATTGGGTGTTTGCCCAATACTTAAAACTTTTCCAGCAGCGATAAAGACATCAAGCTTGCTATCAAGGTTATTTTTAGGGTCAATCACGCGACCATTTCTAATATGTATTTTCATTATGACCCTCCTGCCGAGCCGCTTGCCACTTGTCCGCCTGCTAGTATTGCCATCACCGCCATGCGAATCGCAATGCCGTAAGTCACTTGGGGTAAAATTACCGATTGTTTGCCATCGGCCACGCTAGAGTCAATCTCCACGCCGCGGTTCATCGGGCCTGGGTGCATCACAATGGCATCGGGCTTAGCGAGGGCGAGTTTTTCTTGAGTCAGGCCGTAAGTTTTAAAATACTCTTGCGAGCTAGGCAGCATGGCACCATTCATACGCTCGTTTTGCAGGCGCAGCATCATCACTACATCAACATCTTTTAACCCCGCATTGATGTCGTGGTACACATGTACGCCTAATTTTTCTACCTGAGCGGGTAACAGCGTTTTAGGCGCAATAACGCGTACTTCTGGTACGCCCAAGGTTGTAAGCGCGTGAATTTCTGAGCGTGCCACGCGTGAGTGCAACACATCGCCCACAATGGCAATTCTTAAATTATGCAGGTCTGGTTTGTATTTGCGTATGGTAAACACATCGAGCAAGCCTTGCGTGGGATGCGAATGGCGACCATCACCAGCGTTGATGACATGAATATGTGGCGGTACGTGTTTGGCAATTAAATGTGCCGCGCCTGATTGTGCATGGCGCACCACAAACATATCAGCGTGCATGGCGATTAAGTTATCTACCGTGTCTAAAATTGTTTCACCTTTTGATTGTGAAGAGGTGCCGACATTCAAGCTAATCACATCGGCAGATAGCCGTTTCGCCGCGATTTCAAACGTGGTGCGGGTGCGGGTGCTATTCTCAAAAAACAAGTTACACACAGTTTTTCCGCGCAAGAGCGGTACTTTTTTAACTTCACGCTCTGCCACACCTACAAAGGATTCTGCGGTATCTAAAATTTGATTGAGTATGCGTTTTGGTAAGCCTTCGATTGAAAGCAGGTGACGCAGGTGGCCGTCAGAATCGAGTTGAGGATTATTCATGCTCTTGTGGTCTCGCACTGTTGTTTTGTGAGGTAAGTTCTAATGCTAAGCTGCCGTCTGTAAGCTGTGTTAGTTGTAAGTGTTGTGTGGCCTCTAGCGGAATATCTGCCGCGACAATCTGTGGGGCTATCGGCAGCTCTCGGCCACCTCGGTTAACTAAGGCAATAAGCGTAATGCTGGCGGGGCGGCCGTAATCAAACAGCTCATTCATGGCGGCGCGCGCGGTGCGACCTGTATAAAACACGTCATCAATCAGAATGATATGTTTATTTTCTACATCAAATGGAATTTGACTCGGGCGATTTTCGGCTTTTAAGCCACGCTGTGCATAGTCATCGCGATAGAATGAAACATCTAATGCGCCATGTTCAACATCATAGTTGGCGATGGTTTTTTCTAGCAACACTAATAACCTTTGCATGAGCCAAACCCCGCCGCTATGAATGCCGACGAGGGCGGTATTATTTTGCAATAAAGGTTCAAGCTTCTGCGCTAGCGTAATGACTAGCGCTTCCGCATTTGGCAGTTGAGTATTGCTTAGCGGTATGTTTTGATCTGTCATGCTGTTATTTTACTGAATAATCCTTGTTACTTGTAACTCTTATTTGTTCATCGAGATATTATCAAAATAGCTCTGCAAAATAGTTTGTGCGGCAACTTGATCCAGCACGGCTTTTTGCGCACGGCCTTTAATGCCAGCTTGGTTTAATTGGGTGCTAGCTTCCACCGAGCTATAGCGCTCATCAATGAGTATTACGGGTAAGTTAAAACGACCATTCAAACGCCGTGCAAATTTTTTGCATAACTGTGTCACAGCATGTTCGGTGCCATCTACGTTTAATGGCAAGCCAACGACCAGCAACTTAGGTTGCCATTCTTTGACCAGTGTACTAATCATCTGAAAACGTATGTCGTTACTTTCATTATCAATGGTAGTCAGCGGGTTGGCGGTTGCTAGTAAATGCTCACCTACAGCAATGCCTATACGTCTTTCGCCAAAGTCAAAGGCGAGAACGGTGCTAGACTCCACGGCAGATTTTTCATAAACATTTTCGTTATCAATCATCTGCATGTGCGTCGCAACTGACATTAAGCATGCCCCGCTACGCCGGACAGCATGGCAGGGTCAAACCCCAATAATGCCATGGCGGCGTTAAACTGTTCTTCGTGCGGTGTTTCAAACAAAATTTTATTTAACGTTCCCACATCTTTTGCTTCTACCGACAACCAAGCATTTTGCGCCATCTCTTGTTCAAGTTGTCCTGGAGTCCAGCCCGCGTAACCTAATGTGAGCAGCATTTTACTAGGCCCAGTGCCAAGCGCGACGGCTTCTAGAATATCTTTTGAAGTGGTCAGTGCGGTTTTATCACAAATGGTAATAGAGCTATCCCATTCTCCGGCTGGTTGATGTAATACAAAGCCACGTTCAGATTGCACTGGGCCACCATATAAAACAGGGTTGTTTGCAATGGCGTTGTTTTCTAAATCTACTTTAATTTTTTCAAACAACATTTCGTAAGTCATGTCGGTAGGGCGGTTAATCACGATGCCCATCGCACCGTCTTGATTATGCGTGCAGATGAAGGTAACCGACTTGGCAAAATAAGGGTCTGTCAGATTCGGCATCGCAATCAGAAAGTGACCGGTGAGATTGATGTTTTCTAGTGTCATCATTACTTTTGTGTGCTTGCTTCTAAGTAGCCAGTTACTTCTAAGCCAAAGCCCGCCATGCTAGGCATTTTGCGCGGGTTGGCCATTAGTTTCATTTTCCCAACATTACAGTCTCGCAATATTTGCGAACCTATACCGTAGGTACGAAGCTCTTGGTTAATACGGATAGGTTCATCTGCCCCCTGAATGCGCTCAATAATGCTGTCGCCGCTTTCTTGTTGATGCAGCAATACCATTACACCTACTTCAGCATTGGCAATGGTTTGCATGGCTTGCAAGGTGTTCCAGCTGTGCGTGCAACTGCTACTATCGAGCAAGTCGAATATTGAAAGCGGCTCATGTACGCGTACTAGCACTTCTTGCTCTGGTGTAGGGTTGCCTTTGATTAACACCAAGTGTGTTTCTTTGGCAATTTTGTCCGTGTAGGCAATTAACTTCATTTCACCATAAGGCGTTTGTACCATGCGCTCGGCCGCGCGTTCGATCAGGCTTTCTGTTTCGGCACGGTAGTGAATTAAATCGGCAATCGTGCCAATTTTTAAGCCATGTTCCGCAGCAAAGGTCATTAAATCCGGCAAACGTGCCATGCTGCCATCGTCTTTTAAAATTTCGCAGATCACACTTGCAGGTTCGCAGCCTGCTAACAGCGCCAAATCGCAGCCGGCCTCGGTGTGGCCAGCACGCACCAGTACACCGCCATCCATCGCTGCCAGTGGAAAGATATGCCCAGGGCTGACAATATCTTGTGGCTGGGCGGTTTTTGCCACAGCCGCTTGCACCGTGCGTGCGCGGTCAGCAGCTGAAATTCCCGTAGTGACACCTTCTGCCGCTTCAATAGAGACGGTAAAGTTGGTGCCCATGCGCGCACCATTTTTTTGTACCATTTTGCTTAAGCTTAATTGATGGCAACGTGCTTCAGTGAGGGTTAAGCAAATTAACCCGCGCCCATATTTCGCCATAAAGTTGATGTGTTCTGCCGTGGCAAATTCTGCGGCTAATACTAAGTCGCCTTCGTTTTCACGATGTTCGTCATCTACCAACACCACCATGCGGCCTTGTTTGATTTCTTCAATAATTTCTTTGGCAGGGCTGATGTGATTGTTCATATTGGTTTCGGGTTGATTCATGATTGTTGCGCTTATTTTCTAGATTTCTTTGGAGTTTCAGATTCCCAAAGCGTCATACGTTCTACATAACGTGCAATTTGATCTACTTCTAAATTCACAAGGCTACCCGTCCTTAACAATTTTAACGTAGTGTTTTCAAGCGTGTGCGGAATTAAATTGATGCTGAACTCATCGCCAATCACTGTATTTACTGTCAGGCTTACCCCGTTTACACAAATAGAACTTTTAACGGCAATGTATTTGGATATGGCATGCGGCGCGCGAATTTCAAGGCGCCAGCACTCACCCAATGATTCAAATTTAATCACTTCGCCCACGCCATCTACGTGACCACTGACTAAGTGACCGCCTAATCGATCACTTAAGCGCAAAGCTTTTTCTAAATTTACGGCGTGCGCGTGGTTCAAACCCTCAGTCACCGATAATGTTTCTTTTGAAACATGCGCTTCAAACTGCGCTGGCCCTAATTTTACGACGGTGAGGCAAACGCCATCCACCGCGATACTGTCGCCTAATTGCACATCACTCATGTCAAGCTGATGGGTTGCAATGGCAAGCTGCATATCATCGCCAACTGGCGTGGTTTGCGTGATTGCACCGACTGATTGAATGATTCCTGTAAACATAGTCGGAATTTTAACAGATAACACTAGATAACGATTAGAAGCCTGCTAAAATCTGCCCTATGAAATCTTTACCATTTGAACTCTTCGTTGGCTGGCGCTACACACGCGCTAAGCGCAAAAACCACTTCATCTCATTTATATCACTTACCAGTATGATAGGCATTGCACTTGGCGTGGCGGCTTTGATTGTTGTGCTTTCTGTGATGAATGGTTTTCAAAAGGAGTTGCGCACGCGCATTCTGGGTGTGGCTTCACATTTGGAAATTACGGGCAGTAATAATCAATTGGCAGATTGGCAGCGTGTTGCCGAATTCTCTGTCAAGCAACCGCATGTGCTGGCAAGCGCACCCTATATTACCGCGCAGGGCATGCTGAGCTACGACCAAGGCGTGCAAGGCGCGATTATTCGCGGCGTGGTGCCCAGTGCTGAAGATAAAGTGGCTGATTTAGGTAAGCATATGAAAGCAGGGAGCCTGACGGACTTACGGTCTGGGGAGTTTGGCATTGTTTTAGGCGCAGATTTAGCCTATGCCCTAGGCGCACAAATTGGCGATAAAGTGGTGGTAATGGCACCACAGGGGCAATTTACGCCGACTGGTGTGGTGCCGCGCTTAAAGCAATTCACCTTGGTGGGGCTGTTTCAAATTGGGATGTATGAATATGACGCGGGCTTGGCGCTGATTCATATTGATGATGCGGCCAAGCTGTATCGTATGGGGCAAAACGTTTCCGGTGTGCGCTTAAAGTTGGATGACTTATTTGATGCGCCAACGATTGCTGCTGCTATGTCTGCCCAATTAAATAATGCGTCAAATCCAGATGGCAATTATTTTGTCACGGATTGGACACGGCAACACGCCAATTTCTTCCGCGCGGTGCAAATGGAAAAACGCGTGATGTTTATTATTCTCACGCTCATTGTTGCGGTTGCCGCTTTTAATATCGTTTCAACCTTGGTGATGGCAGTCACCGATAAACGCGCAGACATTGCGATTATGCGCACCTTTGGCGCAAGTCCTGGCAGTATTATGAAAATTTTTATGGTGCAGGGTGCGCTGATAGGGGTGATCGGCACAGTGTTAGGCGCATTTTTTGGTATTTTGCTTGCGTTGAATATTGAAACCATTATTCCGTTTATTGAGCGTTTATTTCAGGTGCAGTTTTTAGCCAAAGACGTGTATTACATCAGTGATTTACCATCGGATTTAGTATGGTCAGATGTCACCACCATTGTGATGACATCGTTCGCCTTAAGTTTACTAGCTACAATTTATCCAAGCTACAAAGCCAGCAAAATCAACCCAGCAGAGGCCTTGCGTTATGAATAGCCTTACTTCTCAAGCCATTGTCTCTTGTCACGGCCTAAATAAAACTTATCAAGGCTTGGATGTTGCCGTGCTCAACGGCATTGATTTAAACATCAACTTAGGTGAGCAAGTGGCGATTGTTGGTGCCTCAGGCTCTGGCAAAAGCACCTTGCTGCATTTGCTAGGTGGCTTGGATGCGCCGAGTAGCGGTGAAGTGCATATTCTAGGCAAAAATCTCACGCAGTTGTCGGAATCGCAAAAAGGTGACTTACGTAATGCCTCACTTGGGTTTGTGTATCAGTTTCATCATTTATTGCCAGAATTTACCGCGCTAGAAAACGTAGCGATGCCATTATTTATTCGCCGTATGGCGCGTGAACAGGCGCTTACCATGGCGAGTGAAATGCTCACCAAAGTGGGTTTGGCGCATCGCTTGGAACACATGCCTGGCGAACTCTCAGGCGGTGAGCGACAACGTGCTGCCGTAGCGCGAGCCATGGTCACGCAGCCACAATGCATTCTTGCGGATGAGCCGACGGGCAACCTTGACCGCCACACCGCACATGTAGTGTTTGATTTGTTGCTGGAAATGAATCAAGTGCAAAATGTGAGTTTGGTAGTTGTGACGCATGATTTAGAACTTGCGGCGAAAATGCAGCGGCAGTATAAGTTGGTAGATGGCAAGTTGTTGCCACTTAAAACAAAGCTGTAAGCTTTACTTTAAATCATGATTTCTTTCGCACTGGCTTTCGTTTTCGGTGCTTTTTGTTTGCAGCAAATACCTGCGCTTCCTAGCCTGTACTGGTCGCTGCTGTGCATTCCTTTAGTCTTTGTTGGTTTTCATCTCCGCCGCTCATCTCGCCCAGTTTTAATAATTATTAAGCATCTGCTTTGGCTAATTTTAAGTTTTTTATTGGGTTTCTTTTGGGCGGCTATTTTTGCCACGATTAGGCTCAGTGACTCGCTGCCGCATGCGTGGGAGAATCAACCCATTGAATTGATTGGCGTGGTGTCCAGTGTGTCTGAATTAACCGAACGCGGTGAGCGTTTTCGTTTTGATGTAGAAAACGTGCTCACGCTTGACGCAATCGTACCGCGTCACATTTCGCTTAGTTTTTATCCGGTTAATAGCTGGGGTCAAAATAACCAGAATGAGGTTCAAACGACGCCACGGGTGGCAGCGTTTAAAGCGGGCGAGCGGTGGCAACTTACCGCACGCTTAAAGCGACCCCATGGCACACAAAATCCGCACGGTTTTGATTTTGAGTCGTGGGCGTTGGCTGAAAATATACGTGCTGCAGGTAGTATCAAGGCAAAGGCCAATAACAAAAAACTGCAAAACTTTGTTTGGCATCCTAAGTATATGGTTGAGCATGTGCGCGAGAAAATTCAGCAACGTATTGTAAAAGTGCTGGAAAACAAGCCATATAGCGGCGTGATTCAAGCACTGGTAATGGGTGACGACAGCCAAATAGCAGCAGATGATTGGCAACTGTTTTTACGCACAGGCATTTCGCATCTCATGAGTATTTCTGGCTTGCACATTACCATGTTATCTGGCTTGGCGTTTGGACTGATGAGTTTTATTTGGAGGCGCATACCGCAGCTCGCAACCCGATTGCCCACGCGTAAAGCCGCTACTGTGGCAGGTGTGGTGACCGCGTTAATTTATGCGCTGATTGCTGGGTTTGCTGTGCCTACGCAGCGTACCCTGTACATGTTGATGGTGTTTGCATTGGCGTTATGGTCAGGGCGGCAGCTGGTTACTTCTCAAGTGTTAGCGTTAGCGCTGTTTGTTGTCGTGGCTATAGATCCGTGGGCAGTAATGGCTGCGGGGTTTTGGTTATCGTTTGGCGCGGTTGCCATGCTGAGTTTTGCTTTAGGCGCGCGCATTGGTCAAACGCACTGGCTCAAAGCCGCAATACATACGCAGTGGGCGGTAACCATAGGCATGGTGCCATTGCTGCTTATTATGTTTCATCAAGTGTCTATTGTTTCACCAATTGCCAATGCCTTCGCGATTCCAATCATTAGCTTTGTAGTAACACCGCTAGCTTTATCAGGCAGTTTTTTACCGATAGATAGCTTGCTTATGCTGTCATATAAAGCGCTAGAGATTTGCATGTTTGTACTGAATTGGCTCAATCAGCTACCCGATGCTGTATGGCAGCAGCATACGCCCTCCACGTGGACATTGTTCCCCGCATTGCTAGGTGTGATATGGTTGTTATTGCCACGTGGCATTCCTATGCGCTGGTTAGGTTTGGTAGGTTTTTTGCCAATGTTGCTACTCATGCCGCAGCACCCAGCCGTTGGCGATATGAAAGTAACCGTGTTGGACGTAGGGCAGGGCTTGAGTGTGGTGGTGCAAACGGCAACACATACACTCTTATATGACGCAGGCGCTAAATACAATAAGCAAAGCGATGCCGGTGGACGTATTGTGGTACCATTTTTGCAGGGCGAAGGTGTTGAAAAAATTGATGGATTCATGGTGAGCCATAACGATAATGATCATAGTGGCGGCATGTTATCTGTATTGTCACTCATGCCGGTCGATTGGTTCGCCAGTTCGATACCAGATGAGATTGAATTGAATACTGCCGCAGAAAAAATGAAGTGTTATGCAGGACAAGTCTGGGCGTGGGATGGAGTTGATTTCGAAGTGCTACATCCACAGTTGCAAAGTTACGAAGACCCCAAAGTTAAAGATAATAACCGCAGTTGCGTGCTTAAAATCACCAGTGCATCAGGCAGTTTGCTATTAACTGGGGATATAGAAAAATCTGTTGAAACAGCCTTGGTCGAGCAAGCGACAGGTCAGCTAAAAAGTGATGTTTTAGTCGCGCCTCATCATGGCAGTAAAACTTCATCATCAGTGGATTTTATTGCGGCTGTTGCCCCTGGTGTGGTGATATTTACTTCAGGCTATTTAAGCCGATTCAAACATCCTGATCCTGTGGTGGTGGCGCGTTATCAGGCATTGAACAGCGGCATGTTGCGTTCTGATTATCACGGGGCTGTTGAAATTAACTATATGGGAAGTAAACCTAAAATTGAGACATTACGCTGGCGTAGTCAAAATAAGCGTTACTGGCATGACCGTTTTTATTGAAAAAACTTGAGAAGTGTCTTTTATTAAGGATAAGGATATTTGTAAAACCACTGCAGTTGCAGCTTGCCCAAAAGCAGACTACAAGCTAAAGTATCGCAGGGGTTGATTTGCCCCGTTTTATAAAGAATTTTTTAATAGCATTTGAATTAGGAGTTGCACTGTGTGGGATATTATCGTAGCAGCAGGCTGGCCAATTTGGCCGCTTATCATTGCATCAGTCGTGGCGGTAGCAATTATAGGTGAGCGTTCTTTTGCGTTGCGTGAAAGTGCCGTGGCACCTGGAAATTTATTGCCAGAATTACAAGTATGGCTTGCAAAAGGTGGCATTACTAAAGAGACGATTGGTCGTTTAGAGCAACACTCTTTGCTGGGTCGCGTTTTTGCTACGGCTTTAACTAATGCTAAATATTCACGTGAGATTACAAAAGAAGCCATTGAGGAAACGGCGCGTGCGGTGGCGCATGAGTTAGATAAATACTTATCTACACTCGGTACTATTGCCACAGTAGCGCCGCTGATGGGCTTGTTTGGTACCGTGTACGGCATGGTGGAACTATTTGGCGCATTTACTGCTACAGGTCATGATGTGGCGCAATTTGCGCGCGGCATTTCAGTGGCTTTGTATAACACTGCTGGTGGTATTGTAGTGGCAGTACCAGCAATGATCGCTTACCGTTATTTCCGCTCTAAAGTGGATGGTTTGTTAATTGATATGGAACAGCAATCGGTTAAGTTGGTTGAAATTTTGCACGGCGAGCGCAGCTAATTTCTTAAGACGCATGCATTGCGCCCCACGCCTTGCATAAAACTAAAGGCTTAAATTGACCAGTTAGGAAACTATATGAATTTTCAACGTGGAAAGCGCCACGAAGACCTCGAAATAAACCTCGTGCCGTTGATTGATGTACTGTTAGTGATTATTATTTTCTTGATAGTGAGTGCTACGTTTGCACGCACCAATGAATTGCAAATCAACTTACCAACGGCTGAAGCAAACGTGCCGCAAGAGAAACCTTTAATGATAGAAGTGGCGGTTGATGCCAGTGGACAATACGTGATTAACGGTAAGCGATTGACCGACAACGCAGTGGGGGCAATCAGTGCTGCGTTACAAGCGGCCGTCGCCAATAGTAGCCATGATAAAGAGCCGACGATTGTCATCAATGCAGATGCGAATACTACGCATCAATCCGTGGTTAACGTGATGGAAGCCTCGCGCGTGGCAGGATACACCCATATTACTTTTGCGACGCAAGTTGATACCAGTAAATAACCATACGTTTTAAGGGTGTTTTTTTACTACGCACTATCATTTTACATTTTTAATATTGGAGCTTAAATGTACTCCCATGTTAAAGATGACAAAATCCTAAAAATATTCAAGCCCTAAAAATGACAAACCTCTAAAGATGGCAAAAGCTAGGCGCAACAAACAAAATCTCCCGGAAATTTCAAACGCAAAAGTGCTATATTTGCGTTTGTTTCGCTATGCTTGGCGTTATAAGTATGTGTTTGTCACAAGCATTCTTTCTTTAGTGGTGCTCTCGGCCAGTAACACCGGCTTTCTCGCGCTGATTAAACAAGTTACCGATGAGGGGTTTGTTAAAAAAACGACTGGTCAAGCTATGCTGTTGCCGCTGATGATCTTTGGTTTAATGATGATTAGGGGCGTGGCGGGCTATATTTCGGTTTATACCATGCGTGTCGTCGCGCGGCGCGTGGTAGAAGATTTTCGCAAAGAAATGTTCAGCAAGCTGATGCTGTTGCCAGTACATTACTTTGATGCCCGCTCGGCAGGAGCGCTAGTGTCAAAGTTTACCTATGATGTTGAGCGGCTATCCAGTGCGACTACGCGTTCTTGGCTCAATGTATTGCGCGATATTTTAACCGTCATCGGTTTAATCGCTTACATGCTCTATCTTGATTGGCGGCTCACGCTTGTTTTTGCCACCGTACTGCCATTCGCCACTCTTTATATCAGAAAAATAACACCTAAACTTAAAGCCAATGCCAAAAATGTGCAGTACAGCATGGGTGAAATGACCAAGTCGGCAGAAGAAGCGATTAGCGGACAGCGTATTGTTAAAATTTTTGGTGCTCAAGATTTTGAATATAAGCGTTTTGCAGACATTGCGACCAATAATCGCCGCATAGAGTTACGTTTAACGCGCATTTCTGGCTTAAGTAGCTTTATTGTGGAAATATTTGCTGCTTTGGCTCTGGCTTTGGTGATTTATTACGCCATGGGCAGCTTCTCCGTGGGTGAATTTGCAGCTTTTGTTGGCGCGCTGCTTATGCTGATTTCTCCTATTAAGCATATCGCCGCCGCTAATGAGGATTTTCAAGTAGGTTTAGCTGCCGCACAAAGCATTTTTGAGGTAATAGACGCGGTTCCTGAGCACGACGAAGGTAAGATTGAGATTAAACGCGCAAAAGGTGAAATTGAATTTAGAAATGTTACCTTACGTTATGAAAACGCCAGTGGCGTAGCGCTTGATAATTTAAGTTTTAGCATAAAGGCTGGTGAAAAAGTCGCCTTGGTTGGGCGCTCAGGTGGCGGTAAAACCACATTGGTGAACTTGCTTCCACGGTTTTACGAATTACAGCAGGGTTTGGTATTGTTAGATGGTGTGGATATCCGTGCCGTCAAGCTTAGAAGTTTGCGTGAGCAATTTGCACTAGTAAGCCAAGACATCGTGTTGTTTAATGACACTATTTTTAATAACATTGCCTATGGTGTGCTAAGAAACGCGACTGAAGATGAGGTGATTGCCGCAGCCAAAGCCGCACACGCTTGGGAATTTATTCAAAAATTACCGAATGGTCTGCAACATGAAATTGGTGATCGCGGTGTACGGTTGTCTGGCGGGCAGCGTCAGCGCATTGCGATTGCACGCGCCATATTGAAAAATGCACCAATACTATTGCTTGATGAGGCCACCTCTGCTTTAGATACTGAATCAGAGCAGCACGTGCAGGCGGCGTTAGACACACTCATGCAAAATCGAACTAGTATCGTGATTGCGCATCGACTTAGCACCATTGAAAATGCCGACCGCATTATGGTGCTGGAACACGGTAAAATAATTGAAAACGGCTCACATAGTGAGTTAATTAAAATAGACGGTCATTATGCTAAGTTGTATCAAAAGCAATTTGGCTAGTGGCAAGCTAAGAGCTTCGTAAAAATGGCTAATTGGTTGCAAAAGCAATGGCTTAGGTTTACTCTTTGGCATATTTTACTCATACCGCTGTCTTGGGTTTTTGGGATAATTACTACTGTCAGAAAGTGGCTCTATAAAAACGGCTGGTTAAAAAGTGTTCGCTTGAGTGTTCCTGTTGTCATTATCGGCAACATCAATGTGGGGGGCACAGGTAAAACCCCCCTTGTCATCTGGCTTGCAGAGCAGTTGCAGCTTGCTGGATACAAACCCGGCATTATTAGTAGAGGTTATGGCGGTAACGCTAAGCAAGTAACAGAAGTCACGGCCTCTAGCAACCCGTTCGAAGTTGGTGATGAGCCAGTGTTGATCGCTATCCGCACATCTTGCCCCGTATTTGTTAGCGCAAATCGTGTTGAGGCTGGCCTGGCTTTGTTAGCAACATATCCCGCATGTAACATCATCATCAGCGATGATGGTCTGCAACATTATCGATTGCAGCGCGATGTTGAAATCATTGTATGTGATAGTGTAAAAGGTTTTGGTAATAGTGCTTTGCTGCCGGCAGGTCCGCTACGCGAATCAAAAAACAGATTAAAAACCGTAGATGCCGTAGTAAGTAATGGTGGCATTGTGAATAATGAGTTGTTGTTGGCGGTGAATCCAATTGAAATGCAGCTAGAATCAACAGCTTTTTATAACGCACTTGATAATCGTATAAAATCTGATGTACAGACATTCTTACATCAAAAAGTGCTGGCAATTGCTGGTATAGGTAACCCTGGTCGATTTTTCAACCAGCTACGACTATTGGGTTTGGATTTTCAAAGCCGAGCTTATTCCGACCATTATGCGTTTAAGGTTGAGGATTTTGAAGACGTTGAGGCTGACATTGTAGTGATGACGGAAAAAGATGCGATTAAATGTCGCTCGTTTGCAAGGGCTAATTTTTGGGTGTTACCAGTGAATGCTGTGATAA
Source organism: Methylotenera sp. RIFCSPLOWO2_02_FULL_45_14 (assembly GCA_001803395.1). Classification (GTDB taxonomy): domain Bacteria; phylum Pseudomonadota; class Gammaproteobacteria; order Burkholderiales; family Methylophilaceae; genus Methylotenera. Next base: position 1,351 of record MHBU01000019.1, on the reverse strand, counting down.
AAAATGATTTACTAGCCATTATATTAAACAAATTGAATAAGTTGAGAACATAAAATGGATGCAAAACTCCTTCAAATTTTGGTCTGTCCTGTGACTAAAGGCCCTTTGATTTACAATAAAGCAACTAATGAGCTTATTTCAAAATCAGCACGGCTCGCCTACCCCATCAAAGATGGCATTCCTGTGATGCTAGAAGATGAAGCGCGACAATTAGCGGATGATGAAGAAATTGCATAGCGCCCAGCACAAAAAATTACCAAAATTTTATGTCGTTATTCCAGCACGCTATGCCAGTACAAGGTTGCCTGGTAAGCCTTTGTTGGAAATCGCAGGCAAGCCTATGGTAGTGTGCGTGGTTGAGCAAGCTCAGAAAAGCGGCGCAAAACAGACCATTGTTGCCACTGATGATCAACGCATTGTAGATGCGGTAAACCAGCATGGTTATGCGGCAATGCTTACGCGTACGGATCACGTAAGTGGTACAGATCGTATCGCTGAAGTGGCGCTGCGCGAGGACTGGCACGATGATGCAATTGTCGTCAATGTGCAGGGAGATGAACCATTGATTGAGGTTTCTCTTATTGTGGAAGTGGTCAAGATGCTAGCAAACAGCAAGGAAGCTGTGATGGCAACGGCATGCTACCCAATTCAGAGTCAGTCAGATTTTTTAAATCCTAATATAGTAAAAGTCGTATTAGATGGGCAAAGTAATGCGCTATATTTTAGTCGTGCGCCCATTCCTTACCCTCGGGACGCTTTTGCGAACAATGAAGAGATGCCACCCAACATACCTGCATATAGGCATGTTGGGCTATATGCCTACCGTACAAGCTTTTTAAAGCAATATGCCAACATACAGCCAGCTGCAATTGAGCAGTATGAATGTCTTGAACAGTTGCGTGTGTTGCACCAAGGCTACAAAATTGCAGTAGCCATTTCTAAAACCCCCCCTGCGACTGGCGTAGATACTGAGCATGATTTAGCCTATGTACGTAGCATCATGCAGTAAGTATCTAGGCTAAACAGTACCTAGCGCAGGTTTATATGCAAGTTTATGGTGAAATCTCACAATAGTTCTTGCGATATTTATCTAGGTTTGCTATAGTTTCATCTCTCGACAGCAAGCAAGTCGAATCGGACGCGGGATGGAGCAGTCTGGCAGCTCGTCGGGCTCATAACCCGAAGGTCACAGGTTCAAATCCTGTTCCCGCAACCAAAAGTTTTAGTGCAAGAATACGATTCAACGATAATTAAATATGTTTCACAATTATGGTTGACGGGTTTTAAAATCCCTGTAGAATGCGCGCCTTCGCTAACGAAACAAGTGAACGAAGCGCTGCAAACATACAAC
>MHBU01000018.1:74802-114805 GCA_001803395.1 Methylotenera sp. RIFCSPLOWO2_02_FULL_45_14 | reverse complement strand
AATGAATCAAAGCAGTATTTGCTTAAGAAATAACTCAACTTCATTCATATATTGGAATAGCTAAGTGGGCTCTCAAAGAGTGCCCACTTTTGTATCTAATTGGCTCCCCAACCAGAACCAGAACTAATGAATTATAAATGCGCATTTCTGGTTAATCTAGCACTAGGCTCGCCTATGCATATATGAAATTCATACTTTCAATTTCTAGCCAAAATCAACCCCATGCACTGGGCGCATACGTACCTTTATACTTGCCTTTAGTTTGCTAGCCTTGTTTTTAATGGCTAGTCCCCGATGAGCGCGTAATCTTGTTATAAACATTGTATTTACCTGAAGGTTTATTCATAGGGATACGTTTAACTTCGCGCAGTGTTTCAGCGTCGTAAATAACCAGTGCGCCGTCTGCCTCCCAAATACTCACTAAGGCGAATTTTCCATCACGGGTGAACTCCACATGGGCTGCGGTTTTGCCTGGAGAAGGTTTTAGTGTTGCGGCAATCTCCAGCGTTTGTTTGTCTATGAGTTGCAGCGTGTCTTTTTCTACGCCATTGAATACATCGGTCCAAGCGTATGGCGTACTTTCATGACTGCGCATAAAAAAGCCAGGGCCTGGTGTTTTAATCTGCTTGACTACTTGCCAGCTTTGCATATCAATCACCGTGACTACGTCATCTTTGAGGTTGGGCGTCGCCAGCACGGACCTGCCCTGCCATTGCCAAGTAATACCAGAACCTAAATGCGGCATGCCCGCAAGTGCCAAGTCTGCGACTTTTTTCCTGATGTCAAGATTAACTACCTGACCTTTACCTTCACGGGAAGCGCCTATCAAATAAGCATAACTTTGATCGAAAAAGAAGTCATCAAGCACAGCTTCTAAAGCTGTTCGGCGTGGATTAAGCTTGCCAGGCAATGTAATGGCTTCGGCCATTTTGTAGTCATGTACAAGTCCAGGGTAAATAGGCGCAGCATTGTCGTCATAGCTCACTTCCCACAGTTCTGGCACATCTTTCAATGCGACTATGAAACTGTTACGTGGTGCTGCGTCATAAACGGCTGAAACGCGTGAGGTTCGGCCTTTTTCATCCACAGCAGGTATTGTTTTTAGAAGTGACAAATCGGTAGCATCCAGCACCACGACTGTATTGGGTAGATAATTAGCCGCCATCACGTAGCGTCCATCGCTGGAAACAGCGATATTGCGGGTATTGATGCCGACACGGATTTCAGCGATATATTCAAGATTCCAGATGTCGAATTTTGATACCCAGCCATCGCGTGAAGCAAAGTAAACATAACGACCATCGGGTGAAAACTTTGGCCCGCCGTGCAACGCAAAACGGGTAGAGAAACGTTTAATCGGCTCAAAGGTGTCACCATTTAGTAAAGTGGCATGGTGGTCGCCTGTTTCCACCACAATAAACAAATTGAGCATGTCTGCACTAAAGGCTGGTTTGTTCGGTAAGCTACCAGTTTTGTGCACTTCGATGCGAGAAGTGCGAATTTCAGCATCACCCCAATTGGGCACATTTGCCAGCGGTGTGTAGACATAATCCAGCAATAACTGAATCTCTACACTGGATAATTTTTCACCAAAGGCTGGCATGCGTGTGGCGACGCGGCCCTCGCTAATTGTTTTAAGGGCTTCTGGTTTTTTTAACCGCGCAAGGCTTTCTGGCAGTAACGCAGGTCCTGTGCCGCCGAGACGACCGGCACCATGACAAGCGGCGCAATGCTGTGAAAATAGCTGAGGTGCATCTGCGGCAATACTTTGTAAACAGGCCATTTGCAGCATTAAAAATAAGATTACGAAACGCATTAAACTACTCGCCTGATCTGCACATATGGGGTCATTTTAACGCGTTCAGCGCCTTCAGCCACGCCAATTTCCTCATCAGTTAAATAGCAGGCGGGGTCTTCCTGCCACGGGTCACCGGTGAGTTGCTGCGCACGTACGCGCGTGTTGCCGCCACAAATATCAAAATATTCACAACTCCCACAACGCCCTTTCAGCTTTCTTGGGCTGGCCTTGAACCCAGCCATCAGCGGGTCAGAAGTATCCTGCCAGATTTCTGAAAATGGACGGTCTTTTACATTACCCAACGGGTAATGCCACCAGAAAGTATCGGGATGTACTTCACCTAAATTGTCGATATTGGCCACATTGACACCACTGCTGTTTCCACCCCACTGTGCTAACTTGGCGCGGATATGCGCTTCCAAATGTGGGAAATTTTTGCGTACCCAAAGTAACAGGTAAACACCGTCAGCATCGTTATTACCAGTAACAAATTCACGATGCCGCCCTTGCTGTATATCGTTCCAGCAGGTATCGAACAACAAATCCATGGCTTTGCGTGTAGTTTCCATCACCGCATCATGTTTACGGTTGATATTGCCGCGACCTGCATAGTTGAGGTGTGATAGGTAGAATTTATCAATGCCGTTATCCTCTACCAGCTGTAGCAGCGCAGGTAGGTCATGCGCATTATCTTGCGTTAATGTGAAACGCACGCCGACTTTAATGCCCGCTTCGCGGCAGAGTTTGACGCCATGTAGCGACTCTTTAAACGCACCTTGTTTGCGACGGAATTTGTCGTGAGTGGCCTCAATGCCATCCAGGCTAACGCCCACGTAATCAAACCCAATATCGGCAATCGCAGCGATATTATCTTCAGTAATCAATGTGCCGTTTGACGACAACCCAACATAAAACCCCATGTTTTTGGCGCGCCGTGCGATGTCGAAAATATCGGGGCGCAATAATGGTTCACCACCGGAAAGTATCAGCACTGGCACACGAAAAGCTTTGAGGTCATCCATCACCGTAAACACCTGCTGGGTACTCAACTCTCCAGGGAAATCCTTATCAGCCGAAATCGAGTAACAATGCTGGCAGGTAAGGTTGCAGCGACGTATCAGATTCCATATCATCACTGGGCCTGGCGGGTTACGCTTAGCGGCTAGCGGTGTTGGATTGGCGATTTCTTGCATGTACTGGCTGATTCTAAACATCTTAATTATCCTAAATTCTTAACCCAGTTTTTTTTAAAATTTTTGTGCTGTAGAGCGTTGCGTGCGCACGGCAATGCGGTGCTAGCAGTTCTGCAATTTGCACTGTTTTAACTTCCACTTCATCGCGGTTACGGCCATGCACCATGGCAAATAAATTATATGGCCAGTTTGGTATAATTCTTGGACGACGATAACAGTGACTGACAAATTCAAGTGCGCCGACTTGCTGCCCCAACGTATCAATATGCTCATCCACCACATCCCATACCGTCATGCCGTTTGCGTTCCAGCCAAGTGAATAATGGTTTGGCACCGCGCCTATGCGACGAATCACGCCGTTATCAAGCATAGCTTGCATACGCTGCATTACCACTTCTGGCGGAATGTCTATTTTTTCAGCAACAGTGTGATATGGTCGCTGCGTCAGCGGTAAGCCAGATTGGGTGGCTTGTATGATGGCACGGTCGATAACATCTAACTTAATACTCATGCTGCAAACCTTGCGCCTACAAAAAATTCTTTTTCTTTAGGCATATTGAAAACAGGGTAGCCAGTTTCAACTTCAATACGAGAAATCGCCTGTACTATGCCTGCCGGGGTTTCGGTTGCCAGCACAAACCACATATTAAATTGATGCTCGCGCCGGTAATTGTGCGCAACCTCTGTTAGCGCATTAACAGTTTCAGTAACACGCTCGTAATCATCTTCAGACACTTGCATTGCCGCCAAACTAAAAGCACCACCCATGCGTTCAATTTGAAACATGGGACCAAATCGTGTCAGCACTTTTTGAGTCAGCAAGTTCTCTAGACGTGCAATCAATTCGTTTTCACTAATAGCAAATTGCAATGCCATTATTTGATATGGGCGCTCACAAACTGGCAAGCCACCTTGCAAGCCGTTGATGATGGCTTTATCAGTTTCGTCCATTTGCCACATAATGTGCTCCACGTTGTTTAAAACGACGGCAGCTAAACAACACTTGCATTTGAAAGGCCTCAAGACCTGTATTTTTAGAGAGCTTTTCTATTTGCTTCATCACTATATCGCGGTTTGTACCATGCACCATGGCAAACAAATTATAGCCCCAATCCGGCAACTGGCGTGGACGGCGGTAGCATAGGGTAACACCTTCCTGTTGTGCGGCTATTTTCCCCAATCCGCTAATTTGGTCGTCTGGCACATCCCACACCACCATTGCATTTTCTTTATAGCCTAATTCATAATGCCGCACCACCACGCCAAAGCGTTTGATGACACCGTCACTTCTCCAATCTAAAACTTGACGAATAACTGCATCCTCTTCCAGATTGATGCTTGTAGCAAGGCTGGCAAATGGCTGTGGTTCAAGCTTGATACCAGATTGCAGCTCTGCAACAATTGCACTTTGTACCTGATTCAATTGCACTGATTCTCGTTGTACCGATTTTAGTTGTACGGACGCGCCACTACCAGATGACTTTCGCGTTGTGCCACATCGTCCATGCAGGTCAAACCCCAGGTCGATATGATAAGGCTCAATCAATGGCAAAACCAGCATAGGGAGGCCGGTATGTTGGCTGATTTTTTGTAGCACATTATCAAGCCATAGCTGATTTGGCGCCGCAACAACAAACCATAAATTGTAAGTATGCTCACGTTCGTAGTTATGGTTAACTTCCGCTAAAGTGTTAATCCAGCACGCCACCTCATCCAAATTTTCAGCTGGTACAGTCAGTGCAGCTAAGGTGCTGACGCCTATGCAACCAGGCCTGAATACCGGGCCAACGCGGCTCACTACGCCTTCCATACTTAATTGCTCAAGACGTTCGATGACCTCATTTTCTGTAATACCCAGTTGTTCGCCTATAACAAGAAATGGTTGCTTGACCAACGGGAAGTCGTGCTGAAACTCATTCAACAAACGCTGTTCAATTACGTGAAAGCCATTCATGCTTAAAACCCTATCCGTGTGGCACGGTGAGTGAAAAAAATACCGCTAGGTGCGGATGCTTTAAATTCAGCTATCGCTTGCAGTGTTTGAGTGTCATAAATGGTGACACGGTTATCATCGCGGGATGACACCCAGACTTCCTCGCCACGAGGCGTGAATTCAAGATGCAATACTGCACGCCCAGGTTGCAGGGTTTTAATAATCTGTTGAGTTTCGGTTTCAACAACCTGTACCTGCGCATTATCAGGGAAGGCAAAGTTTACCCATACCTGCCGTCCATCAGGTCGCGCAATGGCGAATACCGGCTGACCTGCCACGGGGATTCTGCCGACTTCCTTCCAGCTTTGTGTATCAACTACTAATAACTCATGGCGACCAATAGCGGGCAGATAAGCACGTGTGCCTGCGACCGCCCAACCACGTAAGTGCGGCATTTTATACACAGGCAACTTTTCCTGACCGCGCCCGTAACCATCTAAAATACGGCGTACACCTTGCTCAGGATGCCATAAATCAAGCAAGGCCAGGCCATCTTCGCCAAATAATCCTGCAATGTAATAACGACCGTCTGGGGTAATCAAGCCATCGTAAGGTTGTTTACCAGCAGTGAATTTTTGAATTTCAGGTTGATTAAAATTGCTGACATCGGCAATCCAAATTTCTCCTGCATCAAACAGGCTGAAAACAAATTGATTGCCTGGCGCATCCACCAGACCGACTACTTTAGATAATTGACCGTCACCATAGGTGGCAGGGATATCCGCAACCAATGCTAATGTTGCGGCATCAAACACCTTGATACCACCAGGCGTGTAATTTTGTGCTGCCACATAACGACCATTTTGCGAAATAGCACCACCAATGCTATTGCCAGCTTGCATGATGCGCTTTTCTATTATCCTCTTAAGTAAGTCGACTTTGGTCAAGCCGCCATCTCGCCCAAATACATAGCCATAGCGACCATCACGGCTAAAAACCACTGAAGCGTGGGATAAATCGCCCAGGCCTGTGATTGTGGCTAAACTTTTATTGGCTGTGGTATCGACCACCAGCACGCGACCAACATCACGTTCAATGACTAAACCAAGGTCGCCCGTGCCGCGCAGGGGTGCTATGGCACAACTTGTCAGTGCCATTACGAGAATGGGGATCCAATACCTAATGCGCATCAGGGAAACCTTTCATTAACTGCTCAACAATCCAGCTTGCTTCTTTTTCACTGACAAATGCCGACCATGGCGGCATAGCGGTACCAGTTCGACCATATAAGATAGTATCTATCAATGCTTCTGGTGCTTTGTTTCTTAGATTTTCTTGCAATAATGCTGGTCCTAAGCCACCCTTCAGAGTCAGACCGTGACAAGAACCACAATCATTGCGTACCAGCCGGACCAGCTCTAGCCGCCTTTGAATACCAATGCCTTCATCGGCAGCATAAGCCTTGTTCAGCAGCACGCTTGAAAGGCAGACTAAAATCAGAATGAATACGGGGCTTACGCCCCGCTGAATTATTGTTAATAAAGAAAACAAGGCATTACCTACAGCGACAGAATCCAGCCTACAACAGTTTTAAATTCATCATCAGTGAATCTGCCGGCATTTGCAGGCATCGGCATAGGGCCCCAAACACCGCTACCGCCAGCTATCACTTTCTTAACGAGCACATCCTCAGCATCTTTTTGCCCCTTGTATTTGGCTGCGATATCCTTAAATGCGGGGCCAAGGATTTTTTTATCTACGCTATGGCAAGCAACGCAGCCACCTTTTTGCGCCAATGCAGGACCATCTGCAGCAACAACAGTTTGAGCAGTTAAGCCAAGTAGTCCTGCAGCTATCATTCCTAATATAAATTTCATAATAAATTCTCCTAATATTTAGTAAATATCATGTTGCGTGTTGTAAACATTGAACTTACCAGTAGGTGTAATCAATTTAGGATCTTTGATCACAGCTTTAAGCGTGCGGGTTTTATCATCGACCACCACAATGGCTGATTCTTTGTCTTTAGCACTCCAGACTGAGAACCAAACTTCATCGCCAGCTTTATTGTATTCAGGTTGCACGATACGTTTAGCACCCTCGCCCAAGCCGGCCCATTCGCCAATTGGCAATACTGCAAAGGGTTTATCGAGGTTGTTGATATCATATACTGCGACTGACTGACTTATTTTTGCATCTGGATTCAGCGGCGTATCCACCCACAGATTTTTTGACTTAGGATGCGTCTTGATGAATAAGGAGCCGCCGCCTTGGCCTGCAAGTGAACGTACTACTTTCCAAGCTTGATCCTTATGTTTTTTCGGATCAGTACCAATCAGTGAAATTGATTCATCGCCCAAATGCCCTGTTGCCCACACTGGACCGAATTTCGGATCAACAAAATTGGCACCGCGACCAGGATGTGGGGTTTTGCCTACGTCTACCAATGCAGCCAATTTATCTTCTTTGGTATCTACCACGGCTACTTTGTTGGAGGCGTTGGCTGCCACCAGGAAGTAACGTCCAGTAGAGTCAAAGCCACCGTCATGCAGAAAGCGTGCAGCATCAAGCGTTGTGGTTTTAAGATTACGAATATCACTGTAATCCACCATCATAATCTTGCCAGTTTCTTTAGCATTGATCAAAAATTCAGGGCGGTAATGTGAGGCGGCAATAGAAGCCACGCGTGGCTCTGGATGATACTCTTCTGGCGCTACTGTCATGCCTCGGGTTGAAACGATTTTGAGTGGCTTCATGGTATCGCCATCCATGATTACGTATTGTGGCGGCCAGTAAGTGCCAGCAACTGCATACTTATCTTCATAGCCTTTAAATTTTGAGGTTTCAACAGAACGCGCTTCTAAACCGACTTTAATCTCGGCCACAGTGTCAGGCTTAGCCATCCACAGGTCGATTAAGTTGATTCTGGCATCACGGCCGATGACATACAAATAACGCCCAGAAGCAGACATACGTGAGATGTGTACGGCATAACCAGTTTTTAGTACGCTGATAATTTTCTTGCTATCGCCGTCAATCAGCGCAATTTCACCAGCGTCACGCAAGGTAACCGAGAACAGGTTTTCAATGTTGAGATTGTTTTCCTTTTTCTTCGGGCGCTTATCCACGGGGACAATCACCTTCCAGCTCGCTTCCATCTCCTTCATGCCATATTCTGGCGGGGTTGGAGGTTCCTGTTGCACATAACGTGCCATTAAATCTACCTGCTCATCGGTGAGTTCGCCAGAAGTACCCCAGTTAGGCATGCCTGCAGGCGAACCGTATTTAATAAACACTTTGAGATAATCAGTACCGCTTACTAATGTCTTATCAGTCGTCAGTGGTTTACCGGTAGCACCTTTACGCAAAACACCATGACAGCCTGCACAACGCTGAAAATAAATGTCTTTACCAACACTGAATTCTTTTTCTGTCATCGGCGGCGCTTTGGGGTTGATATTTTGATGCATCTCCACATCGGCAAGTGGAGAATCTGCCGACTGATACTGTGCGGCAGCATCTTTAGTTGCTTCTGCATATACAGAGTTAACTGCAAGCGCAAGTGCGGATAGCACCAATGTACTCACTAAGCGTTGTTTACTCACTCTCATGGCTAATTTACCTTTTCAGTTGTTTTAAGGATTTTTCCGACACTACTCCGTCGGTAATGGCAGTCATCATGGCTTAAATAAAAGTTGAATTCCTTGATACCAGTCAAGATTTTAAAATTTCTTCTATGATAAATTTCCAGCATGGATCTTGAAGCCACATTAACGAATCACAGCGACTATCATGATAACGATTATGCTAATGATCTTTCACTTGGCAATAATATAACAGATACGTCAAAGTACGGTGAGGTCTATTTAGTAGGTGCTGGGCCAGGTGACCCTGAACTGCTCACCATTCGCGCACTACGGCTACTACAAAGTGCCGATGTCGTTGTATATGATGCGTTGGTAAGCGATGGAGTAATGGCGCTTGTACCTCAAACGACTGAACGAATTTACGTGGGAAAAATCCGTGCCAACCATACTTTGCCACAGGCAGAAATTAACACACTTTTAATAAAACTGGCACTGCAGGGCAGAAATGTGGTTCGATTAAAAGGTGGCGATCCATTCATATTTGGTCGAGGCGGCGAAGAAATCGAAACGCTCGCGGCTTGGGGTATTCCGTTTCAAGTCGTGCCTGGCATTTCTGCGGCTAATGGCGTATCAAGCTACGCTGGCATTCCACTTACACACCGCGATTACGCACAATCGGTACTCTACACCACTGGTCACCTGAAAGATGGCACGGTAAATCTCGATTGGGTAGCGCTTACTCGCCCCCATCAAACAGTTGTGATTTATATGGGGCTTGGCGGACTTGCAGAAATTTGCCGAAAAATGATAGCGAACGGCCAAAGTCCGGACATGCCCGCTGCAGTAGTTCAACAAGCGACTACCAATAAACAAAAAGTAGTGTCAGGTACGCTTACTACCCTAAACGATCTGGTCGTTGCGGCTAAACTTAAATCACCCAGCCTGATTATTGTTGGCGAGGTGGTCAGCCTCAGAGCTAAATTAGCTTGGTTTGAAAGTAGCGAAAAAGTGCCGAACAACATACTTAATGTGCAAGTTAAAACAGAGCGTAATGAAGATATTTTAAATGGAATAGGATGCTGATATGAATCGTAAATTAAAAACTTGTATATTAAGCGCGTTGCTTGCCATATATATGTTGCCAGCTTCAGCAGAAGAGGTGATTCAAGCCACTTCGTTAAAAGAAGCCATCACAGAAGGCAAGCCAACGATTAACTTTAAGTTTCGTTATGAAAACGTCAATCAGGATGGTAAATCTGAAACTGGGGAGGCCTTCACCTTACGCAGCTTGATTGGCTGGAAAACCAAGCCCTTCCATGATGTGAGCGTTACGGCTGAGGTATATGGCCTAAGCCCTTTAAATGATGATTATAACGATCTCAAAAAAGGCAGCCCGTTAGCCAGCAGAACAAAATATCCTGTGATCGCTGACCCGGAAGATTACGATTTTCATCAATTATATGTCGAGTGGACAGGCATTCCTGACTCTACTATTAAATTGGGGCGTCAAGGCATGGTTCTTGACAACTGGCGCTACGTTGGCGATGTACGCTTCCGTCAAAACTGGCAGGTATTTAACGGCCTTTCATTTGTGAATAAAAGCCTGCCTAATACCGAGATTGCTTTGGCGCACTACGAACAAGTGAAGCAAATCACCACCAAGATTGAAGATGCCAACATTGAAATCGCCAATGTTAAATACAACATCACTCCTACCACTAGTCTAGTCGGCTACGGCTATTTAATTGATTGGGATGGCAAAGCACAAAAAGCCAAATCAACCAAAACCTTTGGTTTGCGTCTGGATGGCAGCCAAAAACTCGACGATCACTGGAAAGTGCTCTACACAGCCGAATACGCCAAGCAGGACGACTACAAAGATGGCAGCAGATTGATTGATAACGATTATTACAGAGTGGGTGCCGGTGCGGGTTATGGTGATTGGTTCTTACGCATAGACCAGGAAAAACTATCCGGCAATTCTGATAACAAGGCCTTCCAGACGCCTCTTGGCACAAACCACATATTCCAAGGTTGGGCAGATGTATTTCTTGTCACACCTAACCAAGGGATTGAAGACACGATACTGATTGCCGGCGGTAAAGTCATGGATGCCACGATTAAAGCGGAGTATCACTTTATCAATTCAGACCGTAATTTTGCTAAGGTAGGCGGCGGTACAGGCGATAAATATGGCACGGAATTCGATTTAGGTATGTACTACAAATTCAACAAACAAATCTCCGGCTCAGTTGAGTATGCCAACTTTAAAGAAGATGATGAATACGCAAGCGCTCGTAAACGTGACATAGAAAAATTCTGGGTACGGCTATATATGCGTTTTAAGATGACTTAACGCACACGACAAAGCCTGTGTTTTTTGTTAAATTTAACCCGTCTTCCTAATCACTGCCTTGAGAGCCTTATATATAGAGGCTCTCAGAGCATCGTTTTCTGCTCGTAGTTTTTTTCTTGGTATTTTTGCATCAAAAAAGCATCTGCAATGTTCTATTGCCAATAAAATTAGCCAATAAATCACCAAGTCGTATGCAAGAAATAACGGCAACATGCCTAGCCGCGTGGATGATGCATACTGTGTAGCAGTTTCAACCGTTCCCGTGCCACATGTGTGTAAATCTGCGTAGTAGAAATATCCGCATGCCCGAGCAGCATCTGCACCACGCGCAAATCTGCACCATGATTCAATAAATGTGTCGCAAAAGCATGCCGTAACACATGCGGCGACATATGTTTGCTAATGCCCGCTAACAACGCATAGCGCTTAATCAGGTACCAAAAAGCTTGGCGCGTCATGGCTTCACCGCGGCTTGTAACAAAAAGTGCATCAGATAGCCGCTTTTGTAAAATCTCACCCCTAGCCTTTTTTAAATAGAGTGAAATCCAATCGGCTGCTTCTTCACCCATTGGCACTAAGCGTGTTTTACTGCCTTTACCTGTGACGCGCACTACACTATCGCTCATGCTCACTTCGGTAGTCTTAATTGAAACCAGCTCTGACACACGCAAACCACAAGCGTACAACAGCTCCAGCATGGCTCTATCGCGCAAACCCGCATGCTCGTTTAAATTAGGCGCATTGAGTAATGACACCACCTCGTCTTCATTGAGGCTTTGGGGTAGGCTACGTGGCAGCTTGGGCGACTCTATTTGCAGCGTCGGGTCTATACTTATTTTATTCTCGCGCATCAGGTAGCGATAAAATCGCCGCAGGCTCGCTATTAAACGACTAATGCTGCGCGGTTTACTTTGCGGAAACCTCACAGCGAGATATTGCTGAATATCTGACTGTTCTACAGTAAGCAATTGTTTGCTCTGACTCGGTAGCCAGAGGGCAAAGGTGGTTAAATCCAAACGGTAGCTTTCGAGTGTATTTTTTGCTAAGCCGTCTTCCAGCCACAAGTGATCAATAAACGTATCCAGCTCTGCGGCATCACTTGCGACCAGCGTTTGCTCACTCACGGCCAAATCCATTCACGCCTTCGTGTTGCAAGAGCCACTGTTTGGCCTGTAAGCCATGTTGTTTACCCTGCATAAACCCGCCGATGCCGTTTTGCGCAACCACGCGGTGACATGGAATCACCAATGGCAGTTGGTTTGCGCCACAGGCATTAGCTACCGCGCGCGGGCCTGAACCAATCTGCTTGGCAAGCTCGCCATAGGTACGTGTTTGCCCACATGGAATTTGAGCAATGGCTTGCCAAACACGTTGTTGAAAAGCTGACCCGTTCTGAGAAACAGGTAAATCAAACGGGGATATTGGCTGCTGAAAATATTGCATGATTTGTTGGCAAGCAAGCTTTACCAAAGGATGTTCGGACTGTTTTTCGACTTGAGCTGACAGATGTAACGAATACGGGGTTGATGCTGAAGCCAGTAATTCAATAGCCAACTGATTTTCATACACAGTAATGACCACCTTACCGAAAGGCGCGTTGATTAAAGCATCATCATGGCTTGAGGCAATATTGATTGACATGCTGTGATGTTAAACCAAAGCCAGTATTACGCAAATATTTACCGCAATAAAAAAGCCCCAACGATTTTCATCTATTGAGGCTTTAATTGCTTTACGCACTGACTTTCAAGTCTTACGCTTTTTCTACTGGCGCTAAAACTTCTCTTTCACGTGATACCAATTTTTCTTTAATACGTGCAGATTTACCTGAACGCTCACGTAGGTAGTAAAGTTTTGCACGGCGAACATCACCGCGGCGCTTTACTTCAATGCTAGCGATTAGCGGTGAGTAAGTTTGGAATGTACGCTCGACACCTTCACCTGATGAGATTTTACGTACGATGAATGATGAGTTTAAGCCACGGTTACGTTTAGCAATCACCACGCCTTCGTATGACTGCACACGTTTACGTGTACCTTCAACGACGTTTACGCCGATTACTACAGTGTCGCCTGGTGCAAAAACAGGAATCGTTTTGCCTAAACGGGCAATTTCTTCCTCTTCTAACATTTTAATAATATCTGCCATTTTTCTATCCCTTGCGGGTTCCTTTTAATTATGAAGAGCTTGTTCCTGCTCAATTTCTTTAAGCAGCCGTGCTTCTTCTTTCGTCAACGGCCTTGCGGCCAATAAATCGGGACGTTGATCCCGAGTTCTTTGCAGTGACATTTTCAAACGCCACTGTTTAATCTTTGCATGATTCCCTGAGGTTAAAACCTCGGGTACTTTTACACCGTCATATTGTTCTGGCCTTGTGTAGTGCGGGCAATCTAATAAGCCATCTACAAATGAATCTTCAATTGCAGAATCACTATCACCCAAACTGCCAGGCAATTGCCTAACAATCGCATCTATTAACGCCATGGCGGGTAACTCACCGCCACTTAATACATAATCACCGATGGATATTTCTTCATCCACTTCTGCGTCTATCAGGCGTTGATCAACGCCTTCATAACGGCTAGTAAGCAATACCAAGCCTTGTTTTTTACTTAACTGCATGACCTTTTCATGCGTCAGCGGTTTACCCGCTGGCGAAAGATGGATGACCCAACTTTCAATATTCTCTGCTGCCTGCTTATCTTTTGCGGCATTGATGGCTTTTTCTAATGGCTCAGCCAACATCACCATGCCAGGTCCCCCGCCATACGGTCTATCATCGACCGTTTTATGGTTATCAGTGGTGAAATCGCGCGGATTCCAAAACTGCATCTCATAAACATGTTGCTGCAACGCTCTGCTGGTAATGCCATATTTTGTAATAGCATCAAACATTTCAGGAAACAGCGTTACAACCTCAAACTTAAAAGCCATACTTAAATCTAAAAGTCATCACTAGAAATCCGCATCCCAATCGACCAGCATCGTTTTTGCTTTTATATCGACTTCAAGCACAACATCTGCCGTAAATGGTAGCAATCTTTCTTGTGGCTTTTCTTTAACCGCTGCTTTAGCTGAAGTTTCTTTTGTAGCTGCTTGCTTAACTGGGTCGGCTCTCACAGCAATCACATCATTGGCGCCAGTTTCAAACACATCTACAATCAAGCCAAAATCAACATCTTGCTTGTTTTTAACGCGCACACCAATTAAATCAGACCAATAATACTCATTCTCTTCAGCTTCAGGCAGTTGATCTCTAGGTACGGCTATCTGCTTACCTTTGCAGGCAAGCGCAGCATCGCGATCATCAATGCCTTTGAACTTAACCACTAATACGTCATTGTGTACTTTAGCGGTTTCAACGATTAACTCACGCCAATCATCACCTTTGCCAAGCCACCACGTATCGTAGTCAAACAAGCCATCAAACGCTTCGGTATCTGGCACAACCTTTAGCCAGCCAAAAACGCCATAAGGCGCAACAATGCGCCCCATAACTACCATATCACTGACTGCTAAATTATTGGCCGCCAAAATAACTCACCGACTTAAATTTTTCACCAGGTGATATTTTCATCACCCAAGCGTATAAATTAAGCGTCAGCAGCTGGAGTTTCTGTAGCTTCAGCTGGTGCTTCAACAGCAGCTTCTGCTTCAGCAGCTTTAGCTGCGGCTGCAGCCTCTGCAGCTTGAGCCGCTTCTACAGCGGCTTTAGCATCAGCTTCTGCCTTAGCAGCATCAGCGGCAGCTTTAACTTTAGCCGCTTCAACTGCTGCAACTTTAGCTTTAGCAGCTTCAGCTTTAGCAGCATCTTTAACTTTAGCAGCAATCGCAGCTTCAGGACCTTTAGCGTGGAACTTAACCAAGCGTGCAACGGTATCTGACAATTGCGCACCATTGCTTTGCCAGTGTGTAACACGCGCTAAGTCAATACGCAAGCCTTCAGCACCCGCGCTAGCAGATGGGTTGTAAAAACCAACGCGCTCAATAAAACGACCATCGCGACGGTTACGTGAATCAGCCACAACTACGTTGTAGAAAGGAGTTTTTTTCGCGCCACCACGAGCTAAACGAATAATAACCATAATCTTTGTTCTCTTTTGAAAAATTTAAAGCAGAAAGGCGCGGATTTTACGTCATTTCTAACTAATTTGGCAAGCTATTTATCTATATTTATCTGCTAAGTGCTGATTTATCGATAAAATAATTTGCAGGTTGGTTCTATCAATGTGCTTTGTAACGCGTTGGATCCGCCAAACCCGCAGCTGCAAAGCCTTCGCGGCGTAAACGGCATGAGTCACACAAACCACATGCCTCACCGTGACTATCAGCCTGATAGCATGAAACCGTCATAGCATAATCCACACCTAATGTTGTTCCAAGCTGCACAATCTGTGCCTTGGTCATATCAATTAAAGGTGCGTGAACCGTAATAGTTTTACCTTCCACCGCACTTTTTGTAGCTAAATTGGCCATCGTTTGAAACGCTTTTACATATTCGCCACGGCAGTCAGGATAACCTGAATAATCCAACGCATTCACACCAATGAAAATATCTTGCGACCCTAGCACTTCCGCCCATGCTAACGCCAACGACAACATGATGGTATTACGCGCAGGTACATAAGTAATTGGAATGCCTTCTGTGGCACTTTCTGGTACAGCAATCGCGTCATCGGTCAACGCAGAGCCACCAAATAGAGATAAATCCAGTTGAGCAGTTTTGTGCGCAGTGGCACCCATGACTTTAGCCACATTTTTGGCTGCTTCTAATTCAGCAATATGCCGTTGGTGATAATCTAAACTCAAGCAATAACACTCAAACCCTTGGCTACGTGCAAAGGCTAACACCGTGGCAGAATCTAACCCGCCAGACAACAACACAACAGCGCGCTTCTTCATTTACCAGCCACCTCGCCCCATAATATTTTGTGTAGTTGCAATTGCATACGCACCGGCAACCTATCTGCCAACACCCATTCGGCTAATTCGGTTGGGTTCACTTGGCTATAAACAGGTGAAAATAACACTGGGCATTTCTCGGTTATTTTATAGTTCGCTAATATCTGTTTTGCCCAATCATAATCTGTGCGGCTACACAGCACAAACTTGACTTCATCGGTCTGTTTAAGATGAGCTAAATTGCCCCACAAATTATTTTTCAACTCCCCTGAATCTGGTGTTTTTATATCCAAAATCACCGAAACACGGCTATCTACAGGGCTAATATCAATGGCGCCGCCGGTCTCAAGCGACACGCTATAGCCTGCATCACACAAGGCTTTTAGCAACACATGGCAATCTTTTTGTGCGAGCGGTTCGCCGCCCGTGACGGTGACATATGGCGTGCCAAACTCAGCCACTTTATCTAAAATATCGTCAATTTCCATATTGCTACCACCACTGAAGGCATAAGCAGTGTCGCAATACACGCAGCGCATTGGGCAACCTGTGAGGCGCACAAACACTGTAGGCAAGCCTACGCGCGTAGATTCACCTTGTAGCGAATAGAAAATTTCGTGGATTTTGAGTTTCATTGATACTTTACACACCATTTTGAATAGCACAAAAAAATAGCGCCAAATTGGAAATTGGCGCTATTTTAACTTAAAAGGCGATTTAATCTAACGTAAGCTATGTTGTTACGTGAAACTTACTTGATAGCCTCTAATGCTTTTAGGCGTTTTTGCGCGGTTGGCGTTACTTCACTATTAGGAAACTTGGCAATCAAATCACGCAAAGTTTTTTTAGCCGCCGGCACCAAGCCCAATTGAATTTGGCTATTTGCCATATTTAACATGGCATCAGGCACTTTAAGGCTTTCAGGGTGCGCATCCAATAATTTTTGTTGGGTAGCAATCGCAGATTTATAGTTCTTCAATGCAAATTGCGAATAGCCAAGACCATACATCGCTTCAGCTGCTAGCGTGCTATTGGGGTAATCCTTTAAGAACTTGTCATAGGCATTAAAAGCATCTTTATGTTTAGATTCTTTTGATAAACCATTAGCAAGCTCTAACAATTGGAACTCTTGCGAATTTTTCTCCACCACCACGGGTGCCGTGGCTTCTACAACTGGCGGTGGCACCACTGGCGCTGCTTCTAATTTACGTAAACGGGCATCGGTATCGGTATATAAATCTTTTTGCCGCTGTTGCGTGGTATCCACATTGTGGTTCGCTAGCTCTAGCTCACCTTTTAATCTTGCATTGTCTTGCTTCAAAACCTCAAGTTGGGTTTGCATGTCTGCCAAGCCATTTTTTACCATAGCCTCGAGTGCACCCAAACGTCGGTTCAACTCTGCTTGTGTTGCTTGTGATGCCTGATTCTGGCTTTGCATGGTTTTTTCAAGCTCCAGTATTTTCTTGCGCGCTTCGGCATCATCAAACAACGCCGCATGGCTACTCACAGAAAATAATTGTGCTGTTAAAATTAAACCAGCCAGAATCAGTTTATTTATCATTTTACTTTTATTACCTTAAAGTTACTCGTTCTCGTAAGCAATATCCACGCGGCGATTTGCCTGGTGGCAGGTTTCTACCGCGCAATTTGCAGTCGCTTTTTCTTCGCCAAAGCTTACAGTCTCAATTTGCTTATCTTGCACACCGAGCAAGTTAAACGATTTTTTAACCGAAACTGAACGGCGCTGACCTAATGACAAGTTATATTCACGTGTACCACGTTCGTCGGTATTGCCTTGCAAAATCAATTTTGCATTGCCATTGGCAACCAAATATTTTGCATGTGCTTCAATCAATGGGCGGAACTCGGCTTTGACTGCATCGCTATCAAAATCAAAATAGATGTTACGTTTTGACAAGATGTTATTAGGGTCTTTTAATGGATTGTTGCCGTTATTTGCATGGCTATCAATCACCACTTCTTTAACACCTGAAGTATCTGCCGTACCGCTAGCAGGCTTCGTAACGCTTGATGCACCTGGACTTTTATCCTCAACACCCGCTGGTTTATCTACCATCGGTGTACTTTTACACGCAGATAACATCACTGCAAGTAGCAAGCTACCTAATAGTTTTTTATTCAACATTCCCTTAGTCATCATCATTCTCCTTTAATATTAAGTAACTAATTTACAGCAAAAAACATCCCTCTAATTCAACAATGGCCCCCAGGCTGGCTCTCGTATATCACCACCGGATTCACTCAAACGTTGTTTCACGCGACCATCTGATGATACTGCTGCCAAAGCACCTCGCCCACCTGTACGGGTGGCATATAGCAATACACGACCATTGGGTGCAAAACTTGGCGACTCATCTTGCCCGCCCTCACTCAGCAATTGCACTTGGCCATTAGTTAAATCTTGCAGTGCCACGCGGTATTTACCGCCATCATTGCGTATCATTGCTAATAATTTTCCATCAGGCGAAAAACGCGGGCTTAAATTGCCAGTACCTTCAAAGGTGACACGTTGTGCCTCACCACCGATAGAGGATACTTTATAAATTTGCGGGCGGCCACCACGGTCTGAACTAAAATAAACCCATTTTGCATCAGGTGACCAAGTAGGCTCGGTATCAATCGCGCTGCTTTTAGTCAGCTGCTTAAGACCTGTACCGTCGGCGTTAATGGTGTAAACCTGAGAGTTGGCGGCATACGTAAGTACGATGGCTAATTTAGTGCCATCGGGTGACCAAGCTGGCGCACTGTTGTTGCCCTTAAAATTAGCCAACGTCAAACGCTGACCTGTCATGAGTGACTGCACAAAAATAATCGGCTTTTTCTTTTCAAACGAGACATAGGCAATTTTGCTACCATCTGGCGACCAAGCGGGTGAAATAATCGGCTCGTTGGATGACACCACCGTTTGTGGATTTTCGCCATCAGCATCTGCCACCTGTAAAGTATAACGCCCTTTAGACTTATTGATATAAGCAATACGGCTAGCAAAAATACCCGCCTCACCTGTGAGTTTTTGATAAATCACATCGGCAATTTTATGCGCGGTCATTCTTAATTGATTTGGAGCGATGTTATATTCCATGCCCGCAAGTTGCGTTTGCTTCAACACATCGGCTAACTTGAAACTGACTTTTAAACGATTGCCTGGTAGCCCCTCTATATTACCCACTACCAAAGCCTGCGCTTGTAGTGCTGCCCATTCCGCGTATTTAACTTGCGCAATATCCGTGGGCCGGTTAACTACACCGCCTGTTTCCAACACGCGAAACAATCCACTGCGGCGCAGATCCGCACCGATAATGTTGCTTACTTGCGCAACATTGCTAGATTGACCAACGGGTAGCGTGCCAAAAGGAACGACAGCAATGGGAATTTGCTGTGCGCTGCCGCCGCTGATTTCAATTTCTAATGCAGCATTTGCAGGTGAAATTATCAACGATGTGAATAACGAAATAACAAAAAATAAGACTGGTCGTAATTTATTCATAAGTGACTTGATGTCTTTACATGAGATTTAAATTTACAAAGATTGAGTGAATTTTACTGAAAACTCACGTTTATGCCATAGTAATTACATTTAATTACAAATCAAACGGCAAGCCAGAACCTACTCACTTCATGTTGTGAGTTTAATCATTAGGACGAAATGTTAGCTTTAAGTTCCTAAATTGCGAAAACAATGAGGCCTCAGTCGGCACTGGCAACGGTTCCGAAGCCCTGATGGCGCGCTCTACTGCATCATCGCAGGCGGCATTACCACTCGACTTAACCAGCTTAGGGTTCCCCGTTAATTCACCTGTAGGGAGCAAGCCAATTTCAAATTTTAATTCTGGATTACCTTCGCCACAAAGGGTTTTATTCACATTGCCACGAATTTTGGCTTTAATTTTATTGGTAAATTCACCGATTGTGCCTGCATTAGCCGCTGCTTTTGCCGCTAAGTTTTTTTGGTCACCTTCAGCTTTATCTTCACTGAGGCTCTCTTGTTGCAGTTTTTTTAATGCGTCATCGCTAGGTTTTTTTTGAGGTTTTTTTAACTCGTCTTGCATCAACGCCTTTTGTAGTTCTGCCAATGCATCTGGCTTTTTAAGCTCTTTAGGTTTTTCTTTTACTGCAGGCTTTTCAATTGGTTTTTTCTTAATGACTATATCCACCTGTGTTTTTGGCTCAGGCTCAATCACTGACTCAGGTTTTACATCCTCTTTCACCACTGGTTTTGGCTGCTCTACTGGCTCAGGTATGGGTAAAGGTTTTTGCACGGCAACGGCTGGCAGGCTATCCCACAACTCAACATTGGCAATGCTCACAGGATGTGTAGTTTTCCAATTAAATGAAATCAGCAATACACCCAACAACACCACATGCACGCTGATAGAGAGTGCACCCGCTTTGAAAGAGTCTGAATTTTCGCGTTGTCGTAACATTAAATTAGAAATGAATTTTGAATTAAAACCTTATGGCGCGGGCTTTAACAACAAGCCGACTTTATCTACTTTATTACGTTTTAATAAATCCATCACACCAATCACATCATCGTATTTCACGTTTTTATCGGCGGCAATCACCACTGTACGCTCAGGCGATTTTGTTAATGTTGCGCGCACAGCCAACAGTAGCTCATCACGCTGCAAGCTTTTGCTCTCAAATTCGATGCTGCCATTTTTTTTAACCGTGAGTACAATAGGCGGCAACTGCGGTTGCTTCAACACGCCTTGTCCGGCGCTAGGCAAGTCCACAACGCCTGGGTTGGTCATCGGCGCTGTCACCATGAAAATGACGAGTAGTACCAAGGTAACGTCAATATAAGGCACTACATTGATTTGGTTCATCAAGCGGCGTTTACGAGTACGTGACATCGCGTTTTGCCCTTATGACTTACGTTGCAAAATGTTGGTAAACTCTTCCATAAAGCTTTCATAGCGCACTGAAAGCCTATCGACCGAACTCGCAAAACGGTTATAGGCAATGACCGCTGGAATCGCTGCAAACAAGCCAATGGCGGTGGCGACTAAAGCCTCGGCAATGCCAGGCGCCACTTGGCTTAGTGTTGCTTGCGCTACGTTAGATAAACCTCTAAACGCATTCATGATGCCCCACACCGTACCAAACAAGCCAATGTACGGACTTACCGAGCCAACTGACGCTAAAAACGGCAAGTGTGCGTCCAGCTCATCCATTTCTCGGTTGAAAGTCGCGCGCATGGCGCGACGCGCACCTTCCATCACATCAGATACTTCCATCCTAACTTGCTGCTTGTGACGTGCATACTCCTTAAACCCCGCTTCAAATATGCTGGCCATGCCTTGTGGTTTACGCCGATTTGCGGCAATGCCGTCGTACAGTTTATTTAAATCCCCCCCTGTCCAAAAGGTGTTTTCAAAATCTTCAGCATCACGCTCAGCGCGCTTGATGGTGGCCACTTTAATAAAAATGTACCACCATGAAAACAAAGAGGTGATGATTAAAATCAGCATCACCAATTGCACGGGCAGGCTGGCACCCACAATCAACGTAAAAAACGACATATCACTGCTTGCGTTCATAACTTCTCCACTTTTGATCTACTGCACTACATTTCAGACGGCATCATTATTTTCAGTGCATTAAGCTTCACACTGTGTTTATTATATTTCCAGCGCACTAAATTTAATCGTGCACAAATTTTTGAAGCATCGCTTCTTTAATATTGGGTGGAATCCCCACGGGCTTAAAGGTCGCCGCATTCACAAAGGCGGCCTTTACATGTGCACTAATTAGCAGTACGCCATTACCCGTAATGGTTTGCGCTAATTCAATACTGCCACGCCCGATTTTAACGACATCGCAATGTATTTCAAGTAAATCATTAAAATAAGCAGGGCTTTTAAACGCGATAGATAAGCTGTGCACCACGATAATTACACCTAGCGACTCTTTAACTACGGTTTGCTCAAACCCCAAAGCACGCAACCATTCAGTCCGCGCGCGCTCCATAAAGTTCAAGTAATTTGAATGATAGACTACGCCACCGGCATCGGTGTCTTCGTAATAGACGCGGACTGGCCAGTTAAATTGTACTAAAGACATACATTCAACCCTGCCACAACTCACCACTTGCCAAAGTCTTAGGAATAGGCAAGCCAAAATGCTGATACGATTGACTGGTTGCCACACGTCCGCGTGGGGTGCGCATCAAGTAACCTTGCTGAATTAAGTAAGGTTCCAATACATCTTCGATGGTATCGCGCTCTTCGCCAATGGCTGCGGCTAGATTATCTAATCCAACAGGGCCGCCACCAAATTTTTCCAGCACTGCAAGCAGTAATTTTCTATCCATCACATCAAAGCCCAAACTATCAACATCCAGCATTTTAAGCGCAGCATCAGCAATCTCAGCGCTGACTCTTCCATCGGCTTTCACTTGCGCATAGTCGCGCACGCGACGTAATAAACGGTTGGCAATACGCGGGGTACCGCGTGATCGTCTTGCAATTTCGAGCGCACCTGTATCCACCATCTCCACTTCCAGCAAGCCCGCAGAGCGTTGCACAATACGACCTAGTTCTTCTGAAGTATAAAATTCCAAGCGCGACACAATGCCAAAACGGTCACGTAATGGATTTGTCAGCATCCCTGCCCGCGTAGTTGCGCCTACCAAGGTAAAAGGTGGTAAATCAAGGCGTACACTGCGCGCAGCTGGGCCTTCGCCTATCATAATGTCCAGGCGGTAATCTTCCATCGCGGGATATAAAATCTCTTCAACCACGGGTGAAAGACGGTGAATTTCATCAATAAAC
Organism: Methylotenera sp. RIFCSPLOWO2_02_FULL_45_14; assembly: GCA_001803395.1. GTDB lineage: Bacteria > Pseudomonadota > Gammaproteobacteria > Burkholderiales > Methylophilaceae > Methylotenera. Next base: position 92,238 of record MHBU01000018.1, on the reverse strand, counting down.
AACACATCATTCGGCTCAAGGTTGGTGAGCAGTGCTGCCAAATCACCCGCCCGCTCTAATACTGGGCCAGAAGTTTGGCGCATATTTACGCCCATTTCTTTGGCAATAATATGTGCTAATGTAGTTTTACCTAAACCAGGTGGGCCAAATAGCAATACGTGATCCAGCGCCTCGCTGCGGCCACGTGCGGCGTTGATGAAGATTTCCAGCTGTGCGCGTGCTTTTTCTTGCCCGATATATTCATCCAGCACTTTAGGACGAAGGGCGCGTTCTAATGCCTCTTCTTGCGGACTGACACTATCAGGCGCAATTAAACGATCAGTTTCTATCATACTCTTTCACCCAACCTCTTGTTTTGTAACGCAACCCAATGGGTGATAAGCGTCAAGCCAACGGCTAACAATGTTGGCCCCAAAAAAATCCCGATAAAACCAAAAGCCAGCGCGCCGCCTAGCACACCCAGCACTACTAACAATAATGGTAAGTGAGAAGAGTGACTAATTAAAATCGGTTTTATGATGTTATCGACACTGCTAATCGCAAGCAAGCCATAAAGTGCCAAGAAAATGGCCCAGCCATGGTCGCCATGATTATAAAGCCAAAGCGCGGCACCACCCCAAATCAGTGGCGGACCGACTGGAACCACCGATAGGAAAAAAGTGGCTAACGCCAACAACAGTGGCAACGGCGCGCCTGCAAGCCAAAAGCCAAATAACGCTACGGTAGCCTGCGCCAACGCCGTGCCAAAAATGCCTAACATCACCCCTTTAACGGTGTTGCAAGAGAGTTGTAGCATTTCTTCGCCCAGCTCGCCGCCCAATCTACGCAAAATTGCTACAACAATTTTAGCTAGGTAGGTCCCGTCACGATAGAAAAAGAAGGCGACAAATACTACCAGCAGTAATTGCAAAAAACCACCCATGACTAGCTGCACACCATCCAGCATAAACTTGCGCATAGGCTCTGAATACTGGCTGAGCAACCGCATCAACTCTTCATGGCTAACAGCGGCACGCTGCCAGAACTCAGCCAACTGATGACCAACCAAGGGTAAATTTCTCATCCATTCTGGCGCAATGGGTTGCAAATTCCGCATGGTGGTTTGTGCTTCATCGAGTAAAATTGCGGCTGAATCTGCAAGATTCGCTGCAAGATATGCCATCGGCAAAATCAAAGCGATTAACAGCAACAGCGTCATGGTGATAGCGGCCAAAGTATCTCGTCTGCCAAATTGCCGCCATACGCGTTGGTAGAGTGGCCAGGTAAATACGCAAATAACGGCTGCAAAAAGCACCGCTGCCATAAACGGGTATAGTACAAAAATACAACCAATAATCAGTAACGCAATTAAGGCAATACGCGCTATTTGGTTGGTGTTAATCATGATTTTCTACGCCTTTGACAATAATTTTAATGCCTGACGAATACCATCAGCCACCATGACATCCGATGGCAACTGCTTCACTGCGGCCAGAGCTTCACGCTCATTGTAACCTAATGCCAATAGCGCATTAAGCACATCGCTACTGGCAGATTTTGGCTGATTCGAGTTCATCGCAGCTACGCCGTCAATCGTGAACTTGTCTTTTAATTCCAGCAATAAACGTTCAGCCGTTTTTTTGCCCACACCAGGTACACGGGTGAGCATAGTAGTCTCTTGCAAGGCAACCGCCTGCACTAATTCATCTAGTGATAAACCACTCAATATTGAAAGCGCAGATTTAGCGCCGATGCCATTGACTTTAAGTAATTGCCTAAAGGTAGCACGCTCTTGGTGACTGCCAAAGCCATATAGCAGCTGAGCATCTTCACGCACCACAAAATGTGTCAACATCGCCACTCTTTCACCTACGGCTGGTAAATTGTAAAAAGTGCTCATTGGCACTTCACATTCATAACCTACACCGTTGCAATCTATTAAAACTAACGGCGGTGTTTTTTCGAGCAGAATTCCATTCAAGCGACCAATCATGGCGACTTCCATAACATAATAAGCGTTAACAATAGCGCATGGTTAAGCATGCTAGCAAGCGTCAATTTAATTGCGGGTAATAATTGTGCTGGCCTTGCCGCAAATTGCCTCAGCAGCAAAAATGCGCGCAAAGAAAATACTAACGGTAAAGTTGAGAGTAAAGCCAGCATCGGCAACTTGCCAACGGTAACCATTAGCCTAATAAGCCAGCAGTTGGCGTAGCTAGCAAAATGCTGGACGAGTGGCGAAAAAATAACGATAGATCGGATTAGAGACTTTTGAAAATCTTGGCTCAATCGCAGACCTGCTCATCCGATGAGTCGCCCGCCACGCACCCTAAAACCTGCCGTTGCCATTCGGCCCAGCCCTTGCCCACCGTGCGCATGGCAAATTGCGCAAGCTAATGCATCAGCGGAGTCTGGCTTTGGCGTTGCGGGCAAATTAAGTAAGCGTTTGACCATCTCCTGCACCTGTTCTTTTTGCGCATGTCCGTTACCCACCACAGCTTGCTTCACTTGCAGTGCGGTGTATTCTGCCACGGTTAAATGTCGAATCACCGCTGCGCTAATCGCCGCGCCACGCGCTTGACCTAGCAATAGCGTTGATTGTGGATTCACATTCACAAACACTTTCTCAACCGCCACTTGGTGTGGTTGATAAGTATCAATCACTTCAAACAAACCATCTAAAATAATTTTTAGCCGCGCCGGCAGCTCTTCACGCTCCGCTTCGCCTTCAATTTTACTTTTTTTTCCGCTCGCGGTTTTAATCGTGCCACTCGCGATATAAATGATTTTTTCACCGACTTTTTCAATCACACCAAAGCCTGTAATGCGCAAGCCTGGATCGATGCCAAGAATTCTGATACTACTCAAAAAAACCTCACATTGTCATTCCGAACAAATGTGAAGAATCTTTTTATTACCTCTAATTCAAACATTAAAGAGTTCTCGCTTCATTTGGAATGACATCTGTAAGTTTTTAATCTTCAATCACCGCGGAAGTATAAACATCCTGCACATCATCTAAATCTTCCAGTGCATCCAGAATTTTTTGCATTTTCACGGCTTCATCACCAGTAAACTCCACTTCGTTGAGTGCTTTCATGGTCACTTCTGCCAGCACGGCTTTTAAACCAGCCGCTTCCAATGCTTCTTTAACCGCAACAAAATCACTAGGCGGTGTAATCACTTCGATACTGCCATCGTCGTTTGTCACCACGTCTTCAGCGCCGGCTTCAAGTGCCGCTTCCATCACTTTATCCTCATTAGTGCCTGGCTCATACACTAGGCTACCGCAGTGTTTAAACATAAAAGCAACCGAGCCATCGGTACCTAAATTGCCGCCAAATTTAGTCAGCGCATGGCGCACATCTGCTACCGCGCGTTGTTTATTATCGGTTAAGCAGTCAATAATAATCGCCGCGCCGTTAATACCGTAACCTTCGTAGCGAATTTCTTCGTAGTTCACACCCTCTAATTCGCCCGTCCCTTTTTTAATGGCACGCGTGATGTTGTCAGAAGGCATATTCTCTTCTTTTGCTAATGCAACCGCAGCACGCAAGCGCGGGTTCATATCGGCATCACCACCGCCTAAGCGTGCTGATACCGTAATTTCTTTAATGATTTTGGTGAAAATTTTACCGCGTTTTGCGTCTTGACGACCCTTACGGTGTTGAATATTTGCCCATTTACTATGACCAGCCATGTCTCTAACCTTTAATACAATCAAATAAGCATGATTTTATCACAGGCTTTAACGCGGGCTAAGTAAACAGAAAATTATGTAATTCAGGTACACAAAACTTGTGCTTTTAATCTTGAGCCATGGCAGGGTCAATAGGGGTATGTTTGCGTATGCTGATGATAGAAATGATCACCAGCGATGCGGCAATCAAGGTCATACCAATAGATTCTGTTAAAACTGGAACTTCATTTAGTTGCACCCAAGCCGCCAATACGCCAATAACCGGCGCAAGCATAGAAGACATACTGGCAACGCCCGCGCTTAAACGCTGCAAGGCATATAGCCATAACACCCACGCCAGCGCATTACAAAACACCGAGTTAAAAATAATTGCGCCAATAAAATAGGGCGTCCACTGAATGGGCGGTGCCGGTATGATTAACGCTGCAACCACCAATGGAATAGAACCAAACAACATCTGCCAAGCGGTGAGTGACAATAAATCCAGACTCGGTGAGCGTTGGTGCAGTTTTTTTGCAACGATGACCGACAATGCCCAAAATACACCCGACAGCACCGCTAGAAACATGCTAAAAGTATCTGCGCCTAAATGTAGCGGATCCAATATAAACAGCATACCCATGGTTGATAATATGGCTGCTGGCCATTGTAAACCGCGGAGCTTCTCACCCAGCATTGGCCAGGCTAGCACCATCACCCAAAAAGGCATGGTATAGGTTAAAACCGCGGTTTTCCCTGCGCCGCCTTCTACCAAAGCCCAGATTAACAAACCGGTAAAACCACTTGTTTGCAAAATACCCAGCAAAATCAATGTAGGCATTTCTTTAACGCGTAGCGGCTTATGCATTAATAGCAACACAGCAAACAAGCAGAGCGCACCGATCACCGTGCGTAATGCTGCAAACTGAAACGCACCTGCGTAAGCCAATGCGCTTTTCATCACCACCCAGTTATAGCCCCAGATAATGGTGAGCAGCATTAGTGCGGCGAATGCTCGAATGGCTATTTTTCTGCTGTTTTGCATATATTTTAAAGACTTTTGTTATTGCTAAATTTTATCGCCATACTCGCCTTAAATCTTCCAGCTTTACTAGAATCGGAATTAATTCCAAATATGCGTCACTGCTTTCCAGTTGCCATCAGCTTGTTTACGATACACCAGATGTACATTACCGCCAAATGTTTGCCTTTCACCTTTTTCGTTCATCATCGCACCCGCCCACTTGCCACGTTGATAGGCCAGGTTGCCGTCTTCCACCGCCTCTACCAACGTTAACTGGTGGTCGATTACACCGGCAGCAATCAGTCCTGCAAAGAATGTTTGAATCGCCGCAGAACCCAATACAGGCTCACCTGCAGGCGCTGGCATCACCACAGCATTGTCAGCATAAAGCTGGGCAATGGCTGCTGCATTTTTTGTGTTAAATGCCTGATCAAATTTTGCATTGATGGCCGCGATTTGTGTTTGAATAGTTGACATACTAGAATCCTTTTTTTAATGTTATCTTTCAAAAATTACTTACTAAATAAATGCTGAAATACCTGAATTGATCAACCCTAATATTTGCTGCAGTTGCCTACGTTTTTCTTCATCCAAGGCTTGCATACACTGCCTTAATCTACGGTAATAATCGGGCATCACAACATCGAGCTTGGCTTGGCCAGCCTCGGTAAGGCTGATCAACACGCTGCGCCTGTCATCTTTTGTGTAAATACGTGCCACCAGACCACTTTGTTCCAATCCATCAATCAAACCTGTCATGGTGGCGCGCGTGACACCCGCTTTATCTGCCAACGCGGAAGGTGTAGAAGTCTTTGAATCTTCGCGCATGAGTAAAATCAATACCCACCAGCGACCTTGTAATAAGCCGTGTTTACTTAAACACGTATCCAGTGCTATAGATAAATCGGTAGCTACGCGCAGTAAATGCAAAAAACTGGATACCGCCGTAATATCCGCATCTGGATAACGTTTGGCAAACTTGGTTAAAACTTCTGTAGTGGGGAGATCTCTTAATTGCAACATAATTAGTCACATTATAGTTAGCCAGCTAACTATGTCAAGAAGCACCTAAATTAGAGATGAGTTATTGGCTAAAATATTTATTGGTGTATATTTAAACTTTTCTTTTGTTACTTCAGCCATTATTTAGGGGACTGCCATGAAAACATTACAACAATTACTAGACAGTAAAAAATATAAAGAAGTCATTTCAATTGCCCCACATCGTCCAGTATTTGATGCGTTAGTCGTTTTGGCCGAATATAAAATCGGGGCTTTGGTGGTGCTGGAAGGCGAAAAACTAGTCGGCATTTTTTCTGAGCGTGACTATGCGCGTGAAGTTGTACTTAAAGGTAAATCTTCAAAAGTCACACAAATTAGTGACGTCATGACGCATAAAGTATTATCCGCCAACCCTGATGATACCGTAGAGCAAGCCATGTCTCTCATGTCAGAAAAACGTATTCGCCATTTGCCTATAGTTGAAAACGGTAAAGTAATTGGTGTGCTTTCGATTGGCGACCTTGTCAAAGAAACAATTACATACCAACAAAACCTGATTAAGCAATTAGAAAGCTATATTACTGGCAACTAATTGTAAAAAAAGTGAACGGTTTGCTAAAGGGTATTCCTAAAGATATTTAACCACCATCGCGTTGCTTAAATCACTCGCCGTTATTGGCACCCGCACATAGTAGCCACTGCCTGAGGCCTCTTGAATTGGTTCACCTTTTTTGTTGAACATGGTTTCAACAACCAACTCCTGGTTACCGCTAGGATGAATCACCTGCAGCCGGTCACCCACTGCAAACTTGTTGCGTGCCTCAATATCTGCCAAGCCTGTTTTAGCATCATAAGCCACCACATCACCCACATACAAACTACGGCTTGAGCTTGAATAACCTTGTTTATAATTCTGATGCTCGGCGGTATGATGACGCTGATAAAAACCGTCAGTATAGCCACGGTTAGCAAGGTTTTCTAAATCACCCAGCAAGCTCCAATCAAATGGGCGACCAGCGACTGCATCATCAATCGCTTTGCGATAATTTTGGCATGTACGCGCGACGTAATAGCGTGATTTGGTACGCCCTTCAATTTTCAGTGAATCCACACCCATTTTAACCAGCCGCTCTACGTGCTCAATCGCGCGCAAGTCTTTGCTGTTCATAATGTAGGTGCCGTGTTCATCTTCCATAACCGGCAACAATTCACCTGGTCGACCTTTTTCTTCGATAAGATACACGTTATCCGCCAATGGATGGCGCGGCAAACTGCCGCAACCAGACAAGCTCGATTTTTCCATCTCCGCTTTAAAATCAAATTCATTAAGGCGTATCACGCCCGCGGCATCTTCCTCTGCCTCATGGACTTTGTAATCCCAACGGCAGCTATTGGTGCAAGTGCCTTGGTTCGGGTCGCGCTGATTAAAATAGCCTGAGAGCAAGCAACGGCCAGAATAGGCGATGCACAACGCACCGTGAACAAATACTTCCAACTCCATGTCAGGACATTGTTGACGGATTTCTTCAATCTCATCCAAAGACAGTTCACGCGATAAAATCACACGTGTAAGACCTAAGCTTTGCCAAAACTTCACCGTGGCAAAATTCACCGTATTCGCCTGCACTGATAAATGCACTGGCACCTCTGGCCATTTTTCACGCACCATCATAATCAAGCCAGGGTCAGACATAATCAAGGCATCAGGCTGCATAACGATCACTGGCGCCATATCCGCCATGTAAGTTTTAACTTTGGCGTTATGCGGCGAGATGTTACTGGCTACAAAAAACTTTTTACCGCGCGCATGCGCCTCTTTAATGCCAATCTCAAGATTAGCCATCGTGAAATCATTATTACGTGCACGTAGGCTGTAACGTGGTTGCCCCGCATAGATAGCATCTGCACCGTAATCAAAAGCAGTACGCATACGATCCAAGTCGCCCGCTGGCGCTAAAAGTTCTGGCATTTTCAATTTTCTATTCACTTAATTACTCACCAATAATTTTCACTAACACGCGTTTCTTTCTACGGCCATCAAACTCACCATAAAAAATCTGTTCCCACGGACCAAAATCAAGCTGGCCTTCAGTAATAGCGACCACCACTTCACGCCCCATCACTTGGCGCTTCATGTGCGCATCGGCATTATCTTCACCGGTATCGTTATGGCGATAGCTACTCACGGGCTCATGTGGCGCAAGACGCTCTAACCACTGCGTGTAATCATGATGCAGACCACGCTCGTCATCGTTAATAAACACACTGGCCGTAATGTGCATGGCATTCACCAATACAAAACCTTCTTTCACTCCACTTTCGCGCAAACACTCACGCACTTGCTCGGTAATGCGAATAAACGCCACGCGGGTTGGTGGGTTAAACCAGAGTTCTTTACGATAGCTTTTCATGTCACACTCCTAAATTCTCAATAAGGTAATTTTAGCACCGCTGGAACAAAAAGACCTCCAAACGGAGGCCTTTATCTATGACAGGTGATTTAATTAACCTTTCACATCAATCGCATGCGTGAAGATTTTACCTTCATTGTCAGTAGCGGTAACTTCTAGCTTACCAGGCGCATCAGGCACAAAATCAAATTTAAAATAGGGGTCTTCTGCCGTGCCTACGCCCACATCGACGGTCATGACTGGTTTGCCGTTATACACAAATTCTGCCTTATTGATGTAGAAAGCCGGCACATAACCTTGTGAAACTAAATCACGCTGCAAACCTGTACGCATAATGTGTTTAATGTTAAACGTAGTAGATGTTGCACTGCCAAACTTAACCGGCTCATCTACTTTTAGTTTGATTTTTCCCGCGGCATTACGAACCGCAGCTTCATCATTTTCCACCATGCCGCCACAGCCACCCGCCGCGCGAATTTCACGCGAAGCTAAGTAAAGCTTACCGTCAGCAGTTTCACCTACTAAACGCACAAAGGCATCGGTTTCAAAACGAATACGTGTTGCTAACTGAAAATTACCAAGGGCTTCAGTTAAATGGTAAGTTGCCGTCACTGGAATCGGGTTCGCATCCACAAAAGCATAAAGCTTTTTAATCACCACGCCATTGGCAGCGGCATTATCAATGCTATAGGTGACAGGCACTTGCGCACCACTTTCGGCACGACGCGGCGCATCAATTTTTATAAAATCGACTTCTTGCATAGTACGTTTTGCAAAAAACGCTTCCTTCATCACTGGCCATAATTTAGGATCAGCCTCTGCGTGTGCTGTCGCAATAGCGGCTGGTAATAAATTAATTGCCACTAAAGCACTCAATAACAATCGGCTCAATTTCATCTTAAAATCTCCAAGTTTTAAAAATTGCACTATTGGTGGCTAAACACTTTTGTGATTAAACAATTACAGTGCAACAACGCATTTATTAAAATTATGACTACGAGATGCTATTTTAGTTTTACACTAACCCTTGTATGTGCCTCACATCATACACCTTCATTAGCCATGTAAAAAAACAGCTCAATGCCATTACCAACAGGATCTTTAAAGTTAATTTGTTTTACATTCAACACTGGCAAGTTACGGATGGTGTAACTCACATTGTGCGCCTTTAAATGCGCTTCCATTGCCGGCATATCGGTGCAGGTAAATGATATGTGATCTATTGTAGTGAGCACGTTTGTCAACGGCTCGCCCTCACCGCGATACTCGGCCAGATGCAACACATGCGTATCGCCAATATAAAGCCAAAAACCTCTACTGGTAAAGCCCTCGCGCGGCCCAACCTTTAACCCCACCACATCGCAGTAAAAGTCTTTAAGTATGAGCATCGTCTCGTAAGGCGTGCGTAGATTAACGTGATTAAGTTCGGTGACTGGCATAATATTGTTTCTTGGTAAACCTACAAGGTTTTGGCAACATCAACCCATGCACTTTAACATCTTTGCTGCCACGAGTAACTAGTGCAAACAGATGAAATAACAGATCAATCGCCTTCAAATTCACATAGTGAAAAAGGCTTAAATTTACCTTCTGCTAATCGCTTTGACCCGCCTAAATCGGGTAAATCAATCACAAAAGCACAACCCATCACCACGCCGCCCAGTTTTTTTATCAATGAGACAGCCGCCTCAGCCGTGCCACCGGTTGCAATCAAATCATCCACCAACAACACCTGCTCACCTTCGGTAATCGCATCGAGATGAATCTCCACACGATCAGCCCCATATTCCAAGGCATAATCATGACCTACGGTTTCGGCAGGCAACTTGCCAGATTTGCGAATCGGTACAAAGCCCAAGCCTAGCTTATACGCCAGCGCCGCGCCGATGATAAAACCACGTGCCTCAATACCTGCGATTTTATCGACTTTTTGATCTGTGTAATGGTGTGCAAGCGCATCGATCACCATGCGAAAACCGATGGGGTCTTTCAGTAAGGTGGTGATGTCGCGGAATTGGATACCTTGCTTGGGGTAGTGTGGAATGGTACGGATTAGGGACTTGATAGGCACTTAACTACTCATCAACAAAAAAGTCAGAATCAATACTTTTAACTTCATAGGTAGTTGCAACAGAAACACCTACATTATTTTCAATCATTAACTTAGCTAAAGTAAATCCGTTAATCAAAACGACTTTATAGTGATTGTTGTTTTTAACAAAGTCCAACGCCTCTTTAGTGAAGTCTGATGTCGTAATAAAAACACCCTTGGTAGCGCGCTGCCCAGAAAGCGCACCAACGAACTTTTGAATTTCAGGGCGGCCGACCACGCCTTCCCAACGTTTTGCTTGAATATAAATTGAATCCAAACCTAATCGGTCTTCATCAATAACACCATCAATTCCCTCATCTCCACTACGTTTAGTTACACGCGCTGCGTTGGCCAAGGTTCCGCCATAACCCATACTAACTAAGAGATTAACAACCAGTCTTTCAAAAAAGGTTGGTGAGCTGGATTTAACTATATCAAGTAAATCAATAGCTAAAGCCGAATTTAATTTAGTATAATTTTCCTCTAAAACTTCCTCTGGTGTATTTTTAATAACACCGTCGGATGGGTGAGCTTGATTTAAAGCCTCTGCTGAATCACTTTCCTTAAATTTAATATAATCTGGAAACTGCTCAAGAAATTTGACACTAATAGAATTAAGTTCAGATTTAATAGTTTCTAGGCCAAGTTTTGTAATGCTTAAATAACTTCTTTTAGTTTGAGATACTAAACCAGCTTTTTTTAAATAAAATTTTGCCCATGCAACCCTGTTATAAAAAGTACGTGCACGCCTACTTGGCAGCATCTCACTCAATTCCTCCTGCGTGAGCTTGAATTCAGTTGCCAGAATCTCCACCACATCTTTAAATGGATGTTCATTGCCATCGCCAAGCGCTTTCAAGGTAGGCAACATAAGCGTCTGAAAATCTGGGATAGCCATCTTGTGCTGCCTTTATACTTATTTACGCGATTGGAGTTTGAGTACGAACGCGAATATGCAACTCACGCAATTGCTTCTCATCCACCTCATTCGGTGCATTCGTCATCAAGCACTGCGCACGTTGGGTTTTAGGGAAGGCAATCACATCTCGAATGGATTCTGCGCCTGCCATCAATGTGACCAAGCGATCCAAGCCGAAAGCCAAGCCGCCATGCGGAGGTGCGCCGTATTGCAGGGCATCGAGCAGGAAGCCGAATTTCTCTTGCGCTTCTTCAGGTGCAATTTTAAGCGCATCAAATACTTTTGACTGCACGTCTTGTTTGTGAATACGCACTGAACCGCCGCCCACTTCCCAGCCATTTAGCACCATATCGTAGGCTTTTGAAAGTGCAGCGCCTGGGTTAGTGGTGAGCAAATCTTCGTGTCCATCTTTGGGTGCAGTAAACGGATGGTGTAATGCAACCCAACGGTCAGCTTCTTCATCGTGTTCAAACATAGGAAAATCTACCACCCACAAAGGTGCCCATGCGCGGCCATCGACATGGCCTTTATCGTGACCGACTTTAAGGCGTAATGCGCCTAACGCCTCGTTCACTACTTTGGTTTTATCTGCACCAAAGAACACGATGTCGCCGTTTTGCGCACCGGTGCGGTCAATAATCGCTTGCAAGGCAGTGGTATGAATGTTTTTAACAATCGGGCTTTGCAGGCCTTCTTCATTCAATTTAGTCACGTCGTTAATTTTGATGTATGCCAACCCTTTGGCGCCGTAGATTTTTACAAATTCCGTGTAAGCATCAATCTCGCTACGGGCAATGGCTGCGCCATTGGGTACACGTAAAGCGGCAACACGGCCACCTGCCATATTGGCAGCGCCTGCGAATACCTTGAAATCCACATCTTTCATCACGTCTGAAAGCTCGGTGATTTCTAGCGTCACGCGCATATCAGGTTTATCTGAACCGTAACGCGTCATGGCTTCAGCAAAACTCATGCGTGGAAATGCTGCTGGCAAATCTACGTTCTGTACTTTTTTCAGCATTTGGCGAATCATTTCTTCGACCAAATCCATAATGTCATTTTCTTCCATAAACGAGGTTTCAATATCCACTTGCGTGAATTCCGGCTGACGATCAGCACGTAAATCTTCATCGCGGAAGCATTTGGTAATTTGGAAATAACGATCAAAGCCTGACACCATGAGCAATTGTTTGAACAATTGTGGTGATTGTGGCAACGCAAAGAACTGACCTGCGTGAACACGGCTTGGCACTAGGTAATCACGTGCACCTTCAGGGGTTGAACGCGTGAGCATTGGCGTTTCAACTTCAATAAAGCCGTTGGTATCCAAGTAATCACGCAGGGTTTTAGACACGCGGTAACGCAACATCATGTTTTTTTGCATCGCCGGGCGACGTAAATCAATGTAACGGTGTTGCAGGCGCACCGTTTCGGTGAGGTTTTCATCATCCAGCATGAACGGTGGCGTGAGTGAGGCATTGAGAATCTCAATCTCAGTTGCAATCATTTCAACTTCGCCTGTTGATAAGTTAGCGTTCACTGCGCCGTCTGGCCGCGCGCGCACTTGACACACTACTTTCAGCACGTATTCACTACGCACACTTTCAGCGATTGCAAACGCGGCTTGCGTATCAGGGTTCACCACAATTTGCGCCATGCCTTCGCGGTCGCGCAAATCAATAAAAATAACACCGCCGTGGTCACGACGGCGATGCGCCCAACCACATAGGGTAACGGTTTGACCAATATGTTCGCGGTTTAAGTGTCCGCAGTAATGTGTACGCATCATAATTATTTATTCGAATATTCAGTTAAAAGTTTAGGGGGTCTATTCGCTGGTGCCACTACGCCCATAGAGATAATATATTTAAGTGCTTCATCAACGCTCATTTCCAGTTCGATGACATCGGCTTTAGGCATCATTAGAAAGTAGCCGCCTGTTGGGTTGGGTGTAGTTGGCACATAAATACTCACGTAGTCGCCATGCAAATGGTTAGCAACATCACCACCTGGCGTGCCTGTAACAAAGGCAATGGTCCAAGCGCCCTGGCGTGGAAACTGCACCAGCACCGCTTTACGAAACGCATTGCCAGAATCAGAAAACAACGTATCTGAAACTTGCTTAACACTAGAGTAAACCGACTTGACCACTGGTACACGATTGAGCAGTTTTTCCCACAGGGTGATGAGTTGCTTGCCGAAGAAATTGGTGGCGATAATGCCCGTAGTAAGCACGATGGCAATGGTGAGAATTGCACCCAAGCCAATAATATCGCGCCCAAACAAGGTGTGCGGATGCCACGCATCAGGCAACAACAACAAGCTTTGATCCATGGCACCAATAAGGGATTTAAGCACCCATACGGTAATCACCAATGGCACCAACACAAGTAATCCAGTAATAAAGTATTTTTTCATTTAGTTAAGCTTGGATTGATTTAGTGACATGCGCAGCCAGTAGCGCAGGCTGCTGGTGCTGGGCTAGCCGATTGGCTAGTAGGTTCTGCTGCCGCAGGCTCGGATTTTTTCCCACCCTTAAAGTCGGTAGCATACCAACCGCTTCCAGTGAGCTGAAAACTAGGCGCAGAAACTTGTTTAGCAAAAGTCTCTTTGCCACACGCGGGGCAAGCCTCTATGCTGGCTGCACTAATTTTGCGCATAACTTCGGCTTTATGGCCACAACTGCTACATTGATAATCGTAAATTGGCATACAAAATCACCGCTACACTTGATGTTAAATAAGGCGAGATTATACCTTAATCTAAACCAAAATCATTCGATGCTGCTGTTTGCTAATGGCTACAAATAAGCACGGCCATATCACTCTGCATCATCGTCATCTTGCTGATTTTTAAAGCGCCTTGCCTTCACACTTTCAGCCAGCGTATCTAATATCGACAAAGTATCTTCCCAGCCTAGACAAGCATCGGTAATGGATTGTCCATAGGCTAATTCACAACCTGGCGTATGATCTTGGCGCCCCTCGTTAAGATGAGATTCAATCATTAAACCCATAATGCGGTCATCACCCTCACGTAACTGATTAGCAACGTCTGCCGCCACTTGCAGTTGCAATTGGTACTGGCGCTGACAATTTGCATGGGAGCAATCCACCATCACTTTGGCATTCAGGCCAGATTGCGCCAATTCATTAGCTGCCGCATCGATACTTGCCGCATCATAATTAGGCGTTTTACCACCGCGTAAAATTACGTGGCAATCTTCATTGCCCGAGGTTGAGATGATGGCGGAATGGCCTTCTTTAGTCACCGATAAAAAGTGGTGCGGGCTCGCAGCCGCTTTTATTGCATCCACCGCAATACGAATATTGCCATCAGTGCCATTTTTGAAGCCTACCGGGCAAGATAAGCCTGAGGCTAGCTCGCGATGTATTTGCGACTCCGTGGTACGCGCACCAATAGCGCCCCAACTCACTAAATCAGCGGTATATTGCGGCGTAATGGTATCTAAAAATTCCGTTGCCGCAGGCAAGCCTAACTCATTCACTTCAAGCAAAAAGCGTCGCGCTAAATCCAAACCGGCATTGATATCAAAACTGCCATCTAAATGCGGGTCGTTGATTAAGCCTTTCCAACCCACAGTGGTACGTGGTTTTTCAAAGTAAACACGCATCACTATCAACAATTCATTGCTGTATTTTTGATATTGCACCTGCAAACGTTTTGCGTACTCAATACCCGCCGTGTAATCATGAATAGAACACGGACCAATCACCACCAACAGGCGATCATTTGCGCTATGCAATATACGATGGATCTCTGAGCGCGTTTTCACAATACGATCTGTAGTCGCCTGGCTAGGCTCAAGCCTATCCAACAACACAGATGGCGGAATTAATTCTTTAATTTCGATGATGCGCACATCATCTGTAATGATTTTTTGACTAGGGCTCATATGGGTATTTCTATAAATCCAACTTTCGTCGCCACACTGCGTTACTCACAAAAAATTACTTCTTACCTATCAAACATATGCTGCGTCGCAATTCTATGCTCGCGCCTTGTTTGGCTTAGAAACTTAAATTTATAGAAGTACCCGTATGGCTAACTTATTGAACGCAAAAAACAAAGCCCGTATGTAGCGGGCTTTGTTGTAATAATTGGCTCATTATACTGCGATAGCAATCAAAACGGTATATCGTCCTCAAAATCATCAAAACCTGAGCCGCTGGCTGCCGGTTTTGCCGCAGATTGCGCAGGTGCCTGTTTAGCCTGACCTTGGCTAGGCGGTGCTTGATTGTAGTCATTGCCACCACTGCTTTGATCCATGCCGCCATCGTAGCTCGCATTTGAAGCGGCACCATCACGCCCGCCTAACATTTGCATTTGATCTGCAATAATTTCAGTGGTGTAGCGTGTGACCCCGTCTTTTTCCCACTTACGTGTTTGTAAGCGGCCTTCTACATACACAGGGCGCCCTTTTTTAAGATACTCACCTGCAATTTCAGCCAGCTTGCGATACATCACAATGTTGTGCCATTCTGTGCGCTCTTGCTTTGCACCAGATTTATCTTTCCAGCTATCGGTCGTGGCAATACTAAAATTACATACCGCCTCACCATTAGGCATGAAACGTACTTCTGGGTCACGCCCCAAGTTGCCTACCAAGATCACTTTATTTACTGATGCCATTTTTATCCCCTCAACAATTGATACACTTGCGTTTGCAAATTGGAGCCATCCCAATCATGCGATTTATCTAACTTCAATATCACGGTGCGCTCTTGTGGCAACACCACCGCTTCAATCACGCCAGCCAGTTTTGCCAGCTCCGCTTTAAGCACAATGGCTCGCTCGCTCGTCATTGGTTCAGCGGCTTCATCCATGCTGTACATTTTGGTTCTAACCGCAGGTGGCGATTGCATTGAAAACGCCAATAATAGCCATAAAAACATCATCACGCCACAAAATATAAACACGCTAGAAAATCCATACACATGCGATAAATAGCCGCCTAAAGCACCACCGACAAAAATACCTAATGATTGCGAGGTATTATAAACGCCGATTGCCGTGCCTTTGGCTGCTACCGGTGCAATTTTACTAATAATTGACGGCAACGATGCCTCAAGCACATTAAATGCAATAAAGTAAATAGTCAGCGATGCCACAATGCCCCAAAAATAATCAATCGACACCGCAAACATCAATTGCGCAAGCAACATCATGGCAATGGCGGCAACAAACACCAGCTTGATCTTAGCTTGTTTTTCTGCATAAATAATCGCAGGCACCATCAAAACAAACGAGGCTAATAATACTGGCAAATAAATATGCCAGTGCTGGTTAACGCCCAAGTCGCTGGATTTCGTAATGGCAAACGGCACCACCACAAACATGGCCATTTGCGCGGCATGCAAGGCAAAAATACCATAATTCAAACGTAATAATTGCGCATTTTTGAGTACATCTTTGAGCTTGGCTGGCGCGGCGCTTGCGTCAGAATGGAAGTGGCTATGCACCGGGTCTGGCACCACAAACTTCACCATAGCAATGGCGGCTAAGGTTAATAGCGCGGTCATGGCAAATATACCGGGCACACCTATCCATTGATTGAGTATTGGCCCGCCTATCAACGAAAGCGCAAAAGCCACGCCTATCGTCGCGCCTATGCCTGCCATAGCCTTGGTGCGATGCTCATCGCGCGTTAAGTCAGCCAGCAAGGCGGTCACCACGGCAGAAACCGCACCTGCGCCTTGAATAACACGCCCTAGAATAATGGCT
The DNA here is from genome assembly GCA_001803395.1 of Methylotenera sp. RIFCSPLOWO2_02_FULL_45_14. Taxonomy (GTDB): domain Bacteria; phylum Pseudomonadota; class Gammaproteobacteria; order Burkholderiales; family Methylophilaceae; genus Methylotenera. The sequence goes on along the minus strand of MHBU01000018.1, from coordinate 75,387 downwards.
TCAATGTTGGGCGCTAGCGCGGCTACCATGCTGCCGACTGCAAAGATAGCCAAGCCTAAATAGATGACGGGTTTGCGGCCAAATTTATCGGAAGCCATGCCGAAAGGCAATTGAAACAGTGCTTGTGTCAGGCCATAAGCGCCCAAAGCCAAACCTATCATTAGGCTGCTTGGTTTTTCAGGTAAAGTTGAGGCATAAATTGCAAAAATCGGCAAAATAGAAAACATGCCGAACATGCGCAAACCATAAATAGCGGCCAAGCTCATGGTAGCGCGCGTTTCTACAGGCGTCATTTTTTCTGACGAAATGTCTAACGAGGTCATTGCCTCAGATGCAAGATGATTGGATTGATGATTCGATGTGGACATGAAAAATAATTGAGCTAAATGCAGAAAAGTAGGTATATTAGCAGGTTGACCAAACTTTAGTAAAAGCATGATTGATTCAATCCGTATTCGCGGTGCACGCACCCACAATTTAAAAAATATTTCGCTGGATATTCCGCGTAATAAGCTCGTGGTAATTACGGGCTTATCTGGCTCCGGCAAATCTTCACTGGCTTTCGATACGCTGTATGCTGAAGGT
>MHBU01000018.1:20647-74737 GCA_001803395.1 Methylotenera sp. RIFCSPLOWO2_02_FULL_45_14 | reverse complement strand
CGATGTTGATTTGATTGAAGGGCTATCACCTGCCATTTCTATTGAGCAAAAATCCACCTCGCACAATCCGCGCTCAACCGTGGGTACGGTAACAGAAATTCACGATTACCTGCGCCTGCTATACGCCCGTGCTGGCGACCCTGAATGCCCAGAACACGGCATTAAGCTTGAAGCGCAAACCGTGAGCCAAATGGTCGATAGCGTACTGGCGCTACCTGAAGACACCAAACTTATGATATTGGCGCCCGTCGTGTCTAACCGCAAAGGCGAGCAAGTTGATTTGTTTGAAGAGCTCAAAGCACAAGGCTTTGTAAGACTGCGCGTGGATGGCAAAATTTATGAAGTCGATGCCCTGCCCCAACTAGCAAAAACCACCAAACATAGTGTGGATGTCGTAGTTGATCGCATCAAAGTTAAAGCCGATATGAAACAGCGCATTGCTGAGTCGTTTGAAACTGCCTTGCGTTTAGCCGAAGGCAAAGCCATTGCAGTTGAGATGGAAACCGATAAAGAACATTTGTTTTCTGCCAAGTTTTCATGCCCGGCGTGTGACTACTCACTTGCAGAGCTAGAACCGCGCCTGTTCTCATTTAACAATCCGATGGGCGCCTGCCCCAAATGCGATGGCTTAGGCAACATTAACTTTTTTGATCCCAAACGCGTGGTAGCTTTTCCGCATTTGTCGTTAGCGGCAGGTGCGATTAAAGGCTGGGACAGACGCAACCAATTTTACTTTCAAATGTTATCAAGCTTGGCGGCGCACTATAGTTTTGACCTGGATACCACATTTGAAAAACTGCCTGAACACGTACAAAAGTTATTGCTTAACGGCAGCGGTAAAGAAGAAATTGGGTTTAAATACCTGAATGAGCGTGGAGTGTTTTATCAAAAAATACATACGTTTGAAGGCATTTTAAATAACCTGCAACGCCGCTATCACGAAACTGATTCGCAAACCGTGCGCGAAGAGCTGGCAAAATACTTAAATTCGCAAAGCTGCCCCGATTGCGCCGGTACGCGCTTGCGCAAAGAAGCGCGCCATGTAAAAGTCGGCAACAAGAACATTCACGAAGTGTGCCAAGTGCCATTAAAGTTAGCACTTACTTTCTTTGATACGCTTGAATTATCAGGTGCGAAACTGGCGATTGCTGACAAGATTGTTAAAGAGATCAGTAACCGCCTTAAGTTTTTGACCAACGTTGGTTTAGAGTATTTATCACTGTCACGCTCTGCTGAAACGCTATCAGGCGGCGAAGCGCAGCGCATTCGTTTAGCCTCACAAATCGGCAGCGGTTTAACTGGCGTGATGTATGTGCTGGATGAGCCATCTATTGGCTTACACCAGCGTGATAACGACCGCTTGTTAGATACACTCAAACGCCTGCGTGACATTGGCAATAGCGTGATTGTGGTGGAACATGACCATGATGCGATTATGGCAGCTGATTATGTGGTGGATATTGGCCCCGGCGCAGGTGAACATGGTGGGCACATTGTGGCAGAAGGTACGCCTAATCAAATTAAAGACAATGTAAATTCACTGACAGGTGAATACCTGAGTGGCAAACGCCAGATCACTTACAACAAAAAACGTACCGCACCAGATTCTACACGCTGGCTCAAAATGACCGGCGCCACCGGTAATAATCTAAAAAATGTCACTTTAAATCTACCAGTCGGCTTGCTCAGTTGCATCACCGGCGTGTCAGGCAGCGGAAAATCTACACTGATTAACGACACGCTTTACCGTATTGTTGCGCAGCACTTATATGGCAGCAGCACCGAACCCGCCGCCTATGGTGAGATTGACGGCTTGGCATTTTTTGATAAAGTCGTCGATGTCGATCAAAGCCCCATCGGACGCACGCCGCGCTCTAACCCTGCCACTTACACCGGGCTATTCACACCGATTCGTGATTTATTTGCAGGCGTGCCTGAAAGCCGTGCACGTGGCTACGGACCAGGTCGCTACTCATTTAACGTCAAAGGTGGACGTTGCGAAGCCTGCCAAGGTGATGGCGTCATCCGCGTTGAAATGCACTTTTTACCTGACGTTTACGTACCTTGCGATGTGTGTAAGGGACATCGTTATAACCGTGAAACGCTAGAGATTCAATTCAAAGGTAAAAATATTCACGAAATTTTAGGCATGACCGTTGAACAAGCGCGCGCCTTTTTTAGCGCACAACCTGTGATTGCCCGCAAACTACAAACCTTGTTAGATGTAGGCTTGGGTTACATCACCCTCGGGCAAAGCGCGACAACACTCTCAGGCGGCGAAGCACAGCGCGTCAAGCTGGCGTTAGAACTCAGCAAACGTGATACCGGCCGCACCTTGTACATTTTGGATGAACCAACCACGGGCTTACATTTTGCCGACATTCAATTATTACTTGATGTGATTCATCGTTTGCGCGATGCAGGCAACACCATTGTGATTATTGAGCATAACCTGGACGTGATTAAAACCGCCGATTGGATTGTCGATATGGGTCCAGAAGGCGGCGATGGCGGCGGCACTATTATTGCCGAAGGTACCCCTGAGCAAGTGGCGCAAAGTTCAGAAAGTTATACGGCCAAATACTTAAAACCAATGCTTTAACTCAATTTGTTAGGCTATATAAGGCGTATTAACGCAGTTCCGTACGGCGTATTACGCTATAGCTAATCCTTTAAATAATAGCAGGATTTTATTGACTAAAAAAACTGTCATTCTGAGCATAGCGAAGAATAACAAGATGTGACTTTAATTTAAGAGACTAGCTATAATATTATGGCACTTCCACCATCCCCATTCTGGCTTGAATAGTCGCAGCACGCCGATTTAAATAAGGCGTAAATTTGTGGGCATCATAAAAACGCGGGTTGGGAATCATTGCCGCTAACCTTGCCGCTTGGCCTGCACTCAACTTCGATGCGCTAGTTTTGTAATAATGTCTTGCCGCCGCCTCGGCACCAAACACACCATTACCCCACTCGATCACATTCAAATATATTTCTAAAATCCTGCGTTTAGTCAGTATGTTTTCCAGCATCACCGTAATAATAGCCTCTTGCCCTTTGCGCCAAGGCGTGCGTTTTGTGGATAAAAATAAATTCTTAGCCAGTTGCTGACTAATGGTGGAACCGCCCGCCACAATCTTGCCTTTTTTCAGGTTTTTTTTATAGGCCTTTTGAATGCCTTCCCAATCAAAACCTTCATGGTCTAAAAATTTTGCATCTTCTGATGCAATGACCGCGCGCTTTAAATGGTTAGAAATTTTAGAGTACTCAACCCACTTATGCTTAAGCTCTGCATCGGGAGATTTTTCCTGAATAATGGCTAAGCGATTCTGCATAAAAGCGCTGGAGTGCGGATTAAATTTAATCCACCAACAAATGTGCAAAAATATCCAAACCTGATACAACAGTACAAACGCCACAAACAACACAAAACCACGTTCCAAATAACCACCCACGGTTAATGGCGCTGCTGAATTTCGATTCATTAACCAACTTAGCATTTATAACGCACTTACTATGTTCATCACAGATTTTGTTTCTGGTCGCACGCCTCGCCAGTAATTGAACGCTTCTGCAGCTTGCTCAACCAACATGCCCAATCCATCCGCAACCTGCGCCCCACTTGCACGCGCTTGCTGCATAAACGGAGTCTCGCGACCGTACATCATGTCGTAGGCCAAACAGTTTTTTGCAAACACACTACTCGGGACAGGCAACGCCATGTCACTCAAGCCAGCTGAAGTGGCATTGATCACAATATCAAACTGCTGATTTTTTAAGTCTTCAAAGGTGCAAGCCGTCACTTGGCTAGTCTTATCAAGCGACTTGCTCACCATGTTCTCGGCTTTATCTAAAGTACGATTGGCAACCACCAACTTTGCAGGCTTTTGCACTAACAGCGGCTGAAAAACGCCCTCAGCCGCGCCGCCAGCACCCAGTAGCAACACGCGCTTACCTTCAATGAGGGTGTTAAGATTATGCGTAATGTCGGCAATTAAACCATCGCCATCCGTATTGTTGCCCCATATCCCATGCTCGGTAAATTTGATGGTATTCACGGCACCCGCTAATTTGGCTTGTTCAGTATGGTAATCACAGAGGGCATAAGCCTCAAACTTAAACGGCACCGTCACATTCACGCCCTTAAAGCCTTGCTGCATCAAATCCCTAATCGTCGCCTCAAAACCATCCAAGGGCGCAAGCACACGCTCGTAACTTATATTTTGATGCGTTTGTTTTGCAAACTCTGTATGAATTAACGGAGATTTACTATGTGCGATTGGATTACCCACGACCGCGTAGCGGTCAATACCACTCAAAGGTTCGGCATATTGATCAAGCATTATTTAATTAGTCCAAGGCAAACCAGCATGCCTCCAGCCGTTAATCAGTGTGCGTTGTTTATGGCTATTGGCCTCGCCTTCAAAACCCTCCAAGGTATTGTAAGCTTGCGTAAATCCGAGCGATGCGGCTACCGTTGCCGCATTACTTGAGCGGCCTCCGGTACGGCACAAAAAAATCAACGCTGAATCTTTATCAACATGGCGTTTATTAAGCTCAGCAACTAATTGCTTGGCAAAATCCGCATTCGCCACCATACCCGGGTAAAATGCCCATTCTACATTCAGCGCGGCTGGTACACGCCCAACTAAATCCAGCTCAGCTTGGGTACGCACATCAACTAACAACGCTTTTGGATTTTCTTGCAAAATTTCAAAAGCCTCCTGCGGTGTTAATGCTCCGGCATAAGGTAGATTTTTTTCTAGCGCGCGTTGTTGCGCTACCGCTAAAATTTCCTGTTGATGACTCATGATGATCGCTTTCTTAAAATTTACAATTTTTATGCTTGCTTCTACGTTTTCCACTAGTTTTAAAGTATAGCCTTAAATCCCACAAAATACCCATACCCAATAGCGCACACTATTAGTGCAAAAAAATCACAATGCGCACTTTTTTAGTGCGAACTATTAACGCCAGTTTTCACATCCCAATAAAATAATAGGGGTTTGACCTTTTCAGACTGGCATGTTTCCTGCTAATCTACTGAGTTGAATTTTAATCTGTTTTATTTTAACCCACACCATCATAGGAGATTCTAATGTCAGTGGAAAATGTAATGAAATTGGTCATCGATAACGACATTAAGTTTGTTGATTTTCGTTTTACTGATACACGCGGTAAAGAGCAGCACGTAACGGTACCTGTGTCACACTTTAATGAAGAAAAATTTACTGAAGGCCACGCGTTTGATGGCTCTTCAATCGCAGGCTGGAAAGGTATTCAAGCATCAGACATGCAATTGATGCCAGATCCATCAACAGCAAACATCGACCCATTTATGGATGAACCAACCCTTATTCTAACTTGCGACGTAGTTGACCCAACCGATGGCAAAGGCTACGAGCGTGATCCACGTTCTTTAGCAAAACGTGCTGAAGCGTACTTAAAGTCAACGGGCTTGGGTGACACTGCCTATTTTGGCCCAGAGCCAGAGTTCTTCATTTTTGACAGCATTCAATGGGATGTTTCAATGAGCGGCTGCTCAGTGCGCATCAACTCAGAAGAAGGCGCTTGGTCATCCAATGAAAAATTTGAAGGCGGCAACACTGGTCACCGTCCAGGCGTTAAAGGCGGCTACTTCCCAGTGCCTCCAGTCGATTCATTGCACGACATCCGCTCTGCCATGTGTATGACATTAGAAGCGATGGGCGTACCTGTTGAAGTGCATCACCATGAAGTAGCAACCGCTGGCCAATGTGAAATCGGCACTAAATTCAGCACCTTAACGCAACGTGCTGACTGGACGCAAATTCAAAAATACGTCATTTTAAACACAGCACATGCTTACGGTAAAACAGCCACATTTATGCCTAAACCATTTGCAGGTGATAACGGCAGCGGCATGCACGTACACCAATCAGTATGGAAAGACGGCAAAAACTTGTTTGCTGGTAACGGCTATGCGGGCTTGAGCGAATTTGCGCTTTACTACATCGGCGGCATTATCAAACATGCGCGCGCTTTAAACGCAATTACCAACCCAGGGACCAACTCATACAAACGTTTAGTGCCACACTTTGAAGCGCCAGTAAAATTAGCTTACTCTGCTAAAAACCGCTCTGCTTCTATTCGCATTCCTTTTGTGCATTCTGACAAAGGTCGCCGTGTTGAAGCGCGCTTTCCAGACCCAATCGCTAACCCATACTTGGCTTTCTCAGCCTTGTTGATGGCAGGTTTAGATGGCGTTCAAAACAAAATTCACCCAGGTGAACCAGCCACCAAAGATTTGTACCATCTACCGGCAGAAGAAGATGCACAAATCCCAACCGTATGCGCTTCACTAGAAGAAGCACTTGAGGCCTTAAATAATGACCGCGAGTTCTTAACCCGTGGCGGCGTATTTACTGACGACTGGATTGATGCTTACATCAACCTGAAAATGGAAGAAGTGAACAAAATGCGTATGACACCACACCCAGCTGAATTTGGTTTGTACTACTCATGCTAACGTGTTGTTAAACTAGTAAGTAATAAAAAAGCACGCGATAAGCGTGCTTTTTTATTTGCAATCACCAACTGATAGCCTGTCAACTAATGCAACATACCAGGCGTTCTGCGCGTATGGCAGTTATGACATGTTGCCTAAATTGTTCAACTCTACTAAACTAAGCCCATGAAAAAACACTTATTTTTATCATTGATTGCACTTACGATTACACTTGCGCTCTCAAGCCAAGCCTTTGCTGAAATCTATAAACATGTAGATGCAGATGGCCGCGTTACCTACTCTAATATCAAATCAAAAGGCTCCACCCGCCTGGAGTTAGATCCAGATGCCAACGTAATCTCCAATGACCGTGCCAGAGCATCAAGTGGTAGCACAGCAAATAAGCGTACCCCCACACCGGAGGGCTTTCCTCGCGTTGACAAAAATACGCAAAACCAGCGTGATGATAAACGCAAAGAAATTTTACAAAATGAACTCGCTGCTGAAAAATCTGCTTTAGAGCAAGCAAAAAAAGCTTATACCGAGGGTGAATCCAAGCCTGAAGTTTACAAAGCTGCCGATGGCAAAACTTTCCGCAATGTGCCAAAGTTTGAAGAAAAAATGAAAACCTTGCAAGCGGATGTTGATAACCACCAAAAAAATATTGAGCTCCTGCAAAAAGAACTGGATTCTCTAAAATAGCCAGACTAAGTTAATTTACAACCATCTTTTTAGTTGGCTCAACTTTTGCTTTATTCATAGTATTATTACTGATAATGATGGATTCAATACTACTATGGTGCAATCAACGCCTGACCACTTTGCGGGACTAGAGCATTTAGCTACCGCGATTATCTTGCTTGATGATCATCAGCGCGTGGTCTATATGAACCCAGGCGCTGAAATTATTTTTGCCTTTAGCGCTAATCAAGTCATTGGGCTGAAAATGAGCGAGGTGTTTCCAGACTGCGGCATTCTCATGCTCGCTATCAACAACGCCATTCAACAGCAAAGCCCGTTTCGGGAGCATGAATTTACCATTAGCACCCATCGACATCATTCTTTTGCTGTCACCTGCACCGTCACCCCCATTGAATCCCCTGCCGCCAGTTTGATTTTAGAATTTCAGCCGATGGATGCGCAACTGCGTATCGCGCGTGAAGAACGCATGCTAATTCAACAACAAGCCAATGCCGAGCTATTACGAAATTTAGCGCATGAAATCCGCAATCCGCTTGGTGGTTTGCGCGGTGCCGCGCAACTGCTTGAGCACGAGCTACCGTCACCCAGCCTGCGTGAATATACGCAAGTGATTATTAAAGAGGCCGACAGACTGCAAATGCTGATGGATAGACTGCTTATCCCGCATCGCGTGCCAAAGTACCAACCGACCAATATCCATGAGGTATTAGAGCGCGTAAGAAGCCTGTTGCTTGCAGAGTCCCCTCAATCAATACTCATCAAACGTGATTATGATTTAAGTCTTCCCGAACTGATCGGTGACCGCGAAAAACTGATTCAGGCCGTTTTGAACATTGCGCGCAATGCCGTACAAGCCATGCAAGCGCATAAAACGCCAGCCAGCCAGATCACCTTTAGAACACGTGCTGAACGGCAAGTCACACTGGCAAGAAAGCGTTACCGTGTCGCCATTAAGTTAGAAATTATTGATAACGGACCTGGCATCCCAGCCGACATTCGCGACCGCATTTTTTACCCCTTAGTATCAGGTTCTGAGGGTGGCTCAGGCTTAGGTTTAACCTTAGCGCAAACTTTTATTACGCAGCATCACGGCATGATTGAATGTAATAGTGAACCAGGCAATACGTGCTTTACGATTTTATTACCCATAGAAACCACAGCGGTTAAACCTGTTGCGATTACGATGTAAGAGCGAATTTATTCGCGATAACTAAAACCATTCGCGCAATAAATTAGCAATACTTGCCAGTTTACTGGCTTAGTAGTGCTTATCAGTTTGTTCTGATTGCGCTCTTACATCTATGCACATATTAAATATTATTTTGAGAACCACATGAAACCAATCTGGATCATCGACGACGACAAATCTATCCGCTGGGTGTTTGAAAAAGCCCTTGCGCGCACAGATTTAGAATTTAAAACCTTCTCATCTGTGGCTGAAGCGCTAAACGCACTAGAGCGCGAACAACCGCAAGTCGTGGTCAGCGACATTCGCATGCCCAACGGCTCTGGTTTAGATTTTTTAAGCGAAATCAAGCGGCAATACCCCGATATTCCCGTCATCATCATGACCGCATATTCAGACCTTGAAAGCGCAGTGGCAGCGTTTCAAGGTGGCGCATTTGAATACCTGGCAAAACCATTTGACGTTGATCAAGCCATTGATATTATCAAACGCGCAGTCGATGAAAGCACTAGGCAAGCCTCTGAAACTGCAAACAATATCAGCACAGAAGAAACGCCTGAAATCATCGGCCAAGCACCCTCAATGCAAGAGGTGTTTAGAGCCATTGGGCGTTTAAGCCGCTCCCATGCCACCGTACTGCTCAACGGTGAATCTGGCAGCGGTAAAGAACTGGTAGCGCGCGCCCTGCACCGCCATAGCCCACGTGCAGACAAACCTTTTATTGCCATTAACACTGCGGCTATCCCCAAAGACTTACTCGAATCAGAACTATTTGGCCATGAGCGTGGCGCCTTTACGGGTGCCGCAGCCTCACGCCGCGGGCGCTTTGAACAAGCGGACACCGGCACATTGTTTTTAGATGAAATCGGCGACATGCCAGCCGACCTGCAAACACGGCTGCTGCGCGTACTCAGTGACGGCCAATTTTACCGCGTAGGTGGTCACCAACCGATTAAAGTTAATGTACGCATTATTGCCGCCACCCACCAAGATTTAGAAGAACGCGTTAAAACCGGATTATTTCGTGAAGACTTATTTCACCGCCTGAACGTCATTAGGCTGCGACTGCCGGCACTGCGTGAGCGCCGTGAAGATATTCCATTACTGATAAAACATTTTCTACAACACAGCGCCACCGAGCTCGGCGTAGAAGCCAAACAACCCTCGGTAGCCGCACTTAAATACCTAAGCGCCGTTAACTGGAGCGGCAATGTACGCCAACTAGAAAACGTATGCCACTGGCTAACGGTGATGGCACCAGGTCAAAACATCGACATCGCCGATCTACCTCCAGAACTAAAAGAAGACAACATCAAAACCAGCGCAACCACTACATGGCAAGAAGCCCTTGCCGCTGAAGTAAGTGATGCATTGAATCGCGGTGAACAAAACGTACTGGAAACCCGCACACAGATATTTGAACGCATCTTAATCGAAAAAGCCTTAGCGCATACCCACGGCCGCCGCATTGAAGCTGCCACTCAACTAGGTATGGGGCGCAACACGCTAACCAGAAAAATTCAGGAATTAGGGATAGACGAATAAATAATGAAACTGTAGCGAACGTAACCTTCACGCATACTCAAATATGTGTAAAGTGGAATCAGACTGAGCTGACCCCATCTCATTCCCGCTAAGTGACTCATAAATTTTAAGCTATAAAAAACGGCAACCGAAGTTGCCGTTGTAGGAATTTGTAGCCTTGATGAGACCGTGAAGGTCTTCCCCACAGAATATATGAGCTAAAGCTCATTATTCTGAGTGAAAGCGCAGCGTAATCGAGGGGGATCCGTTACGTTATCCCTCGATTGCATTTAGCAATACTTACACCACAGGCACTCCGATTTTCTAATGGCTAAAGCCATTGAAAAGTCGTATGCCAGCTTGCTGGTTTATTAGTAATACTTGCCTGCGAAGCGGGTTTAGTAGTACTTATCAGTTTATTCTGAGTAGTGCTTATCAGTTTTTCTGATTCATTGCATCGAGGCTACGCTTGCTTAAAATAAAAAAACGGCATCCGAAAATGCCGTTTTTATTTAAACTTCAATTCTAAAGCAGGGTTAACCCTGCGTTATCCTAGAAGAATAAGATTGCGCCTACTGAAGCAATGTCTGATTCGTTTTCAGCACCTGCATGGTTTTCAGCAGTAACTTGTGAGTACTCAGCAACCAAGTTCAAGTGTTTTGTAAGTGGATGGTAAGCACCAACTGTCCACATTTCATTTTCTTTAACTAAAGTTGTAGCAACTTCACCTGATGCTTCATCAAGCTTGCTGATACCCCAGCTAACGCCCAATTTAGTACCAACACCTGGGATTGTGTAAGTAGCTTGTACGTAACCACCGTCTGAATCACGTGATTTGCCGTTAGCAGCAACACCGTCCATCAAGAATGCTGTTGTACCAACACCATCAGCGTCATAGTAGTAACCTACTAAACCAAAACCAGCAACATCAACTTTAGCACCGATACCAAAAGCAGTTGCACGTTCTTTACCAACAGTGCCACCATACTCAACGTTTTGTGTTTTAGCTTCAGCCCAAACTTTACCAGCTACATCACCAGCCCATGAGTAAGAAACATTACCCACGAAACCTGGCGTTTTTTGAGCACCTGTTGAAGCAGTGCTTGCACCACCAGCTAGGTTCAATGTATTTAATGGTTGGTCGATACCAGCAACAAAGCTGAAACCATTCCAATTTGGTGATGTGTAGTTGATTTGACCATTGAAGTCAGCATACAGGTAACCAGTACCGATACGACCTAGTGTAGTTGTAGTACCACCCGCTGTACCAACAAGACCTTGTGAGCCAACGCCTAACAATGTCATGTCACTTAGAATAGCATCAGAACCGAAAACACCTAAGTCTTTACCGATTTTGATAGAACCCCATGATTTGTCACCGAATGTGATAGATGCTTGACGGAATTCAGAATTACTGGCAGCGCCAGCAGATAATGATGTTTTACCTGATGCACCTGGTTGGAAGCTGATTGTGAAACCAACGTCCAAGTCGTTTTGACGTGTTTTACCAGAAACACCTAACCATGAAGGCAATAACCCAGTGTTGATGCTTGATGATGAGCTATTATTGTCTGCATTACCAGATTCAGTATTTGCCAAACCGCCTAAAACAGTGTTGTTGTCTGATGAACGGTTGTGGATGAAATAAGCATTCACGTTACCGTTAATGTCTACTGTCCAATCGCCAGCTGGAATAATAATACCAGCGTTAGCGCTTGAAGCTGCAGCGATTAAAGCTGAAGCAACTGCTAATTTAATTGTTGTTTTCATATAAATCTCCATAAAATATATTGCGTTTGTGTTACTTAAGTTTTACCTCTTTTATTTTTTGCCAGTGCCGGCAAGCCGGCTGTAGCAATAAACGCAAGAGAAAGTTTGCAAACTCTCTCGACTTTCACTACTTTGCAAGACTAGCTTACAAGTAGCTTCATCAAGAAGGTGTGGTTAATATACCCAAGTGATTTGGCTGACACAACCTAAAGTTAGCATTTTTGTCACAATTATTTACATTTGTTGTAAATTTGCAACATAAGGATTTTTGTACCACGGGCACTCCGATTTTCTAAGCGCTAAAGCACTTGAAAAGTCGTATGTACCACGGGCACTCCGATCAGGAGAAACTGATAAACACTACTAAGCCCGCTTCGCAGGCAAGTATTGCTAATTTGCTAAGCGCTAAAGCACTTGAAAAGTCGTATGTAGGAGGCAAGATCACGTGCCAATTGCAGTGATGGAATTCATAGCACCATTTTTCGCGCCAGATAAAACTGATAATCAACACTAAAGCCAGCTTGCTGGCAAGTGTTGCTAAACTAGGTCGTCGCCCCTACAAATACTCTTCTACCGTAAACAATTTACGATGCTCGCGGATGGCATAGCGGTCGGTCATACCGGCAATGTAATCTGCCACTGCGCGAGGTTTGTCAATTTCAGCGTAGGTTTGAAATTCGTTGGGCAATAAGCCTGTATTTTCAAAAAACACGGCAAACAGCTCGCGCACGATGCGCGTGGCTTTTGCGCTCATGCGGTTGACTTTATAATGGTGGTATAGATTTTTGCGTAAAAATTGTTTGAGTTTTTGATTTTGCGCGGCAATTTCATCACTAAAATTTACCAATGGCGGTAGCTGGCGAATATCGGCAATGCTTTGCGGTTGGTGTTGTGCAATGTTGTGTGCGCTTTGCGTGCATAAATCCACCACCAGGGTGTTGATCATGCGGCGTACGGTTTCGTGTATTAGACGCTTCTGCTCTAATTTTGGGTATTTAGTTTTTACCTCTGCCAAATTTTGCGCAAACAGTTCGACTTTGGATAATTGTTCTATGGTGATTAAGCCTGAGCGCAGGCCATCATCAATGTCATGGTTGTTATAGGCGATTTCATCAGCGTAGTTGGTGAGTTGCGCTTCTAAACTGGGGCTGGTTTTATCTATAAAGCGCTGGCCTACGTCGCCCAACTGTTTGGCATTTTTAATGGAGCAATGTTTGAGGATGCCTTCACGCACTTCAAAGGTTAAGTTTAAGCCGTCAAACTCGGCGTAGCGCTGTTCTAGCTGCTCTACCACGCGTAATGATTGCAGGTTGTGTTCAAAGCCGCCAAAATCACGCATACATGCATTGAGTGCGTCTTGCCCGGCATGGCCAAATGGGGTGTGACCCAGATCATGCGCTAATGCGATGGCTTCGGTGAGATCTTCATGCAGGTTGAGTGTACGCGCGATGCCACGCGCCATTTGGGCGACTTCCAGGCTGTGCGTTAAGCGGGTGCGAAATAAGTCACCTTCGTGGTTTACAAATACTTGCGTTTTGTATTCCAGGCGGCGAAAGGCGGTGGAGTGGATAATGCGGTCACGATCGCGTTGGAAGGCGTTGCGGGTAGAGGATGGCGGCTCGTTAAATTGGCGGCCTATGGATAATGCAGGATTGGCGGCGTAGGGGGCGAGATTGTTCATATATTATCCATTTCGCGACGAGGTCGTCGCTCCTACCTTGTAGGAGGCACGACCTCGTGCCGATAGTTTAGCGCCAATGTTTCTTTTAATTTTTCAGCATCATAGTCGCTGGTAATCACGGCTTTACCAATGCCTTGTTGCAATACTAATCTAATTTTTCCATCGGCTACTTTTTTATCTAACTGCATTAAATCCAGATATTTATCTACGCCTAATTTTGGTGCTTGTAATGGTAAGTTAGCCGCTGTTAATAGCGCAAATATGCGCTTTACTTCATCACTGGTTAGCCAGCCCATGCGTTGCGATAAATCTGCCGCCATCATGGTGCCTGCCGCTACGGCCTCGCCATGCAGCCATACGCCATAACCCATTGCGTTTTCAATAGCGTGGCCAAAAGTGTGGCCCAGGTTTAACAGTGCGCGTTCACCGTTTTCGTGTTCATCAAGCGCCACGACTTCTGCTTTGTTTTGGCATGAGCGGTAGATGGCGTAGCTCAATGCGGCTTCATCTAACACCATGAGTTTGGCGATATTCACTTCTAGCCAATCAAAAAATTCTGCATCGCGGATTAAGCCATATTTAATGACTTCTGCCATGCCTGCAGAAAATTCTCTTGCTGGTAATGTTTGTAAGGTATCAATATCAGCCAGCACCAGTTGTGGCTGGTAAAAAGCACCTATCATGTTTTTACCCAGCGGGTGGTTGATGCCGGTTTTGCCGCCTACGGATGAATCCACCTGAGAAAGCAGCGTAGTGGGGATTTGTATAAATGGCACGCCGCGCAAATAAGTTGCCGCCGCATAGCCTGTTAAGTCGCCAATCACGCCGCCGCCAAGCGCTATCAACGTTGTGCTGCGCTCGCAGCGATTTTGCAACAAGGCATCGTAAATTTTATTGAGCGTTTCTGTGTTTTTATAGGCTTCGCCATCTGGCAGAATAATAGGGATTACAGAAACACCCGCAGTTTGTAACGTTTGCGTTAATTTGTCTAAATATAATGGCGCAACTGTGGTGTTGGTCACAATGGCGACATGTTTACGTTTTAGGTGGGGCAATATGAGGCTGGCATCTGCAATTAAATTGCGCCCAATATGTATTGGGTAGCTTCTATTGGCTAATTCTACTTTGAGTGTTTGCATTTGTATGTTGAGTTTAGTGTTAATTTAATTTGTTAATAACTGTTCAATGGTATGGGTAATTTCTACGGCTGATTGCGCGCCAGTATCTACAATGTAATCCGCCAAGCCGGTGTAAATTGGGTCGCGCTGGATATATAAACGCTCAAGTTTTTGCCGCAAATTGCCACCTTGTAATAATGGGCGAGTTTTATCATGACGTGTACGCTGGTATAAATCATTGACCTTGCCACGCAAATAGATTATTTTGCTATTGCGTTTAAGCAGCGCTCTATTTTCTGGCAACAATACCGCACCACCGCCTGTTGCCATGACAATGTTTTTTAACTGGGTCAATTCTTCAATGGTCGCAGTTTCGCGTTTACGAAAACCATCTTCACCTTCTAAGTCAAAAATTAAAGGGATTTTTACACCCGTTTTACGCTCAATTTCAACGTCAGAATCGTAAAAATCACGACCCAATTGTTTTGCCAGCAAACGGCCAATAGTCGTTTTGCCAGCACCCATCAGGCCTATAAAGTAAATGTTATCCAATTAAAAATACCCTTGTTCCTAAAAACTGCACCTTGTAAAGCAAAATGCCCATCACAAATATGATGGGCATTTTATGACAATCTTAACACGCTGTCAGATTTTGCTGATTTTACTTATTTCAAAGCTAAACCATCATCCACGATTTTTGGGGTAATAAATATCAGCAGTTCTGTTTTGTCGCTTACTCTTTCCTTCTTCCTAAACAAATTACCCATGATTGGCAAGTCGCCAAAAAATGGCACTTTCTCTACATCATCACGCTCTATTTGCTCATAAATGCCGCCAAGCACAGCCGTTTCCCCATTGCCCACAAGCACCTGCGTCTGGATATTTTGCGTGTCAATTGAGGGGATACCGCTGAAGACTGTTCCCACCCGATCTTTCTTAACATCAATATCCATGATGATTTTGTCATCAGGCGTGATTTGTGGCGTCACCTCCAGACTAAGCACCGCGGCCTTAAAAGCTACGTTCGTAGCGCCACTGCTAGAAGCTTGCAAGTAGGGTATCTCGGTACCTGCAGCAATTTTAGCTTTATGCTGATTTGCGGTTGTGACACGCGGACTAGAAACAATTTTACCGCGCTTGTCGGATTCCATCGCCGTTAATTCCATGTTCAGCAGTAAACCAGCTGGCAGATGAAACAGGCTGTAAGCAAAAGAGCCGAAGGCCTTTGCAACGGGCAAGTTGGACATCAGGTCAGGCAGCCCATCAGAGCTGGTTGTGACGGCACCTCCGGTAACAGCAGTTTGAATTGCGCCATTATGTGTACCCTGTGTGTACGATGCAGGAATTGTACCAGTTGCAGGAGTATATGCAGTTGGCCTATTGCCCATCGAGCCACTTACCGTGCTGAATGTTCTACCTGGAGACCCTGTTTGCGTAACCCCAAACTTTGCACCCAGCGCCTTGCTGTATTTATCATCGGCAATCACTAAGCGCGACTCAATCATTACTTGCTTCACTGCCACGTCTGTTTTATTAATAATCGCTTGTACTTGCTCAAGATACTTAGCGGTATCTTGCACAAATACTGTATTCGTACGTGGGTCAAGCACCGCACTACCTCGTTTTGAGAGCAGCTTTTGTTTGGGGTCACTTAAAATGTCTTTGAGTGATTCAGCTTTCATGTAATTTAGCGTGAATACCTCTGTTTTCATTGGCTCAACATCATCAATTTGTTGCTGACTTTCAAACGCCTGTTTTTCTTTTGCAGCGATCTCATCGGCAGGTGCAACCAAAATTACATTGCCATTCTTACGTTTATCCAAGCCCTTACTCTGCAGAATAATTTCAAGTGCCTGATCCCAAGGCACATCTTTTAAGCGCAAGGTTAAATTACCGGTAACCGTGTCACTGGTAATAATGTTAAGCCCGGTAAAATCTGCAATGACTTGCAACACTGAGCGCACCTCAATATTTTGAAAGTTTAATGATAGCTTCTCGCCCGCGTAACCAGGTTTAGAGCCACGCACTAACTTGTTTGGGTCTTCAACCACTTGACGCACGTCAATAATGAATTTTTTATCAGCTTGATACGCTGATTGCTCCCAGTTACCTTTGGGCTCAATAATCATGCGGCCATTTTTGCCTTGTTTCATGGTGTCCACATAGATCACCGGCGTATTGAAATTGGTGACATTCAAACGGCGTTGCAAGTTTGCAGGCACATCCGTATTGATAAAATCAACGACGATAGTTTTACCTTTTTGCTTAATGTTAATACCCGCTGATGCATCAGATAAATCAACAATAATGCGTCCTTCTCCATTTTTACCGCGTGCAAAATCAACGTTATTGATGGTGACTGACTGAGCCCCTAAACTCGGCTCTGAAAACTTGGTTTCTACCACATTATTCGCGCTCACTTCATTGCCTTGCAGCATGATAGTGACTTCATTGCCATTTGCGGTCGTGCTGTAGCCTACATTTTTAGACAAATTCAGCACTAAACGCGTGCGGTCTTTGCCTTGCGCTAAGGTAATGCTTTTTAGTGAACCTTGGTCTGCTGTGATATTGTTTTTTGCAAGACCATTGCCAACTTGCGGAAAATCTAATGCAATACGTGATGGATTGTTGAGCGTAAATCCAGCGGGTGGATTTTTAAGTGGTAGTGTTGTTTTTACACGAATACTGACCCTTCCTCCAGATAAGGTGGAATAGTCTATGCTTTCAATTTTATTGGCTAACGCCGACTGATCTTCAGCTAATAGCAATCCTGAAAACATTGTTAGCCCCAGCAACAGGGCTGCTTGTAAAATTTTAGCCATCCACATATTTGTTTTCATCATTTCACCTTGTTTCTTAATTTCATGGATTCTTAACTCCATGGATTACTAATTTCTTAAATTACTCTTGTAACGCTAAAGTTGAAATGCGCTCTACCCAATCACCAGAAAGATCATCCTGTACTATTTCTTTAAGTACAATTTCGCTACCCGTAATTTGCGTGACTCTACCAAAATTCTGACCGACATAATTGCCAAGCTTAACTTGTTGCACTGCGTTATCAGGCGTTTTAAGTAGCGCATAAGTCAGCTTGCTTTTTGATAGCATGCCGACGTACTTCAGGCTTTCAAGCGGATAAGACTCCATAGGCTCTTTGGGTCTATTTGAATTAGGTTGCAGCACACCTGATTTGCTAATAGCCTTACGTGCTCGAAACGGGTCGATCAAAACACCATCTGCGTTATATTGCAATGCCAAATAAGGCTTCACTTCAGGTAGCGGCTTGATTTTAGGCTTTACATCTTTAGCGGCATCACGCATATACTGGTCAAGATCATCGCCATCATTACCACTACATGCAACCAACGCTACCGTTAACAGGCAACTTAAAACTAGCTTTAAGTATGTATTCGATGTTAATTTCGGTTTTAGGCAATCACTCACGGGGATTATTTACCTTTCTTGCTAGCTTTATCTTTAGCCGCTTTGCGTTTTGCGGCCACTTCATCTGCATCTAAATAACGATAAGTTTTAGCAGCCGCCTCCATGACCAACACCGCATCCGTAGATGATGGTTTAACATCTTTATTTTGATTTGCAACAGAAATATCACCCAAAGTTACGATGCGGGACAGTTTTGAGATGTCTGTCGCAAAGGCACCTAAATCATGATAAGTACCCAGCAATTTTATTGATATCGGCATTTCAGCATAGAAATCTGCCTGAGACTCTTGTCCCGGTTTAAATAACTCAAATTCCAAACCCCGGCTTAATCCAGCTTGGTTAATATCTGTTAGCAAGCCATCCATTTGAGATCTATCTGGCAACTGTTTTAATAAAGCACCAAATGTTTTTTCAATCTCTACCATTTGCGCTCGGTAAGCTTCTAGATTGATGGCTTGACTTTTTTTATCTAAAAAAACTTTTCTTAACTCCTGCTCTTTATTTTTCTCAGTATCCAGCGACTCCAACGCTGGGCTCCATAAAAAATAATATCCGAGCGCAACCAACACCAAAAAAACGCCTGTCAACAACACCGCTTTAACTGGCGCAGGTAAACTACCGGCATTATTGATGTCTATATTACTGAAATCATCTAATTTCATGATTGACTTCCATCTTTTGGCTTAGCATCTTCAGTTTCCAGCTTAGGTGCTTTAAGATTCACTTTTAAAGTAAACATATTATGTTTTACGTTATTCACCGTCACCGCCTTAATTTCAATCAAAACGGGTGATTCTAGCCAATTTGATGTATTAAAGTTTCGCACCAGCGTTGCTACCCTGGCGTTGGTATCGGCTACTCCTTCAATTGTAATAACGTTGCCTTGCTGTTTAACGCTTTTTAAGTACATGCCTTCTGGTAATTGGCGACTCAATTCATCAAACACAACAACAGCCTGGCTGCGATTAGTTTGTAAATTCTCAACCACCTGTTTACGCTCAAGCATGGCACTGATTTGATCTTTTAAATCTTTGATGTCTGCAATTTCTTTATCGAGCTTAACAATAGCCGCATCTAAACGTTGATTGCGCTCTAATTGTGTTTCAACTTGACCATTGATAACGGTGTAACCCATAAAAACAATTGCGCTGGCAGCGATGGCTGTAAATATTGCCATTAGGCCAAATTCACGCTGCCTGGCTTCTCTTCTGATTTGACGATGAGGGAGTAGATTGACACGTATCATATCGTTAAGCCTCGCATTGCCAGTCCGCAAGCAATTAGTAACGCTGGTGCATCTGTTGTTGCCTGTTGTTGCCTGACTCTTGCGCCAAGTCCCATGCTGTGAAATGGGTTTGCAACTAGCGTATTTACCTGAGTACGATCTTGAACCGTAATGTCAATTTCAGGAATTGTAGCGCAGCCACCGGCTAACACTATATGATCAACACGATGATATTGTGTTGAACTAGTGAAAAACTGGAGCGCTCTTGCAACTTCCATCGCCAGCAACTGCACAAACGGTTGCAGCACTTCACTTTCGTAAGTTTCTGGCAGGCCACCTTTGCGCTTGGCAATCTCGGCTTCTTCTAATGACAATCCAAAGCGACGCTGAATTTCTTGCGTCAACTGACTGCCGCCGAAATTTTGCTCACGTGCATAAACGGGTTTGTTATCATGCAACACATTGATGTGCATCATGGTGGCGCCAATATCGACGATCATGACAGTTTGCTTACGCCCAGAATCAGGCAACTGTCCTGCGACCAAAGCATAGGCTGCTTCCGTAGCATACGATTCGACATCCATGATGACTACTTTGAGCCCTGCGCTTTCTGCTGCTACTACACGGTCTTCAATTTTTTCTTTACGCGCTGCTGCAATCAGCACTTCAACTTCATCAGGGTTATTAGGTGTGGGGCCTAACACTTGAAAATCTATATTGACTTCGTCAAGCGGGAACGGGATGTATTGATTTGCTTCAGCCTCGACTTGAGCTTCCATGTCTTGTTCACGCAAGCCAGCCGACATGATGACTTTTTTACTGATCACCGCAGAGGAAGGCAAAGCCAGCGCCACACGCCTCTCGCCCGAGCCAAGCAACTTCCACGCAAGTTTGATTGCGTCAGCCACTTTGTCAAGGTCACCCACATTGCCATCAACCATGGCGTCTTTGGCCAAAGGTGAGATTGAGTAACCCTCTAGCTTATAGCCGCCGCGACTATCGTTGCCGAGTTCGACCATCTTGACGGAAGTAGAACTAATGTCTATACCGATGAGTGGTGGTGTTGATTCTGTAAAAAAGCTGAATTTCAAATTGAAATTCCTTTTCTGATTTCGTTAGTTACGCACGTTTCTAATAAATTACATTAAATCCTAGCAACAAGTTTAACCCCTGTAAAGCAATTTTTTATTTACACCTCTATTTTAGGTCTTTATTACATAGTTTATTCACAGTGTTCGCCAGAGCAATTTATAATGGCATACTATGCATCAATTAAATAGAAAATATATTATTCATGACACTCAATAAATGGTGGCAGTATTCTTTTTCAACTTTAGTGGTTGGCAGCTTATCAGTATTTGCATTGGTGGGCATCGCCGCAGCGCTTATTTACCCGGCACTGCCCTCACTTGAGGCACTGACGGATTATCACCCTAAACTGCCATTGCGCGTTTACTCTGAAGATGGCTATTTAATCGGCGAGTTTGGCGAAGAACGCCGCGCCTACATTAAAATTGAGGATGTACCAAAAAACATGACGGACGCTGTGCTCGCCATCGAAGACCGTCGCTTTTATCAACATAGCGGTGTTGATGTTAAAGGCATATTGCGCGCGATTAAAAACAATGTGACTGGGGTAAGCCACGAGGGTGCCAGCACCATTACCATGCAAGTTGCTAAAAACTTTTTCACCCCGCCCAATGGCAAACGCACGCTCATTACCAAGATCAATGAGGCGCTACTCGCCATTAAAATTGAAAACAGCTTAAGTAAAGATAAAATACTTGAACTTTACATTAACCAAATCTATCTTGGGCAACGCTCTTATGGCTTTGCCGCTGCTTCACAAGTATATTACGGCAAGCCATTAGACAAATTAAATTTAGCAGAAACCGCTTTATTAGCGGGCTTGCCCAAAGCACCTTCCAGTTACAACCCATTTACCAACCCTAAGCGGGCACTTGGCCGCCAACGTGAAGTGTTGCATGACATGTACCGCTATGGTTTTATTAAAGAACCGGTCTATCAGGATGCGCTAAAACAGCCGTTGCGCTTTAAAACTTCCAAACAATCGCGTGACTTAGCCGCAGATTACGTTGCGGAAATTGTGCGGGAAAGTTTATATGCGCAATATCAAGAGGATATTTACAGTAGCGGCTTGAATGTTTACACCACTATTCTTAAAGCGAATCAAGAAGCGGCAAACGTGGCAATTAGAGAAGGTGTTTTGGACTATGATCTACGCCACGGCTATCGTGGGCCTGAAAAAATACTGAATATCGAAGCGCTTACCTCTGAGGATAAAATAAAAGCCTGGAATGACGCATTGGATGAAATTGATATCTCTAATGGACTAATACCCGCAGTTATTACCAGCTTGTCGCAAAAATCTATTCAAGTGCATACAAAACGTGGGGACGATATTGAGATCACTGGCAAAGGTTTGGCCTTAGTAGAAAAAGCGCTTAATGAAAAAGACCCGGCAAAACGGTTATTAAAACCAGGTGCAATTATCCGCATATTAAAAAGTGCATCATCCAAAAATAGCAATGGTTGGCGTATCGTACAATTGCCACAGGTGGAATCTGCGCTAGTGGCATTGGATCCTGAAACAGGCGCAATCCGTGCTTTAGTTGGCGGTTTTGATTTTAATACTAATAAATTCAACCACGTCACGCAGGCACAGCGCCAGCCAGGTTCAAGTTTTAAGCCTTTTGTTTATTCTGCCGCGCTGGAAAAAGGATTTACACCAGCCACTATTGTAGAAGATGCGCCTTTAAATTTTTCGGCTGGCGAAACTGGTAGTAAGGCGTGGTCACCTCAAAATTTTGATAGTACGTTTGATGGCCCGATTCGCTTAAGGCAAGCATTAGTTAAATCTAAAAATATGGTGTCTATTCGTGTTTTACAAACGATAGGCCCCAATTACGCGCAAGACTACATTACCCGCTTTGGCTTTGCCGCAAAAGACCATCCTGCTTACCTTACTATGGCACTTGGTGCCGGCTCTACCACGCCATGGCAAATGGCCAGTGCTTATGCTGTTTTTGCTAATGGCGGCTATCGTGTCAAACCCTATTTAATTGCAAAAATTGTAGATCAAAATGGCAAGGTGATTTCAGAAACAAAATTTGTTCGGGCAAAAGATGGCGCACCACGCGTGATTGATGCACGTAATGCGTTTATCATGAATTCCATGATGCAAGATGTGATTAAACGCGGCACAGCCACTAAAGCTTTACAATTAGGGCGTAGCGATATTGCTGGCAAAACCGGCACAACGAATGACCATTTTGACGCTTGGTTTGCAGGGTATAGCCCCAAGCAAGTTGCCATTACATGGGTAGGATTTGATAAACCTCGGCGCCTTGGCGGGAGTGAAACAGGAGGCTCGGCAGCGCTACCTATTTGGATTAAATACATGGCAACCGCATTGCGAGGTTTACCAATCAATGACACCCCTATTCCAGATGGTGTGATGGAACTAAGAATTGACCCGACAACAGGCATTCGTGCTGATAATGACGAAAATGGTATTTACGAATACTTCTATCATGAAAACCCGCCTCCTGAAATTGAAATTCCTTTACCATCCATGCTTGACGATGCAGAAGCTTCTGATGAACCGCCACTCAGCCAGGCGCAAAGGATGTTACAGCCGGACATGGCTTTAACACCTAAACCGAGCAACTCAAAACCCCCTGAACCTCAACAGCCAAAAGGGGCGCAAAAATCAGTTGCCAATCCTGCCGAGAAGTTTCTCAACCCGCATTAACCCACATTAAATGACCAGTTAGGTAAAGCTAACCTCTAATACAACCGGCGTGTGGTCAGAGGGGCGCTCCAGTTTACGCGGCGCCTTGTCTATGTGCGCTGATTTGCAAAAAGCTTCAAGTGCCTTGCTCACTAATATATGATCGATACGCATGCCGAAATTACGCCTGAAACCCATCATGCGGTAGTCCCACCAGCTAAAACTTTTTTCCGGTTGTTCAAACAACCTAAAGCTATCATGTAAGCCTAATGCAATCAGGTTTTGAAAGGCTTCTCGCTCGGGTGGAGATACTAACACTTGGTCTATCCATGCTGCAGGATCATGGCAATCTCGATCCTCTGGCGCAATATTGTAGTCCCCCAATACCAGCAGCTTAGGATGCGCTGCCAGTTCTATTTTAAGCCAATCTGTCAGCGCACTCAGCCAGCGCATTTTGTACTGATATTTGTCAGAACCCACCGCCTGCCCATTTGGAATATAAGCGCAAATAACGCGAATATCGTTGATGTTCGCTGCAATTACGCGCTGTTGATCGTCATTAAAATTTGGGATGTTACACTGAATATCAGTCAAAGTATGGCGACTTAAAATAGCCACACCGTTATAGGTTTTTTGCCCGATATGGGCTGCCTGATAGCCTGCTAGCTTAAATGCCTCGTAGGGAAACTTACTATCTTCTTGCTTGGTTTCTTGCAGGCAAAGCACATCTGGCTGGTTATCACGCAGCCAGTCCAGCACATGCGGCAACCTGACATTTAGAGAATTTACATTCCAAGTCGCAAATTTCACTACTTAACCTTAAACCATGCCGTTATGGCGTAACAGTGCATCGATATTTGGTTCACGCCCACGGAATGCAGTAAATGACTCCAGTGCTGGACGAGAGCCACCTTGCGCCAGGATCTCTTGCCAGTAGCGTTGACCAGCTTCTCTTGATAAAACACCGTCTTCTTCAAACATACTGTAGGCATCAGCGGATAAGACCTCTGCCCATTTGTAACTGTAATAGCCAGCAGCATAGCCACCCGAAAAAACATGGGTAAAATTATGCGGAAAACGGTTCCATTTGGGTGGGCGCACTACCGCCACTTCATCACGCACCGATTCAATCAGGTCTAGTGCGGTGGCTGAGCCATATGGGTCAAACTCACTATGCAGGCGAATATCGAACAATGAAAATTCAATTTGACGCATGGTTTGCATGCCGGCCTGAAAGTTTTTAGCGGCGACCATTTTATCAAACAGTGTGCGTGGTAATTGCTCGCCAGTTTCAACGTGGGCGGTCATATTGCGCAACACTTCCCACTCCCAGCAAAAATTTTCCATGAACTGGCTGGGAAGTTCTACGGCATCCCATTCCACCCCTTTGATGCCAGATACGCTGTAGTAATCAACTTCAGTCAGCATGTGATGCAGGCCATGACCAAACTCATGGAACATGGTGAGCACTTCATCGTGTGTAAACAGCGCTGGCTTATCACCCACTGGTGCAGAAAAATTACAGGTTAAGTACGCCACAGGTATGGTGAGTTCACCCGCCACTTTGCGGCGCGTGATGGCTTCATCCATCCAGGCGCCACCACGTTTATTGTTACGTGCGTACAAATCTAAATAGAACTGACCAATCAATTTTCCGGCATGGTCATTAATAGCATAAAAACTTGCAGTTTCATGCCACACTGGGGCTTCAGTTTGGCTCACGTGTATACCAAATATGGTTTCCACCACTTTGAATAAGCCGGCAAGTACTTTACTTTCCGGGAAGTACTGTTTTACTTCCAGGTCAGAAAACGCATATTTTTCTTCACGTAATTTCTCTGAAACATAGGCAACGTCCCATGCTTGCATATCGACAATGCCGAGTTTTGTTGCATACTCATCAAGCTCTGCTTTGTCTTTAAGGGCATAGGGCTTAGCTCTTGCAGCCAAGTCTTGCAAAAAATCTTCTATATGCTGGGCGGATTCGGCCATTTTGGTGATGATTGAGAGTTCAGCGTAATTGGCAAAACCAAGTAGCTGTGCTGCTTCATGACGTAATTTGAGAATTTGCATAATAATCGGCGTGTTATCCCATTCGGGGTTGCCAAACTCGGAAGCACGCGTGGCGTAAGCGCGGTAAAGCGTTTCACGTAAGGGGCGATTTTCGGCGTATTGCAGTACGGGTAAATAAGAAGGAAAGTGTAAGGTAAATTTCCAACCCAATTTGCTATCAGTTTTTGCCGCCTCGGATGCCGCTTGCAACACGTCTTCGGGAATACCTTGTAAAGTATTGGCATCTTCTACATACAGCGCATATTCATTGGTAGTGTCGAGTACATTTTCTTCAAACTTGGATGAAAGTTTTGAAAGCTCTTCTTGAATAGCTTTAAAGCGCGCTTTTTGCTCAGCAGGCAATTCAGCGCCACCAAGACGGAAATCACGCAGTTCGTTTTCTATAATTTTTTTCTGAGCGGGCGTGAGGGCATCAAACTCATTGCTGGCGCGCAAGGCACGAAATTTGGCATAAAGACGTTCATCTTGGCCTAAATCTGCGTAGAAATCGGTAAGTTTAGATAAGTTATCATTATAAGCCTCACGTAACTCAGGGCTATTGACCACCGCGTTCATGTGGCCGACTTGCGACCAGGCACGTGACAACTTTTCTTCCATGTCTTCAAGTTTCTCTGCAAAACTATCCCAGCTAACAGTGGCTTCACTACTGGCAAGTGCAGTAATCGTTGCCCTGGCTTCATTGAGCAAATAATCAACGGCAGGGGAAACATGCTCGGCTTTAACTTCATTAAATTTAGGTAGACCAGAAAAATGCAATAGTGGGTTGTTTTGTAATGCTTCGATAGTCACAGCAGGAAATCCTTAAATTGGGCTTTAATTGATTAGGCGTAAAGTTAGCGGATAGCGATAAGTTTCGCCCTTGCTAGTAGAGATGGCGGCGATAATACAAAAAACAATATTGGCTAGCCAAATAATGGGGACTAACAAAAATCCTATCAAAAGCCACACTAAAATGCCTGCAACAAATTGTGCCAACAGAACCGTCAGCTGAAAATTCAGTGCCTCTTTTGCCTGTGCTGTGAGGTATGCACTATCATCTTTTTTAAGTAACCACACGATTAAGGCAGGGATGAACGAAAACACCGTGCCACCCAAGTGGGTAATGGTGGCAATGTTTTTATCATCGTTATTAGGCACAATAATTTCGGTAGTCATGATAAGTCTTTCGATATTTAAGTAATTAATTGAGATTAAATTTTGCCACAAGTGGTTCAATTTTTTCTATATCCGTTAGCCCAAGTATTTTACGCGCCTGGGCATCCAGCGTGACTAATTGGCTGTGTAAAACTTGCTGCTTAATACTAAGAATATGCGAAGGATGCATCGAAAACTGCCGCAAGCCCATGCCAATAAGGAGTTTAGTCAGTTTTACATCGCCCGCCATTTCACCACATACCGAAACTGACTTACCTAGTTTAGCGCCAGCTTTAATCGTCATGGAAATCAATTTCAGCACCGATGGATGCAATGGATTATACAAATGCGCAACAGCGTCATCTGTGCGGTCTATGGCTAAGGTATATTGAATTAAATCGTTAGTGCCTATAGACAAAAAATCTAATTCATTGGCAAAGGCTTCAGCATTGATGGCGGCTGCAGGGATTTCTATCATGCCACCCAGCGCAATATTTTCATCAAATAGAATATTCTCTTTACGCAAACTTTGTTTTGCGCGTTCTAGCAGCAATTTAGTTTGGCGCAGCTCTGCCAGCGTACAAAGCATAGGAATTAAAATTTTAACATTGCCAAAATGCGAGGCACGTAATAAAGCGCGCAATTGCGTATGAAAAATCTGCGGTTCTGATAAACATAAACGAATTGCGCGTAAGCCTAAAGCCGGATTAGCACAATTCACCACGCTATCGGGGTTCATTTGCTTATCTGCGCCTAAATCCAAGGTGCGAATGGTGACTGGCGCGCCCTTCATGGCTTGTGCCACAGTTTTATAGGCGACAAACTGTTCTTCTTCATCGGGCATGTCGCGCCGATTCATAAATAAAAATTCGGTACGATATAAGCCTATACCTGTAGCGCCTGCCGCTTTAACTGCAGCAACGTCTTCAGGCACTTCAATATTGGCGAACAACTCAATGACCGTGCCATCTATCGTGATGGCTT
The DNA here is from genome assembly GCA_001803395.1 of Methylotenera sp. RIFCSPLOWO2_02_FULL_45_14. GTDB lineage: Bacteria > Pseudomonadota > Gammaproteobacteria > Burkholderiales > Methylophilaceae > Methylotenera. Next base: position 47,652 of record MHBU01000018.1, on the reverse strand, counting down.
TGGTGGTTTTAATGCGCTGTAACTTTTGTTGCTCAAGCTCCCACTGTTCTTGGCGCAGTTTGTATTCCGCCAAAATCTCTTTGGATGGACTAACAATGACAACGCCTAAGTCACCATCCACAATAATCAACTCACCATCATTGATTAAATCACGTGCACGCTGTAATGCAACAATCGATGGGATATTCAGGCTGCGCGCCAGAATAGCCGTGTGTGAAGTCGCACCTCCTACATCGGTAATAAATGCGGCAAACTGATGCTGTTTGAATTGAATGGCATCTGCCGGTGAAATGTCGTGTGCTACCAGAATAAGTTTGCGTTCCTGATGTAGAACGCTAGTTTGCTGCGCTGAAGTTAATTGGTTCTGGTGCCCCAATAATACCTTGATAATACGTTCAACCACTTGGATGACATCTTGCTTGCGCTCACGCAGATACTCATCTTCAATTTGCTCAAATTGGTCAACAATGTCGTCCATTTGCAGCTTGATTGCCCACTCGGCATTACATTGTTCATTTCTGATAATATCTTTAGGTATTTCAGATAAAGACTTATCTTCTAGCATCATCAAATGCGTGCCAATAAATGCACTTATTTCAGCCGGTGCATTTTTACGCAAACTGCTGTTAATTTGCTCCAAATCAGCTTTAACGGTGGCGATTGCGTCACTAAAACGTTTAATTTCATCGTCAATTAAATGCTTGGGCAATTGGTAATGCACTACTTCTAACAATGCGTTAGAAACCAAGTGCGCTTGCCCAATGGCAACGCCGCTAGAAACACCTACACCATGAATGCTAAAGCTGGTCACTTTTTAATTCCGCTCATGAAAAATCACTCGCCTTCGCCAAAGTAATCTTCAATCAACGCAGTTAAGGCATCAATCGCAGCTACTTCATCTTCCCCGTTAGCCTCTAAAGTGACAACAGCGCCTTTAGCCGCCGCCAACATCATCACACCCATAATGCTTTTAGCGTTCACACGGCGATCATTACGTGCGATCCATATCTCACTAGAAAACTTACTAGCCGTTTGCGTAAGCTTGGTGGAGGCACGCGCATGTAGCCCCAATTTATTGATGATTTCTAGCTCTTTGCTAATCATTTAGATTTAACCCAGTCATTTATATTTAACCCAGTCATTGAACTGACAACCGTATCACGTTTTACGCCTCATACCTGTCGCAATGTTCTTGGTCGAAATGCACCACACCTTCACGCCCACCACTCACGGCTTTTTCTACCAATGCCAACAGCGATTCATGCCGATACGTCATGGTGCGCACTATCATGGGCATATTCACGCCGGCAACACCTTCTATCACACCTGGTTTTAATAACTTACTAACAATATTGCAAGGCGTTGCGCCATACATGTCTGAAAGCACTAAAACGCCTTCACCGCTATTAAGCTCGGCAACCAAGGCTTGTACTTTGGGCAGCAAAATGCAGGGGTCATCTTGGGTATTCACGCCAATAAAAGCCACTTGCTTAGGCGTATTGCCTATCACATGTTTTGCGCAGTTCATCAAGCTTTCTCCTAAACTGCCGTGTGCGATGATTAAAATACCGATCATTATCTTCTCTACTTTAAAAACTTAAGTGCTAGTTGAATACCTGTTACAAGTGTTGGGATATTGCTATTATTTTAATTCTCGGTGTCGAGTCAATACTTTTTGTTTCGGTCTAAAGTGTTGACTTAGTTGCTCCACAAAATAGACCGAACGATGTTGCCCACCCGTACAGCCAATGGCTACCGTTAAATAACTACGGTTATCAATCACAAAGCAAGGTAGCCATTTTTCTACATAATGACGAATATCCGTAAGCATTTCATTGACTGTTGCATGATCCTGTAAAAAAGCCTGTACTGGCGCATCTCGCCCTGTGAGGTCACGTAACAGTGGATCATAATGCGGGTTTGGCAAGCAGCGTACATCAAATACAAAGTCGGCATCGAGCGGGATGCCATGCTTAAAACCAAATGATGTAAATAACAGCGTCAAGCCTGCATGCTCGCTTGAAACCACGTCTTTTACCCAGCCACGCAAGGTGTTGGCGCTGAGGTGGCTAGTATCAATCACGTGTCCCAAACTGCCTAAACCGCTTAACAGCTCACGCTCAGAGGCAATGCTTTCAGCAAGTGTGGTTGAGTCTTTACTTAAAGGGTGTTTGCGTCGCGTTTCACTAAATCTTTTCACCAAAGTTTCAACGTTAGATTCCAGAAACAACACTTGCGTATCAATGTGTTGCGATTTTAGATGCTCAATATGTGCTGGCAAGGTCTCAATTGCAGCCGTGCGGCTATCAATACTAATTGCCACACGATCATGGTTCTCGGTATTCAAATGCGCGGAATACTCACTTTTTGATTGCAAGTGATCGGCAATTTGCGGCAACATCGTGGCAGGTAAATTATCAATACAATAATAGCCGCTATCTTCAAGCGCCCGTAACGCAATACTCTTACCTGAGCCAGAAAGGCCTGTGACAATCACCAATTGTTTCATCTTGATATTTAAATTCTGTTCTTTTTCATCTCGCGCTGCTGGCGCTGCGTAAATTGCCTGGTGGCATTGATTCCACGCAATAATAACATGTGGTTGCGAATCGCCACTTCAACCAACACCGCAATATTGCGGCCTGCGGCAATGGGGATATGCACTTTAGACACCTTTACCCCTAGCACTTCCTCATGTTGCATTTTAATATTGAGTCTATCGAGCAGTTGTGGTGCCAGCTTATCTGCCATTTCCAGCTGAATAATCAGGTCCAGCGGTTTGGTGGGTTTGACTGAATTATCACCAAATAACGCTCGGATATTTAAAATGCCTAAACCACGCACTTCTAAAAAATCTTGCAGCAACGGCGGGCAACGGCCTTCAACGCGCTCGGGAGAGGTTCGGTAAAAATCAACAATGTCATCAGCAATCAGTCGGTGTCCGCGTGAAATAAGCTCTAATGCAAGCTCACTTTTACCAATGGCGGCTTCACCTTTAATCAATGCGCCAAAACCCTGCACTTCCATAAAAACACCATGCAAGGTTGCGGAGTCTGCCACGGCTTGCGCCAAAAAATGGCTTAGAATATCCATTAACTCAGGGCTACGCAGCGTCGAAGTAAACAATGGCGCAGCATGGCTGTCAGCAGCGATCGAGAGTGATTCAGGTACTTTTTCACCATTAGCTACAATCACAGCGGCCAAGTCAGTAGAATATAAATTTTCTATCGCACGTACTGCATCGCCTGATGGCAAGCTACGTAAATAATCCATTTCGGCACAACCCAGCACTTGTACACGGTTAGGGTGTACAAAATTGAGATGCCCGATGAGTGCCAAAGAAGGTTTGGTGACCGTTTCGCTAGTGAGGGTATTAGACCCGCCGTTAAGCCCTGCTACCCAACTCAGTTTGAGCTTACGGCGGGTTTGTTTGAATAGCTCAGCGACGTTGATTTGAGCCATAGTTTGAGAAAAATTACTAGATAAAATTATTTTTTAATCAACTTGCTGATGTTTAACTGCGCCATTTGTTTTGTGATGGTCTGCATTTTTTTCTTTGTGTTTCACCACTTGACGGTCAAGTTTGTCGGTCAACATATCAATCGCGCTGTACATATTTTCATCTTGGCATTCAGCGTGTAAGTCATTACCAGGCACGTGCAGTGTTGCTTCAACCTTTTGGGCGAGCTTTTCAACACTCAGTGTCACTTTGACATCGATTACATGGTCAAAGTGGTTGCTAATTCGAGCTAATTTGCTTGTGACATAGTCGCGCAAAGCAGGGGTTACTTCTAAATGATGGCCAGTTAATTGTAAATTCATGACTTGCTCCTTTTGTTAAGTATTCTTCAAGTTTTAATCAAATTGCTAAAATTCAAAGCTTGTCGAACAGTTTCAGTTTACTACGTTAAATCGCCTCTGTGCTAAGGAAAACGAGAAATTTTTGCGGGCTTTATTAAAGCTTGATGCTTAAAAATACCCTAGAGTGACTTTCTTAAACTTGCTGGCGCGATATTAAGTGATTCTCGATATTTTGCAATGGTGCGGCGTGCCACCACGATGCCTTGCTTAGCCAGCAAATCTGTAATTTGATTATCTGAATACGGCTTTTTAGGATTCTCCTGCTCGACCAGTTTTTTTAATCAGCTTTATAGCGTGGGCGGAACCTGCCAATTCGAAAAAATATTTCCTTACCCACAATAAACAACAAATTATCCACCTTATTTAGCTCAACAGCCTTAATTGATGACTTAACACAAGATTACATTCCCCATTTTCTAAATTTAATTAGTTTGGCATGGAGCTCCTTATCCGTAATTCTGGATTCAACTGCTAATTCAGCTAATTCCTCTTGATTATAAGGGGCATCTAAGAATTGACCGCCTGATGCATACAAATCTGCATGAACTTCTCGATAGTTGTTGAATGCTTGTTTTCTTCCAACGATTTGCACAACACCCCATCCAATCACAACTAGAAACAGACTGATATATAAGGGTATATTTTCAGTGAAAAACGAAAATACAAATAAAATAGAAAATAGAAAAGCACTAACAAGCATATAAACTTTAGGTGCCCTCAAAAACCCTTCAGGGGTATATGATTTGAACCCAAGTATCGAAATGGTATTCCACTGCTCTACTTTAGCTGCGACTATAAAATACGATGCAAAAAGAACAACAAAAACGATATCCAGCATAATAACAACCTTTTTTTAGATTATTGCTTTTCTCTCCACCGCTCTATGGCAGCCCTCGCATCAGCATCTTGCGCTGCCCTAATTTTCTCTTCAGGTATTCCAACCCTCACAATATCAGCAAATACACTGGCAATTAACTGAAATATACCGTAAACAAATGGAGCATATATAGAAAGCAGATTAATAAAAAATATAAGGCAGAAGCCTGTTAGAACAATCCAAAGTGAATGAAGTTTATTCAAACCTGAAACAAAAAGAACAAATGCTGCTATCAGAAAAAATAAGGCTCCGAATATTGTAGGAACACCAGCAGCAAGTTGCACACGGACACCAATTGTCCAAGTGAATGCCAAAAAAATTAATATTGAGAAACCAACATACCCAAGAATTTCCATATACATTCTCCTTGATAACTTATGGGTATTATACAAATGAGTTGCTAATATGTAATAGCGCTTGTAAAGATTTTTTCAGTAGCCTCACCATTAGGCATCCCACTTGAATGAATGAGTTAGCTAAATTAAACCCCACCAAAAGCAAAAATTAACCAAAATAATGCAGAGAAAAAATATGGCGAAAGCATTGTGAGTTGGGCAATATATTTCCAGCACTTATGGCCATCGGGTTTTTTGAAGTTTGTTTCATTAAACGCAGCTTCTTGATAAAAAATAACTAGACATGAAATTCTGTGCTGCGATAGTCCAAATAGAACTGAAAGAGTAAAGCCAACCGCACTTAGGAATAAGCGGTTGCGTTCATTATCAATAAAAATTTTATGTTCCGCAGAGAATGGGAAAGCCATCAATGCACCGACTATTACAGTGAAAACGGTAAACATTGCGAAACGCATATTGCCGTAGTGGTTTGCAGTCTCCATATTTATCCTTGTCTTTATGAATGGCAACATAAAGTAGACATCCTATTTAACGGCTTTAAATGCGTCAAAAATGAATGCCATTCAAAATCACCAATTAAAATATCAAATAAAATCATTACATTATTATTTTGCACTACCTAAAATTTAGCATTGAATGCGGCTTTAATATACAAAGTCGGTTTCCATTCCCCGAACCGGCAACTACTGTAGCACGAGCAAAATTATTTTTTTAATCCTCTTGCTATATTTTCGCGCGGCAGTTTTTAAAGCGATTTTCTTAAACTTGCAGGTGCTATATTCAGGGACTCTCGATATTTTGCAATGGTACGCCGTGCCACCACAATGCCTTGCTTAGCTAGCAAAGCTGTAATTTGATTATCTGAATACGGCTTTTTAGGATTCTCCTGCTCTACCAATTGCTTGATCAGGGCGCGTATCGCCGTGGCCGAACAAGTGCCGCCGCTATCGGTTGCTACTGAACTACCAAAAAAGTATTTAAGTTCAAATAAGCCGCGCGGAGTGAGCATATACTTACTGGTTGTCACCCGCGAAATGGTAGATTCATGCAAACCAAGCTCATCCGCAATTTCGCGCAGCACCAATGGACGCATTGCCACTTCGCCATATTCTAGAAAGTTACGTTGGCGGTCAACAATGGCTTGTGACACACGCAAAATCGTTGAAAATCGTTGCTGGATGTTTTTAATCATCCATTTGGCTTCTTGCATTTGGCTTTGCAAGTACTGGCTAGAGCTATCACGATTACGCTTTAAAATGCCCGCATACAATTGGTTGATTTTAAGTTTAGGAATCACACTATCATTCAGGCTGGCAATCCAAATACCTTTGACCTTTTTAACAATCACCTCATGCTGAATATAATGCTCAGAGCCTATTAGCGTAAATGCGCTGCCAGGCCTTGGATTCAAGCTGGTAATCAGCTGTTGCACTTGTTTAAGTATAGGCTCATCACACCCTAACTCTTTACGCAGCTTTGCAAAATCACGCGCACCTAGCGCTGGCAAGTATTGTTTCGCCACCAATTTAGCCAATGCTAAATGCGGTGTTTCTTCAGGTAGTGCCTGCAACTGCAATAGCAAGCACTCACTTAAGCTACGCGCACCTACCCCTAATGGATCCAAGTGCTGCACATGATGCAAGGCAGTTTGTAACTCTAGCGCATCAATTTCAAGCTCTACTGGCATTTGCTCGGCAAGCGCTTCGAGCGACTCTTCTAAATAGCCGTCTTCATTGATGCTATCCACAAGTAACATAGTGAGGGATTGATCGCGCGCGGATAACGGCATCAGCTTTAATTGTGATAACAAATGTTCACGCAAGCTAATTTGCAAAGTTTCTTGTGGCTTATAATCGCTATCGTCATCAGCTGGCGCAGTGTTTTCATCCCAGCGACTGCCATTTGAAAACTCGTCAAATTCATCATTAAATTCAGCTGAAAATGTATCAGAAAACTCCGTACTTGCTTCATATGCTGGAGTTTCGGCAAGCTGGCTTGGCTCTGATATATTTAACGCTGATGCACCTAACTCCGTTGCATTAAATTCAAAGTCATCCGCTGAAAACTCACGATCAACAGTCTCATCTTCTTGTGTTTTGCTATCTTCCTGTACCGCTTCTACTGAACTACTAGCCACTGTTAGTGAGGCATCCTCGCTGGCAACCTCAGTAGGGTTGCCGTATTCATCCTCATTGTCATCCCCTCTTTCTAGCAGTGGATTGGTTTGCATGAGCACATCAATTTCTTGATTTAACTCCAATGTCGAAAGTTGCAACAAGCGTATCGCCTGTTGCAACTGTGGCGTCAACGATAGATTTTGCGAGAATTTAAGCTGCAACCCTTGCTTCATAGACGAAAATCTTTACCCAAGTAGACTTCTCGTACACTTTCGCTAGCGACAATTTCACTTGGGATGCCAGAAGCAAATACATGGCCTTCGTTCACAATATAAGCACGATCACAAATACCTAAAGTTTCGCGCACATTGTGGTCGGTAATCAATACGCCGATATTGCGCGCGCTTAAAAAACGAATAATTTGTTGAATGTCGATCACCGCAATCGGGTCAATCCCTGCAAACGGCTCATCTAACAAAATAAAACTTGGGTCTGAAGCTAAACAACGCGCTATTTCAACACGGCGACGCTCGCCACCAGACAAGCTCACAGCGGCACTATCGCGAATATGCGTAATATGTAACTCTTCGAGCAAAGACTCTAGTTTTTCATCCATTGCTTCTTCAGAAATGTCTTGTAATTGCAATATCGCCAGAATGTTTTCAGACACGGTTAATTTACGAAAAATGGATGGTTCCTGCGGCAAATAAGATAAGCCTAACCTAGCGCGCATATGAATGGGCATACGGCTTAAATCTTTGCCGTCCAGTAAAATTCTACCTGCATCTAACGCGACCAAACCCACCATCATGTAAAAACTTGTGGTTTTTCCTGCGCCATTTGGCCCTAACAAGCCGATGACTTCACCACTTTTAATCGTCAAAGAAATATCTTGCACCACGGTGCGTGCTTTGTAAGATTTACGCAAATTTTCTACAACGAGTTCGCTCATCATGTTCTATCTTTATTTGGGCTGAGGACTAACTTCTAAACTGCGGCTGAAACGCATGTTTTTCACAGTTGGCACCACATCATTAGTGCTGACCGGGTTGGATGGTTTAATTGTGCCGGCGGGCTCTGCAGGTTTAGCGGGCGGCGTATTAGTTGCCGGTGCTTTTTTATTTTTTGGCTGAATAATTGCACGCACGCGACCACTTGGTGCGCCTGGCGTAGCGGAGCCGCCACCAAGTACTTCAGCGTACTCTGCGTTGGCGTCATACATAATGTAATCACCGTGTACGATATCCTCACCGCGTTTTACCCAAGCTTTGGTATAAAGCTGCACTTTATCCATACGCCCATCGTACTCAATACGCTGCGCACTGCCTTCCATGTATTCATTTTTACCTTCACGCTTTTGTTTAAACGTGGTGGGGTTACCCAACGAGGTGCTGTGCTGAAAGCCCTCTTTATCTTCGCGCACAATGAGCTTATCCGCATGAATAATCAGCGTCCCCTGCGTTAAGATGACATTGCCCGAGTAGGTGCTGATTTGTTTGGCATCATCTACTTTTACTGAGTCCGCCTCCAAATCAATAGGTTTATCACGATCAGCCGCTTCTGCCAATGCCTGATGAGAAAAGCTCAATGATGACAAGCCAAGTAGCATAATGCTTATCATTAAATGAGGCTTGGCGGTGATTACTTGCTTATTCATAGCGTCTCCGAATGCGTGTATTTGTGCTGCTGGATTTTACTGCCTGGTCAGTTGCCGCCGGCTTGGCATTTGACTTAACTTTATTAGTACCGGCCTTAATTTTACTATTAACGACAGGCTTAGTTTTATTAGTTGCCGTGATAGGTCGCTCATAATGTGCGCGTACTTTATGTAGCAAGGTCACGGTACGTTTTTTCTTTTCATAAATCATCCCGGTGGCATAAATCACCGTTTTAGGGGCTTGTCTAATGATCACTGGGCTTTCCGTAGTCACCAATTCTTCATTGGGACGAATTTTGAGGTAATCCGTTTCTATCGTCATCTCACCCTTGCCCGCAAAGGCCTGGCGCGTTACCTTCACATCATCTACAAGCTCTACTTCTTCTCCATTACTGGATATGTAACCGCGCAAACCTTCAACTTGTGTGTAGGGTTTACCTACCGCAAACTGCGTATAACGTGGCTTTTGTAAATGCGTAGTATCGTCATCTGGAAAATGCCGCATTTCTGCCGCCGCCAGTTTATAGCGTAAGTCGCCGTTAATATCGGTTTGCGTCGTTACAAAATTGCTCATGATGTAATCCGGGTCATGTCGACTGCTGCCGTCTATTTTTGGCGCGGCTGGCTGTACACTTTTGTCAATCCAAAAACTAAGTAAGGCAAGTAACAAAAGTAACGCCAGCGGAAATCCAATGGTGGAACGTGCGCCTACATACATGCTTGGTTTCCCCATGCCTGGTTTTCCATCGCGCAATGCACTGTATCAACCATCACCGTCAATTCGCCTAATTAGCAATGCTGGCTTGTGTTAAAAATTGTGCCATTTGCGCATCAAATGACCCCTGTGCTTGCATAATCAATTCACACACCTCTCTCACCGCACCACGGCCGCCTGCTTTGCGCGTCACATAATGTACACGTTCTAGTAACAAGAGTGGTGAATCTGGCACGGCAATGGCCACACCACATTGCAGCATGGGCGGCAAATCCACCACGTCATCGCCCATAAAGGCACATTGCTCAGCTTGCAAACCGCTAGACTGCATCAAATCACGAAATGCTTCCAGTTTATCCTCGGCACCTTGGTAAAAATGCGCAACACCCGTGCTCTCTGCACGTTTTTTCACCACATTAGACGTGCGTCCAGTGATAATGGCCAGTGATACCCCTGATGCTTTTAACAGCTTCATGCCTAAACCATCGTGCGCGTGGAAAGTTTTATATTCCTGCCCATCGTCACCGATAGTAAGCCCACCATCAGTCATCACGCCATCTACGTCCAGTATCAACAACTTGATGTTCTGTAAGCGCCTAATTAGGTCTTTATTGATAGTTAACGCTTTGTTAATACTGTCTAAACCCACTTAAACCACCTTCGCTAATAACAAATCATGCATATTTAACGCACCCACCAGCACACCAACGTCGTTGATTACTAGCAAGCCATTGATTTTACGCTGCTCCATGATTTCAACCGCAACAATCGCCAATTGATCTTGATGAATGGTGATTGGGTTAGCATGCATCACATCACAAATTTTGGCACTCATAATATTGATGTTGCGCTCAAATGTGCGGCGTAAGTCACCATCAGTAAAAATTCCAATCGGTTTATTCTCTGCGTCAACAATAGCGGTTAAACCCAAACCCTTGCGCGACATTTCAAGCAGGCCCTCGGCAAGCGTAGCATTTGCAGTCACTTGCGGCGTGCCGTCTCCTGTACGCATTAGGTCACTCACATGCACTAATAAGCGACGTCCCAAACTACCGCCAGGATGGGAGCGCGCAAAATCTTCTGCGGTAAAATCGCGTAAATCCAGCACACACAAAGCGAGTGCATCACCAAGTGCCAACGCAACTGTCGTGCTTGACGTTGGTGCTAAACCTAGCGGGCAGGCTTCTTTTGTCACATGCGCGCTTAGATGAATATCTGCGGCTTTAGCCAAACTGGAAGCGTCGTTGCCTGTAATTGCAATAATACTTGCGCCCAACCTTTTAAGCGGCGGCACAATGGCAAGAATTTCATCACTTTCACCAGAGTTAGAAAGCGCAATGACAATGTCACCTGCAGTAATCATGCCCAAATCACCATGACTCGCTTCAGCAGGGTGCATAAAGAACGCAGGGGTGCCAGTGCTCGCCAGCGTAGAGGCTATTTTGCCGCCAATATGGCCCGACTTACCCATGCCGCTTACGACAACGCGCCCCCTACATTGCAAAATGAGGGCAACTGCATCACTAAAATGGTGATCAAGTCGTTTAGCTAGCGCATCTATTTCACTGGCTTCAAGCTGCAAAACCTCTTGCGCCAATGATAATGTGTGCTGCTGATTGAACAATGCAGGCTGGTTTTTGTTAACAGATTGTTTGTTAAAAGGTGAAGACATTGCGATTAAATTTATACACTCAATTTTAGCTAAATTAATAATGAAACATTTATCAGCTAGTATAAAAGGGAATGCCCTAGCGATAAAGCCTAATGCACAATGAATTGTCACAATTTGGGTGAAATTGATCAAAAAAATTCACATTGGGCATAGATTTTGCTATTGCAACCTCACATGCATCCCAAAATTGAGTAGAATTTATTAAATAAAAAAATCAAACTCACTCGCCATATTTAACTCACATGTGAAACAATGACAAATAAACAACGACACTCTATAAATTCTGATTCTAATGTTTGACACACTGCCTTTAATTTTAATTCTACTTATCAGCTCCGTACTCGCTGTGGCGCTGTTTCGTGCATTTAGATTACCTGCCATGTTGGCTTACTTTTTAGTGGGTTTAGCATTAGGCCCTCATACTTTTGGTTTACTTCCAAACACTGAAGCCAACAGGGAGCTTGCGGAATTTGGTATTGTGTTTTTGATGTTTAGTATTGGCTTAGAGTTTAGCTTGCCGCAGCTTTACGCCATGCGTAAAAAAGTACTGGGCTTAGGCGGCGCGCAGGTCATCATCACGCTGGCTTTGACTATGGGCGTGGCTAAACTTGCAGGTCTAAATTGGCCAGCTGCTTTTGTCGTTGGCACGGCATTAGCCATGTCATCTACGGCGATCGTTTCTAAAATTTTAGCTGAGCGCATTGATTTAAACTCGCGCCATGGTCGCCTGAGCATCGGCGTACTGTTATTTCAAGACATTGCCGTGGTGCCAATTTTAGTGCTGATTCCAGCGCTGGGTGTTGCTGATGCCAACTTGCTTGATGTATTTGGTTTAGCCATGCTTAAAGCTGCCGCCATGCTATTGTTTTTATTTACCATCGGTAAATGGCTGATCAACCCTTGGTTTAATTTAGTAGCAAGCCAACGTTCACGTGAGTTATTTGTGATGAATGTGTTGATGGTGACGTTATTATTAGCGTTTGCCACCAAAATGGCGGGTTTATCCTACGCGCTAGGTGCATTTATTGCAGGCATGCTGATTTCAGAAACAAAATATCGCTACCAAGTGGAATCGGACATCTCACCCTTCCGCGACATCTTGCTGGGTCTCTTTTTTATCAGCGTGGGCATGTTATTAGATATACAGCAAATTGTTAACAATATAGGCTTGGTCTTGTTAATTTTAGTGGCATTCATATTTTTCAAAGCCGCAATCGTGGCAATTGTGGTGCGTTTTGTAAAATACGAAGCTGGTGTAGCGATCCGCACTGGCGTGATACTCGCACAAGCGGGCGAATTTAGCTTTGTCATTCTAGCTTTAGGTGTGGAGCAAAAACTGATTAGCGGTCAGGCGTTGCAACTAGTACTCGCCGCCTCGCTACTATCTATGGTGCTGGCACCAATTTTGATTCAATACAACGGGCGCATTGCAAGGCGCTTAGTCAGTAGCTATAACCGCAATAGCGGCCAGATAGTGCAAGACATTGACGACGTTGGTAAGCACTTACATAATCATGTCATTATCTGCGGTTATGGGCGTAGCGGCCAGTATTTAGGGCGTTTTCTGCGAGAAGAAAATATTCCCTATGTAGCATTGGATATCGACCCTTCACGCGTGTTAGAAGCTGCCGCCGCGGGCGAAAACGTCATGTTTGGCGATGCCGCACGGCGCGTGGTGCTTGAAGCCGCAGGTGGTGCGCGTGCCAAAGCCTTAGTGATTAGTTATGCCGATAACCGTGCCGCCATGAAAATTTTACATATTGTGCAAGAGAGCTACCCTCAGTTGCCTGTCATTGTGCGTACCGTGGATGATTCCAACATGGAAACCCTGCGTGCGGCAGGCGCCGCTGAAGTCGTGCCTGAAATTTTAGAGGGTAGCCTGATGCTGGCTTCACATGCACTCATGTTGCTTGGCGTACCACTTAACCGTGTGGTTAAACGCATTCGTTTATTTCGTGAAGAGCGCTATAAATTATTTAAAGGCTATTTCCATGGTATTTCAGATGTGGAAGATGAATCGCTGGAAAAACAGCAAGTGCGCCTGCACTCGGTCATTATTTCAGCAGGGGCTTATGCCATTGGCCGATACCTGGCCGAAATGCAATTGGACAGCTTTGACGTAGAAATCAAATCTATCCGCCGCCCTAATTCTAACGGCGCACAGCTCACACTTGAAAGTCTGCTCGCGGAAGGTGATGTCATTGTGCTGCTAGGCCAACCTACCGGGCTAATCAACGCCCAGAACGCATTGCTTACCGGGCGTGTGGCCACTAAATAGGAAATAGGCACGCAGTTATGACACATGTAATGATTATCGGCGGCGGCATCGTGGGCTGCATGACCGCGATGGAATTAGTGAATCGAGGCTGCCGCGTCACCATTGTAGAACGCAACCAAATTGCCAGCCAAACCTCAGGTGAGTCGTCATGGGCAGGTGGCGGCATTATTTTTCCACTACTGCCTTGGCAATACTCTGAGGCGGTAAACAACTTGACCCGCGATGGTGCAAATTTTTATCGAGAACTTAGCCAACGTTTGCTACTTGAAACAGGCGTAGATGCACACTTTGCACAATCAGGTTTTTTACTGCTACCCGCGTTTGACAAGCATGCAGCAGTGTCCTGGTGTGAGAAAAATCAGGTGCCTGCACAGACCGTTAAAGCCTCCGCTTTTAAGGTGCAATCTTTAAGTGGAGAAGATGCACTGTGGCTACCCACTATTTGCCAAGTTCGCCCGCCTTACCTGATGCAAGCCATGCGCAAATGGCTGGAGCAACACAACGTCACCATGTTAGAGCATACACAACTGGCACCACTACAAGAAACGCAGCAACTCAACGAGTGGCAAACCGTTAATGGTGAAAAATTAAGTGCAGATCAATTTGTAGTCACTTCAGGTGCATGGAGTTTTGATTTACTCAAAGAAACCAGCGCAAAACTCAACATCAAACCCATGCGCGGGCAAATACTGCTCTACCAACCTAAACACAACCTTGAACAAATGGTGTATCGGGAAGGCTTTTACATGATACCGCGCCTTGATGGCTATTTATTAGCGGGTAGCACACTCGAAGACGTGGGCTTTGATAATGGCATCACTGAAGCAGTGCGTGATGAATTACGCATAAAAGCGGAGGCGATTATGCCCGAGCTAAAAAATCAGCCCATTATCAAGCATTGGAGCGGACTGCGCCCTGGCACGCCAGAGAACTTACCCACTATTAGTGCGCACCCTACCATTAAAAACTTGTTTCTAAACACTGGCCATTTTAGATACGGCTTGACCATGGCGCCAGCAAGTGCAAAATTAGTTACGGCCTTGATATTGGGTGAAGAACCGCGAATTGATGCGACAGCATATGCTTACGTTTGTTAACTATTGTAGCCTTGATGCAGCCACTTCGACAGGCTCAGGGAACGGTGTAGGCGGGAACGGCATAAGTCGAAACAGCAACCATTTAATGTTTAAGGTCAAAAACCATTCGTGCCAAGATATCTAATGTTAGATTATTGCGTGCTCTCTGGCGCATCTAGATTTTCACCTGCTTTTAATCGTTCATCCGCCATCACCGTGGCAGCGTTAATATCGCTGGTGACTTTATCCATAATTTGTTTAGGCACCGCACCCACTTCTGCCGACGCTTGCTTTTCTTTCTCACATGCGCCTAATGAAAGCGCACATAACACACAAAATACCCATAACTTAATCAATTTATTCTCCTGAATTTTAAATGCTGGCACGTGGATGTCACGCTTAGGGAACTTCTGTCATTCTACACT
This sequence comes from Methylotenera sp. RIFCSPLOWO2_02_FULL_45_14, assembly GCA_001803395.1. Taxonomy (GTDB): domain Bacteria; phylum Pseudomonadota; class Gammaproteobacteria; order Burkholderiales; family Methylophilaceae; genus Methylotenera. The sequence goes on along the minus strand of MHBU01000018.1, from coordinate 32,618 downwards.
TGGATCCACATAGTTTATCCAAGCGACAAATCTACACATTTCTTTTCACCATTTTGCGCATTTACCTGTACGTAGTTTTTAAGCGTTGGTAAAATAGTCCGTTATGCAGTAATTTTTCCGTTTGAGATTAGTCTGCAAATTAACTATTAAATGATTTGTTTAATAATTTCAATACATTAGGATGTCACATGCTATTAATGATAGATAACTATGACTCGTTCACCTACAACTTAGTACAGTATTTGGGTGAGCTTGGCGAAGATGTGCTAGTGTATCGTAATGATGAAATTGATTTAGCCAAAGTAGCCGAACTCAAGCCGGATCATATCGTTATTTCACCAGGCCCTTGCACACCGAACGAGGCTGGCATTAGCGTGCCACTCATTAAAGAGTTTGCGGGGAAGATTCCATTGCTGGGCGTATGTTTAGGTCATCAAAGCATTGGTCAAGCATTTGGTGGCAACATTGTTCATGCCAAACAATTGATGCATGGTAAAACCTCGCTAATCCATCATAAAAACATTGGCGTCTTTAAAGGTTTACCTAATCCATATACAGCAACGCGTTACCACTCATTGGTCATCGAAAAAGAAACTTTGCCAGACTGTTTAGAAATTACCGCTTGGACTGACGATGGCGAGATTATGGGCGTGCGTCATAAAACGCTAGCCGTTGAAGGTGTGCAGTTCCATCCTGAGTCTATCCTGACTGAACACGGCCACGCGCTTTTGAATAACTTTTTGAAAGCACCAACCTTGAAAGCTACCGCATAGTGAACTATTCACAAACCCTTAATCATGTCATCAATGGTCAAGATTTAAGCTTTGACACGATGCAAAACTTAATGCGCCAAGTAATGGCAGGCGAGTTAACCTCTGCACAAATCGCCGGCTTACTGGTAGCACTACGCATTAAAGGTGAAACCGTAGATGAAATCGCCGCTGCGGCAAGCGTGATGCGAGAACTCTCAGCCAAGGTTAGTATTCAAGACTCAACCCATTTAATTGACACCTGCGGTACGGGTGGTGACGGCATACAAACCTTTAATGTTTCTACCGTCAGTGCTTTTGTTGCAGCCGCAGCTGGCGCAAAAGTCGCTAAGCATGGCGGTCGCTCAGTATCCTCTACCTGCGGCAGCGCAGACGTATTGGAAGTTTTAGGTGTTAATGTAAACCAAACGCCTGAACAAGTAGCAAACTGTGTCAATAGCATTGGCTTGGGGTTTATGTTTGCCCCGAATCATCATAGCGCGATGAAGCACTCAGCCCCGGTAAGACGTGAGCTTGGCGTGCGCACCCTATTCAATTTATTGGGCCCACTCACCAACCCCGCTAACGCCAAGCGCCAAGTGATGGGCGTGTTTTCTGCTGCATTGACTAGCAAACTAGCTCACGTGTTAAAGCAACTCGGCAACGAACAGGTGATGGTGGTCTGCGGTGCTGATGGCATGGATGAAATTTCATTTACTGGCGACACTTATGTAGCAGAACTTAAAGATGGAAAAGTTAGTGAATACACACTTAACCCAAGCCAATTTGGCTTAAGTTTACACGACTTAGCCAGCATACAAGTGAATGATGCCCATGCATCAAAAGTCATGATTTTAGAGGTGTTAGCGGGTAAGACCGGTGCCGCGCGCGACATAGTGCTGCTCAATGCAGGCGCTGCCATTTATGTGTCTGGAATAGTGCCTAGCCTTCAGGCAGGCATCGCAACCGCAGCTGAAATGCTTGATAGCGGCAAAGCCATGCAAAAATTGCAGCAGTTAATCGCAATGACAAATACATGAGTGTGATCACCCGACTTTTATTTGCTCTATTTTTAGCACTTGCATTAGGCGCTTGCGAGCAACCTGTTGCAGATGAAGTGCAACCGCATGAAGTTGCCAGTGCAGCTACTGCTATTGAAGTTAGTAACTCCGCGATTGAACAAGCTTTTGCCGCAAAGCATAGTGAGATACAAGTCAGTGGTAAAGGCGTTGTGGTTAAACTTTTGGCCGATGATCACAAAGGCTCACGACATCAAAAATTTTTGGTAAAAATCAACACGCAGCAAACCCTGCTATTTGCGCACAATATAGACTTGGCACCCAGAGTACCATTACAAGTTGGCGATGAAGTTTCTTTCAATGGTGAGTATATATACAATCCAAAAGGCGGCATTATCCATTGGACACATCATGCCCCACAGGGTGACCACGACGCTGGATGGATCATGCTGAATGGACAAAAATATCAATAATTTAGAAATGTAATAGCGAAACCAATATGTCAGATATCCTGAATAAAATCATTGCCACTAAAGAAATCGAAGTGGCTACCGCAAAAGCACAAAAGTCACTGGCTGTCGTACAAGCTGAAGCCGCCAAAGCCAGTCCAGTGCGTGATTTTATCGCCAGTATTCGCGCCAAAATCGCCAATGGGCAATCTGCCGTGATTGCGGAAATCAAAAAAGCCAGCCCGTCTAAAGGCATTATCCGTGCAGATTTTAAGCCCGCTGATATTGCCAAAAGCTACGAGCAAGGCGGCGCAGCCTGTTTGTCAGTGCTGACTGACGTTGAGTATTTTCAAGGTTCGGCAGAATATCTCAAGCAAGCGCGTGCCGCATGTAAGCTGCCAGTATTACGCAAAGACTTTATGATTGATGCTTACCAAGTATATGAAGCACGTGCGATGGGGGCAGACTGTATTTTGCTCATCGCAGCCGCCATTGATTTAGCCAGAATGCGCGAATTAGAAACCATCGCCCACAGCTTGAGGATGGCGGTACTGGTTGAAGTACACAATGGCGAAGAACTAGACCTCGCACTGCAACTTGATACGCCGCTATTAGGCATCAATAACCGCAACTTGCGTACTTTTGAAGTTACTTTAGACACCACGCTGGGGCTGCTTGCACGCATTCCTGAGAATAAAATCGTGGTAACGGAATCCGGTATTTTCACCAATGACGACGTTGCCTTAATGCGTAAAAACAACGTGCATACCTTCTTGGTGGGTGAAGCCTTTATGCGCCAGCCTGAGCCCGGAATAGAACTGGCAAAAGTATTTGCTTAAGCACTCTAACGCTACTAAAAATCAGGAATCAATCATGAGCTACCCTTATTCTCGCCCACGTCGCATGCGTAAAGATGAATTTTCACGCCGTTTGATGCGTGAAAATGTACTCACCACCAACGATTTGATTTATCCCGTATTTGTTTTAGATGGCGAAAATCGCGTAGAAGAAGTTGCCTCCATGCCAGGAGTCAAACGTCAAAGCATTGATGTGTTACTCAAAACGGCAGCAGAATGTGTACAACTTGGTATCCCAGCCATTGCTTTATTCCCAGTAATCGATAGCCAATATAAGAGCCTGGATGCCGCAGAAGCATTTAACCCGAAAGGCCTGGTACAGCGCACTGTTGCTGCGCTCAAAGCAGCCTATCCTGAGCTTGGCGTGATTACCGACGTCGCCTTGGACCCATACACCACCCATGGCCAAGATGGTTTGATAGATGATTCTGGCTATGTGCTGAATGATGAAACCATAGAGGTACTGGTGAAACAGGCCATCTCTCATGCTAATGCAGGCGCGGATATTGTGGCGCCAAGCGATATGATGGATGGGCGCGTCGGCCAGATTCGTGAAGCGTTAGAAAGCACCCGCAACATTCACACAAAAATATTAGCCTATTCAGCCAAGTACGCCTCCGCGTTTTACGGGCCATTTCGTGACGCCGTAGGTTCAGCAGGCAATTTGGGTAAAGGCAACAAATATACCTACCAAATGGACCCTGCCAATAGTGATGAAGCCATGCAGGAAGTCGCCCTGGACATTTCCGAAGGTGCCGATATGGTAATGGTGAAACCCGGCATGCCTTATTTAGATATAGTGCGCCGCGTCAAAGATGAGTTTGGTGTACCTACTTATGCGTATCAGGTAAGCGGCGAATACGCCATGCTAAAAGCCGCGGCACAAAATGGCTGGCTGGATGAAAAAGCTTGCGTATTAGAAAGCCTGCTGGCATTCAAACGTGCAGGTGCAGACGGCATCTTGACTTATTTTGCCATGGATGTAGCGCGCTGGTTGAAATCTGCTTAAAGAAACAAAGATGGAAACATTATTAAAATCACGCTATCGATTGGGGTCGTTTTAATATGGGCGATGGCGAGTGTTTTGAACATCACGTTAATTTAATGCGCGTTGCCGACCAGACGTTATACACTGCCAAATATGCAGGCAGAAACCAAATTGTGGTATGGAATAAATCGCTACCATCGGTTTATTAGCTACGCTAACTTAGCCTAATCAATTAGAGACTTTACGCCATCAGTATTCAATCGCTCAGCACTGCGGCCATCCGCAGCGCGTTTGGTTGCCACCCTAATGTCATCCACTTCAAACACACTCAGTTTAATTAAACCTGTATCAGTTTCCAGGGTAAAAACAGGTACTGTTTTGCGACTATCGCCTTTTTTGTCACGCTTACCATCGTTCAAAATGCGATAAGATTTTTCATTTACATCAAACGGAATTTGTTGGTTAAGTAAAAACATTTCCACTTCTTTGATGCTGTCTGCAAACAAATGAATATGTGTTTCAGAAAACATGCCAGCAGTACCATCTAACACTGCACCGGTTAAATGCGGGTTGAATTTCTCTAACATTTGCATGGTAAAGAGTGCATTTTTACGCAATTCACGTAAGTTTTCTGGCTGCTCGTCACTTAGAAAAAGTGCGTTGTACAGTTTGAGTTCTTCTTCAACTTCGGCGTTTGAGGGCAGTATGCTGTTATCAATGGCACCAAGTTGCCGCCCAGCTTTCTTTTTAGCGTAGGCAAAGTCAGAAATGCCATCCTCTGCCATCATACGTGCCGCCTGTTGCGCCACCAGCTGCCGTAAATGCTGTAAGTTTTCTTTTGACATATTTTCTAACGCCCGCCCTTTGCATGCCGCTTGCGTGCATCGGCGGTTAATCACCATTTCAGGTTGAGGCTAGCCCTTAATTTTAATACCCAACTGCTTTAATTTTCGATACAAATGGGTGCGTTCTAAACCTGCTATTTCAGCTAACTTACTCATGTTACCTGTTACATTTTTGATGTGATAGGCAAAATAACGCCGCTCAAAATCGTCACGCGCTTCTCGCAAAGATTGATTAAAGTTAGTTAATATCTCAGGATGCGTATCCGTCGTATTGGAAATTTCAGCGGTTTGCACCTTAGCGTTCATGTGTACTGCGTCGTCAAATTGGTGCAGAACTCTCTTGACGTCTTCTAATGTGATTTTTTCACCCAAGCTGGTTTGAATTAAGTTGCGAACCACCGCATCCAACTGCGCTAAATCTCCAGGCCAGCTTGCATTACGCAACGCATTTAACGCCGCAATATCAAACTCACGATAAGGTATATCTGCAAGCTCAAATTGCAAATTGGCAATGGCAATCGCCAAATCCGGAATATCTTCTTTATGCTCTTCAAGCGCTGGCACGCGTAATGAAACCGCAGATAGAATTTGCAATAAATTGTGGTCAAACAATCCTTCAGCCTGCAATTTTGGTAGGTTTTGGCTGGTGCTGCACACCACGCGCACATTGTATTTATCTGCTTTTGTAATCAGCAGCAGCAAGCCCTTTTGCTCGGTTTTATTGAGTTCAGCTATTTCGGCAATATAGACCACACCCTCTCGACCCTGCTCTAAAATACCTAAAGGTGCGTTAACTAATTCACTCAACTCGGTGAGTTGCAGCCATGGCGTATCGGCATTTTGTAAAAAGCGTGCACATAACTCGACACCGCCACCTTTGTGCCCGATGAACAATACAGGGCTGGGGCTATGGTTTACGCTGGCGGCTATTTTATCTAAACGCTCTTTTAAAGCTAATATGATTGGGCTTTTGCCCAAGTTAACCAAACTCATTTCAGATTTTGGCAACTGTTCGCTATGCTTTAATGCAGTGGCTACCGTTTTTAATAATTTTTGTAGCGCAATCGGTTTTTCTAAAAAATCAAAAGCACCGATACGCGTTGCCTCAACCGCGGTATCAATGGTGCCATGGCCGGACATCATCACTACAGGCATGGTGAGCAAGCCGGCATTTGCCCACTCTTTGAGTAAGCTAATGCCATCACAATCGGGCATCCAAATATCCAGCAACACCACATCTGGCCGCTCGTGCAGACGTAATGCACGTGCTGCAGCTGCATTTTCAGCCAGATCAACGCGATAGCCTTCATCCTGCAAAATATCGCGCAATAACTCGCGTATGCCTATTTCATCGTCAACGACTAATATATGTTTTGATGCCATGTTGTTTTTCTAAATATATAAATTTGGTATTAAAAAATTTTACTTAACTCAAAAGCGGAAAGCTAATTGTCACAATTGCGCCTGTTTCATTTGCATCAAAATGCGATGCATTTTCAATTTTAATACTGCCTTTATGTTCTTCAATAATTTTCTTCACGATGGCTAAGCCTAGCCCGGTACCGTGAGATTTAGTAGTCATGTAGGGTTCAAAAGCATGCGGCATCATGTCTGCAGAAAAACCGCTGCCATTATCTTGCACTGTCAGCACTAACAGGTCATCCACTATAGCTGTTTTTACCACAATCACGGGGGATACCTCTGTTGCAAGCGCATCTTGTGCATTTTGTAGCAAGTTATGCAGCACTTGGCGCAACATAGTGCTGTCGCCCCTAATCGTACAAGCTTGCGTTGCGAGTGACAATTCTATTTTAATTTTGGGTAAATCATAAAGTGACACCACATCACGAATCAATGCATTTAAATCCAATTTATCTAAATGTGGCGCTGGCGATCGTGCGTATTCACTAAATTCATTCACCATTTTCTTCAAGGCATCTACTTGGTTCACAATGGTTTCAGTTGAACGTTTTAAAATTTCCGCATCGGCCACGTCTAATTTACTGAGCAATTTATGCGCCATGCGCTCTGCCGATAATTGTATAGGCGTAAGTGGGTTTTTAATTTCATGTGCCAAGCGCCTAGCCACTTCTCCCCACGCGGCGTCACGCTGCGCCTGTACCATGGCTGTAGCATCGTCAAATACTGCCACATAACCACCATCTGGCAAGCGGGTGCCACGTAGCGTAATAATTTGTTTACCCTGCGCGGTTGCTAGTTCAATTTGTGTTTGCGCATCGTCTTTTTGCCCATTTTTTACAGTGACGTCATGCTGATTATTCATCGCAATCGCTTCAAAAAAATTAGCGAGCTGCGCTTGTTTGGCGATAATTTTATCTGGCGTAAAACCCACGTAACCCTCTAACGAAACACCTAATATATTAACAGTGGCTTCATTAAAGGTACGCAGTTCCCCTCGCTCATTTAGCGCCAGCACACCGGAAGACAAATGCGCCAGTATGGTTTCCAAATAGCCACGTGCCGCCTCAACCCGCGCACGGTTTCTATCCGCCGCTTTGGTGGCGTCTCCTAACTGCTGCGTCATGCTGTTAAAAGATTGCACCAACACACCTAGTTCATCTTTACCATGCGCAGGTAACATGGTGCTGTAATCGCCACTGGCAATCGCTTTGGTACCTTCTGCCAACACCGTTAGTGGTGCAGATAACTTGCGACTTAGCACAAAGGCGATCGCTACCGCTGTGAGCATGGCTAACATCATCACCAAGGTAAGCGTGAGTGCAAACACTTCTCTCAACGCTGTGCGGCTGTAAGATAACTGCTGATAGTCTTGATACACATCTTGCACCGCCTCCGCCGTGGTCGCCAAAGACTTGGGCACAGGTTGCAATAACTGTAAAATTCGCGTTTCACCTGCCATGTCTTGCACACTTACGGGTGCTAACACGCGCAAATATAGGCCTTTACCTGCAATCGGCTCTATGTTGCCATAAATGCGCAGGCGTGCCTGCCTTAACTGCGTCACACTGGGCAGCTCAGGTAAAAAACTAGTAGAGTCACTGCTAGAAACCGCTAAAATTCTACCTTGCGGCGTCAGCAGGGTCACGTCTTGGATACCACTTTTTTCACGTAAATCATTCAACATGGAAAAGTGCGTATTTGCTGGCTGAAAAGCGAGACTAGTGGCCATACTCTCGCCTTTTTCTTTCACATCTGCCAACATAATATCTAAAGCGGTTCGCCCTAGGTTTAACCCGCCTTCAAGCGCTGATTCCACTTTGACATTGAACCATGATTCAATCGAGCGCGTTAAAAAATTCACCGATACCACATAAACAATTAAACCAGGAATAAACGCCATCAGCGCGAATGAGCCTAACAGACGTAGCGTAAAGCGACTACCCATGACGCGTTCACGGATATTGCGATATAAATTAAAAAGCTGAACCGCAATCAGCGTAATCAGCAACACCGCCAATGTGATGTTTAATGCAACTAACAGCGTGTAATGCTCACCCGATGCCGCAGTATTTGCACTCGCATTTGATAGCAAATACAGCAATAACGCGCCTAGCACAGCACTGGTGAGTACGATGTATTTCATTTAAATAAGTTGGGTGACCATGTAAAACGCTGCGAGGTCATTTTCCAATCATTAGCGCCCATCGCCTCTACCTGCAAAGCTTTGGGTAGTTTTTTATGGTCCAAGCGCATCAGCAACAGCGCCTGATAGCGCTCACCTTTATCAACATGCGCCTTTTGAAATACTTTCAAATCCTGGATAATCGACAAATCCTCGATGGCCTCATCCAAGCTCGCATAATTTCTTTGTTGCTCATTGCGTACAATGATGTATTGTCGCGTCAGCGCATGATAGCTCAAGCTCACCTCCTGCACTGTGGTGACAATTTCATCATCGAACCAGTACTGACGCGGCGACAACAATTGAAATTCAATCAAAAAATTAAAGGTAAACCCTTTGAGAATCGCTTTCTCCATCTCTGAACTAAAATTGATTTCAGCATCCGCATTCAGCAAATAATCATCTTCATACACAATTAAATTGGCACTTCTAATATGCAGGCTATTGCCAGCCGCAAATGACAAATGCGCAAATAGCACCAAACCTACAATGCTAAATAGCTGTTTAATTCTTTTGCAATAGGGCATAAAAAAAGCCGTCATGTGCGTTCGAGGGAATAAGCTGACCATTGATATGCGTGATATTTGCCTGAGGGTTATTGAGTGATGTGTCCAAAGGCAACTGGGTAGCATCTGTATTATGTTGTAAAAAATGATCTATCTGCCCTTGATTTTCTTCATAAAAAACAGAACATGTCACATAGAGTAATTGTCCACCCTTTGTCAACATCTGCCATAAACTCGGTAAAATTTTAGCTTGTTGCGCGACAAAAGAAGCCACATCTGACTCTCGGCGCAACCATTTAATATCCACATGGCGCCGCACAATGCCAGATGCGGTACACGGCACATCAGCCAAAATTCTATCAAATGGCTTGCCATCATACCAATCAGTGGATGCGGCATCTCCCACCAACAGCGTTGCCTTTAAATTCAACCTGTCGAGATTACTTTGCACACGTTGCAAACGCGTTTCATCGCTATCCAAAGCTGTCATTTGCACATCGGCCAACTCCAGAATATGCCCCGTTTTGCCACCGGGCGCACAACAGGCGTCTAACACACGCATATTAGCTTGCACGTCTAACAATTGCGCGGCCAACTGCGCGCCATAATCTTGCACAGAAACCACACCATCAGCAAAACCTGGGATTTTCTCAACGGTAATAGGTTTTTTAAGCTCCACGGCTTGCGCACCAATGTGGCTAGCCTCAATTTCTTGACGCACTAATAATTGCAAATAGTCTTGTACACTAATTTTTTGCGTATTCACGCGCAACGTCATCGGCGGATGCTGGTTACCAATTGCCAATATGTTTTGCCAATGATCAGGATATTGGGTTTTGAGTTTGTTTATCCACCATTGCGGATAAGAATAGGTCGCCACTTCATTGGTTTTAGATTGAGCATTAAGCGCTTCTTTTTGCCGTAGAAAATTACGCAAAATTGCATTCACCAACCCCTTCGCCCAACTTTTAGCCGCAGGTCTTTTAAGCTGGCTGACCGCATGCACGGCTTGATTGACCACCGTGAATGCATCCGCTTTATCATGCAGCAACTGGTAAATCGCCACCAGCAGCAACGCATGGATACGCTCATCCGTCAGCGGTTTTTCTAGCAACTGTTTTAAATAGGTATCAATTTCACCATAAAAGCGCAGAGTGCCATAGCTTAAATCTGCGGCAGCGCCTTTTTGTTGTGGCGTAGCAGCAGGAAATAACGACAACGCCGCAGGCAACGCCAAAGTAAGGTTACGACCTGAAAACACTTGATGCACAGCATCAGCGGCGATAAGTTGAGAAATATACAAATAAAACTTTCTTAATGTTAAAACATATTGATTAAGCGTTGATTTTACTTGATAAACGCCTCGTCGGGTGCTTATTACGGCAGTGAAACTTCGCGTCTTTATAATCTTCTGCTACCGCGCCTGTGATGGTGCAAAAAGTTGGGGGATTCAGCAAGGATCGCCTGAGCACAACCACTTATTTACCTGGTAACAATTAATTAATTTTTCACCCAGCTTTAAATTGCCATCGTCCTCAACCGCGCCACCCGCTCCTCAGTCTTTGGATGCGTGTTAAACAAACTATCAAACGAAATTCCTGATAACGGATTGATAATCATCATTTGTCCTGTTTCCGGGTGCGCTTCTGCGGTTTGATTGGTAATCTGATGCGCATAGTGATGAATTTTCTCCAGTGCGCTCGCCAACGCTTTCGGGTCACGGCTAATTTCAGCGCCTGCTTTATCTGCCTCAAACTCACGTGCACGTGAAATTGCCATTTGAATAAGTGATGCAGCTAATGGCGCTAACAACATGAGCAATATGCCAATAATCGGGTTCACGTTACGCTCACCATTACCACTACGACCGCTGCCGAACAACATGCCAAATTGGGCAATCGATGCAATCGCCCCCGCCACAGTCGCTGAAATAGTTGAAATTAAAGTATCACGGTTTTTTACATGGGCTAACTCATGCGCCATGACACCGCGCAATTCGCGCTCGCTTAAAATCTGCATAATACCTACCGTGGCAGCAACCGCGGCGTTTTCTGGGTTGCGACCTGTAGCGAATGCATTCGGTTGGCTTTCGTTAATCACATACACTTTAGGCATAGGGAGTTGCGCGTTTTCAGCCAGCCGTTTAACCGTTTGGTAATAACTACGGAATTGACTATTGTCAGCGGTAACTTCCTGTGCGCCATACATTTTCAATACAGCTTTGTCTGAAAACCAGTAAGCATAGACATTCATTGCGGCAGCAAGCATTAGCGCAATCATCATACCGCCTGCGCCACCCAGCGCCGCGCCTACCGTGCCGAATAAAGCAACAATCGCTGCCATTAAAATGGTTGTTTTTAACCAGTTACCTAACATGTTTCATCCTTCGCAATCAATCGACGAACTTAAGATGGCGATAACCTACAAAAAATCAATCCTATGCAACAACTTCAGTGAACACTTCACCCACTTTTAAGTGATGCCCCTGCACAAAAGCTTGTGCATTTAAACGCTTGCCTCCTGGCGCTTGCAATTCGGTAATATGTAGCACGCCCTCGCCGCACGCCACCAGCACACCGTCATGCACGCTAATAATTTCACCGGCTTTTACAGCATTTGAATGACGATGCGCTGCATCAACGGTTGCCATCCAAATACGGCACACCTCGCCACGCAAATAACTTTGCGCGACTGGGAACGGGTTAAAAGCGCGTATTTGACGTGATATTTCAGCCGCACTTTTTTGCCAATCAATGGCAGCTTCGGCTTTTTCAAGCTTATGCGCATAGGTCACCAAAGCTTCATCTTGCGGCGTGGCTGGTAGCGTAGCGTTTGTTTCTAAAGTTGCCATCGCCGCTACCATTAGTTCTGCACCCATTTTGCTGAGTGCATCATGCAAAGTTTGCGTGGTATCTGCATCTGTAATCGGCACCACGCCTTTACAAACCATCGCG
>MHBU01000018.1:0-20634 GCA_001803395.1 Methylotenera sp. RIFCSPLOWO2_02_FULL_45_14 | reverse complement strand
AACAACCAAAGCGCGGCATATTTAAAATGACTGTCGGGATAATCAAGCCATAAGCTGCAACAATCATCACATCGGCATTCACTTGTGCAATTTGTGCTTGAACCACTGCATCTTTTAAGGTTGCTGGCTGCAATACATGCAAACCATGTTGCGTTGCCAGCACTTTAACCGGGCTCGCCTTGAGCTTCATACCACGCCCCGCTGGGCGATCAGGCTGGGTAAGCACCATCACGATTTGATGACCCGCATCAATGAGCGCGGCTAAAGCAGGGACAGCAAATTCAGGGGTTCCAGCAAAAATTATGTTCAATGTTGTGACCTTTATACAAACTACATGGTTGTAAATTACATGGGGCGGTGATGTTTGAGCATTTTATTTTTAATACGGCTGCGCTTAAGGGGGGACAAATACTCAACAAACAACTTGCCTAATAAATGGTCAATTTCATGCTGAATACAAACGCTCAACAGGCCATGTGCTTCTAACGTAAATAGTTTGCCGTTTTCATCTAAAGCTTCAACCGTAACTTTTTCTGCCCGTGTTACATTTTCATACACACCAGGCACAGACAAGCAGCCTTCTTCATACACCTGCTCACCGTCTTTTGAAGTGATTTTAGGATTGATAAAAACTTGCAGCTGATCCTTGCTTTCACTGGTGTCAATAATCAGCAACTGTATATGCCGATTCACTTGCGTTGCCGCCAACCCTATGCCTGGTGCGGCATACATCGTCTCCGCCATATCATTAATCAAATGGCGCAACGCGGCATCCACCTCTTTTACCGGCTTTGCAACGGTGTATAAACGTGGGTCTGGGTAGTTAAGAATGTCTAAAATTGCCATAAAAACTCACTATATTGATACATAAAAATTCAAATTTCTTATAAATCCACAGCTTTTTCCATAAAAGCTTGATTGTTGAATGAATTACGTGCTAAATTTAACGTAAATTCACGGTATGCGCGCGTGTTTTATTTGCTTTAACCGCATATCCTCTCAATGCATTTTTGACTGAGGTCATCAATCTATGTTCCGCAATATTATAACGCTGCTGATGTTTTGTTGCTTAAGCTTCCATCTCAATGCGCAAGAAGTTGCACTTAAACCTAACCATCCTGATCGTCATGTTGTCGTCAAAGGCGATACTTTATGGGGTATTTCTGGCAAATTTCTAAAAGACCCATGGTTATGGCCAAAAGTTTGGCAGCTAAATCGCGCCCAAATTAAAAATCCACACTTAATTTATCCCGGTGATGTCGTTTTTCTCGACATGAGTAGTGGCAAGCCAGAATTAAAACTGCTGCGCGAAACCATTACATTACAACCAGGTACGGTGATAGAACCCTTAGAAAAAACGGCTATCTCAACCATTCCGCTCAATGTCATTGCACCATTTTTGAGTCAGCCACTGATTATTGAAAAAAACCAATTAGCCGAATCACCAAGAATCATTGCAGGGCAAGATAATCGCGTTGTTTTAAGCCCTGGCACACGTGTTTATATCAATAAAATTGAAGAAGGCGACGGACTCAATTGGTTTGTTTATCGGCCAGGCAATGATTTAATTGACCCTGACAGCAAAGAAGTTTTAGGCATTGAAGCCACTTACTTAGGCGACGCTAGAATCACAAAATATGGTGAACCCGCAAGCGCTAATATCACAAAAGCTAAAGAAGAAATTTTCACTAAAGATAGATTAGTCCCTAGCGGCGATGAAGTCACTACCAACTTTGTGCCCCATGCCCCTGACTCAGAAATTACGGGCCGTATTATTAAAATTTATGGCGGCGTGGCTGAAGCTGGGCCACAAAGTATCGTCTCTATCAGTCGCGGTAGCGCAGATGGTATTGAAGTGGGTCATGTGTTGGCAATTAGCCGTTATGGTCGCGTGATTAAAGACCCTGAGCCACAAAAAGAATCAGAAGAACAAAAACAAGCAAAAGCCAATGCAAAACCCAAATTAAAAGAATTAAATTTTGAGGTGTCACGCGATACCGACGGTAAGCCAGTGGTGAATTTCGAAAAAGCGCCTGAAGCTACCGGTGAACTGGTACTTGAACCTGGCATGATTAAACTGCCAGATGAACGCGTAGGTTTACTCATGGTGTTCCGTGTATTTGATCGTGTATCTTATGGCTTGATAATGCAGGCATCCGCGCCGATTAACACCTTAGATACCGTAAAAACACCTTAATTGCTTAATGGCTAGCGGTAGCGAAGACCACAACGACCCGACGCTTGTAGAAAAGTCGCTGTGGATTAGTTTAGGCAATATTCGTGGCATAGGGCCACAAACGTTTTGTCAGTTACTTAACATTTTTGGCAGCCCTGGCCATATTTATGCTGCAAGTCTTAAGCAATTAAAAGAAGTGGTTTCAGATCAAATTGCCCGCGAAATTAACCAAGGCGTTAATCATGACGCCTTGGCTGATTCTTTACACTGGCTGTCTCTTGCCAACAATCACCTCGTGACGCTTGCGGATGCCGAGTATCCAAAATCTTTACTTGAAATTGCCGACCCACCTCCTTTTCTGTATGCAAAAGGTAATCTCGCGTTACTCAATCAGCCTAGTATCGCCATTGTTGGTAGTCGCAATGCTTCTGTACAAGGTGAAAAAAATGCCGAGGCTTTCGCACATGATTTGTGCGGCTACGGCTTGTGCGTAGTGAGTGGTCTAGCACTAGGCATTGATGGCGCAGCACACCGTGGTGCGCTCAAAGCTAATGGTAAAACGATTGCAGTTGTTGGGACTGGCTTGGATATTGTTTACCCAGCCAAGCATCGTGATTTGGCGCACCAAATTGTAGAGCACGGGCTTGTGGTTTCTGAATTCACATTAGGTACGCCATCAAAACCGCAAAATTTCCCTAAACGTAATCGTATTATCAGCGGGCTTAGTTTAGGCTGTTTAGTGGTAGAAGCCAATTTACAAAGTGGCTCACAAATTACTGCGCGCATGGCTGCTGAACAAGGTCGTGAAATTTTTGCGATCCCGGGTTCAATTCATTCACCCATGTCTAAAGGATGCCATCAACTGATTAAGCAAGGCGCTAAATTAGTAGATTGCTTACAGGACATAGTTGAAGAACTTAAACTAAGTGCGAAATTAGATCATTCAATTAAAGAAATTGATGCTGAGAACAGCGCTACTAACCTCGACCATCAAACAACAACTGACAATACAATTCTCAAAATAATGGGCTTTGAACCCATCGCTTTAGAGCAAATAGTATCAATAAGCGGCTTGACGGTAGGCGAAGTTTCATCCATGCTTATGCTACTGGAACTTGAAGGAAAACTAACCAGTCTAGCCGGAGGTCAATACCAAAAACTTGTGTAATTTGTAATTTTAGAAGTTTGCATAAACCATCTCACTTAAGTTAAAAAATAATTTAAAGGACAAAAACTATGTTTGAAGTATTGGTTTATATGTTTGAAAACTACATTGATACGCAGTTTAGACCTGACGAAAACACCTTATCCAGAGAGTTGTCTGCCGCAGGTTTTGATGAAGAAGATATCAACGGCGCGTTTGATTGGTTTAATCAACTAGAGTTGATGACCGACAAACCCGAGTTGTTTGAGGCAGCCATCCACGCCAACACCCGCATTTTTACAGAAGACGAGCTTAAAAAAATCTCTGGTGAGAGCATCGGTTTTATTCTATTTTTAGTGCAAGCTAACATACTCAATACCGCACAACGCGAGCTGGTATTAGAGCTTGCCATGAACTTACCGCAGGCAGAAATCAGCATTGAAGAAATGCGCTGGATCGTACTTATGACCACTTGGGGCGCGAGCAAATCTGGCCCGGATAAAACCAAGGAATATTTATTTATTGAAGATGTGTTGCTTAATAAACAAAAACCTACCCTACATTAAGAGCAGGATAGGTTTGTTGCTTACCAACCAATATCATTCACTGAGGTTGTGAATAATGTTGCTAATGGTGCCAGCCTGATTCAAGGTATAAAAGTGTAAGCTTGGTGCGCCCCAAGCTAACAATGTGTCACACAGTTCACTCACCACATCTACACCAAAAGCACGTAATGACGTCATGTCATCACCATATTCTTCCAGACGCATTTTTAACCAGCGTGGAATTTCAGCACCACAAATACTAGAAAAACGCGCCAATTGCGTAATGTTATAAATCGGCATAATGCCTGGCACGATCGGAATCGTAATCCCTAACGCATCGCACTGCTCCACAAATCTAAAATACGCATCGGCGTTGTAAAAATACTGCGTGATCGCTGAATTAGCCCCTGCATCCACTTTGCGTTTTAAATTCTGCAAATCTGCCGCTGGCGTCCTGGCTTCGGGGTGAAACTCTGGATAGGCTGCCACTTCAATATGGAAATGATTGCCTGTCTCGGCACGGATAAACTGTACCAACTCAGAAGCATAGCGAAAATCACCCGCACTCACCTCACCTGAGGGGATATCGCCTCGTAAAGCCACCAAACGCTTAATACCTTGTGCTTGGTAAGCAAGTAACAGATCACGTATCTCAGCTTTACTGGATGAAATACAAGAAATATGCGGCGCGGCCTGAAAGCCTTCATGTTGGATTTCCAGCACGGTATCCATGGTTCTATCACGCGTAGAACCACCGGCACCAAACGTCACAGAAAAAAACTCAGGGTTAAACTTGGCTAATTGCGACCGTGTTTCACGCAGTTTATCCATGCCTTCTGTTGTTTTCGGCGGGAAAAACTCAAAGCTAAGTTCAAATTTGTTAGGGGGCGTTTTCATTTGTATTTCTTTTTCTATCATGGTCTATTTATCTTCAATAAAAATCGCAGTTAACA
The DNA here is from genome assembly GCA_001803395.1 of Methylotenera sp. RIFCSPLOWO2_02_FULL_45_14. Lineage (GTDB taxonomy): Bacteria > Pseudomonadota > Gammaproteobacteria > Burkholderiales > Methylophilaceae > Methylotenera. The sequence goes on along the minus strand of MHBU01000018.1, from coordinate 15,816 downwards.
ACCAAGAAAACACACTATAAACTATCGCACCAATAATCCCTGCCATCAGCGTTCTAACCTCAAAACCTTGTAACCAGTGACCTACCGCATAAAATAGCACACCGTTAATCACCAAAATAAAAAGTCCCAACGTTAATATCGTTATCGGCAAGGTTAATATGACAAAAATCGGCCTAATCAACATATTGACTAAACCGATGACTAATGCAGCTACCAAAGCTGCAGTAAAACCGGCCACATGAATATTTGGCACAAAATACGCTACCGCCAACAGCGCCAACGCGTTTAACAACCAAACCAGTAATAACTTCATGTGGCCTCTTTTACTTATTTAAATTAATAGCGATAAGTATCTGGCTTAAAAGGGCCCTGCTTCGATACGCCAATATAAGCCGCTTGCTCATCGGTTAGCGTTGACAATTGCGCATTGAGTTTTTTCAATTGCAACACAGCCACTTTTTCATCCAAATGTTTAGGTAAGGTATAAACACCTACTGGATAGTTAGCAGTTTGCGTAAATAGCTCGATTTGCGCAATGGTTTGATTAGCAAACGATGAACTCATCACATAGCTTGGGTGACCTGTACCACAGCCTAAATTCACTAAACGGCCTTTAGCTAACAAGATAATCTTTTTGCCATCCGGGAAAATCACGTGATCTACTTGTGGTTTGATTTCATCCCACTCATATTTTTCGAGTGAGGCGACATCAATCTCATTATCAAAATGGCCAATATTACACACAATGGCTTGGTCTTTCATTTTAGCCATGTGGTCATGCGTAATCACGTGATAATTACCGGTACAAGTCACAAAAATATCGCCATATTCCGCCGCATAATCCATCGTGACTACACGGTAGCCTTCCATCGCGGCTTGCAATGCACAGATAGGGTCAATTTCAGTCACCCAAACTTGGGCAGAAAGCGCACGTAAAGCTTGTGCAGAGCCTTTACCTACATCGCCATAACCCGCTACTATAGCTACTTTACCTGCAATCATCACGTCAGTTGCGCGCTTAATCGCATCCACTAATGATTCACGGCAACCGTATAAATTATCAAATTTAGACTTGGTTACAGAATCATTCACGTTAATCGCCGGGAAAGCCAATTTGCCTTCTTTATGCATTTGATACAAACGATGCACGCCAGTGGTAGTTTCTTCAGTCACGCCGATAATTTGCGCTAAACGCACTGAGTACCAAGTAGGGTCAGTTTTTAATTTAGCTTTAATGGCATCGAATAAACAGATTTCTTCTTCTGATGTCGGGTTTGCAATCACTGATAAATCTTTTTCTGCGCGTGTACCGAGGTGCAGCAGCAAGGTAGCATCGCCACCATCATCCAAAATCATATTGGAGAATACGGGTTGGCCAGTTTGGTCATTCGCCCATTCAAAAATACGGTGCGTGTAATCCCAGTATTCAGTCAGTGTTTCGCCTTTAATAGCAAAAACCGGTGTGCCGCCAGCCGCAATTGCCGCCGCCGCATGGTCTTGCGTTGAGTAGATGTTGCATGATGCCCAGCGTACATCCGCACCTAAATCTTTAAGCGTTTCAATCAATACCGCAGTTTGAATCGTCATGTGCAGGCTGCCAGTAATGCGTGCGCCTTTGAGTGGTTGTGCTTTTGCAAATTCTTCACGAATGGCCATTAAGCCGGGCATTTCTGTTTCGGCAATGGCAATTTCTTTGCGACCGAAGGTGGCCAAATTGATGTCTGCTACAACGTAGTCTGTAAAATCAGTCACAGTTATTCCTTAAAAAAATGAAATTAGTGTGACCAGAAGGGATGAATTTTGGATACATTGTCCACCTACATCCCGTGTCTGGCACGGTTAGGTGAACGCCGTTTACAAGACCAATTATTGATTATTGTGTCTTGCAAACCGAGCCTGGGGTTATCGTTTGTTAACGTAACCTCGCAACGTCCCTCGGTTAATGATACTTAGAGCGCAATTATAATGAAATCATCATCTTTGTCAAAAAAATGACATCGAAAGTTCTAAGCAAAGTGATGATTTCATTCACTTAATATCTACAGCATCAGAAACTATAATCCTGCCGCCGCTTTTAAAGTGGCCGCTTTATCGGTCGCTTCCCACGTAAACTCTGGTTCATCACGGCCAAAATGGCCATAAGCGGCAGTTTTGGCATAAATTGGACGCAGTAAATCTAACATTTTGACAATGCCTTTAGGGCGCAAATCAAAATGCTCTAATACCAATTGTGTTAACACTTCGTTTGATACTTTACCCGTACCGTAAGTTTCCACCATCACTGATGTCGGGCGCGCCACACCAATGGCATAGCTCACCTGTACCAAACAACGCGATGCTAAACCAGCCGCCACGATATTTTTAGCCACATAACGCGCAGCATAAGCGGCACTACGGTCAACTTTTGAAGGATCTTTACCTGAAAATGCGCCGCCACCGTGTGGGGCCGCACCACCATAAGTATCCACAATAATTTTACGCCCAGTTAAGCCGCAATCACCTTGCGGGCCACCGATTACAAAGCGTCCTGTGGGATTTACCAAGTATTTAATTTCGCCTTTAATGAGCTCTTTAGGCAACATTGGTTTGATAATTTCCTCAATCGTTGCTTCACGAATCGCTTCTAAGCTCATCTCTGGCGCGTGTTGTGTAGAAAGCACCACTGTGTCAATTTTGTAAGGTTTACCATCTACATATTGTACTGTCACTTGTGATTTTGCATCTGGACGCAACCATGGCAGGCGACCATCTTTACGCAATTGCGCTTGGCGTTCCATTAAACGATGGCTCAGCCAAATTGGCAATGGCATCAATTGCGGCGTTTCATCGACCGCATAACCAAACATCAAACCTTGGTCACCTGCGCCTTGGTCTAGGGGGTCATCATGTGCGCCATCAACGCCTTGTGAAATGTCGGGAGATTGTTTGTCATACGCCACTAAAACAGCGCAACCTTTATAATCAATGCCGTATTCTGTGTTGTCGTAACCAATACGCTTAATGGCATCGCGCGCCACTTTAATGTAGTCAACATTGGCGGTTGTGGTAATTTCACCCGCTAATACAATTAAGCCTGTATTGGCTAAAGTTTCAGCTGCGACACGTGCGGTAGGATCTTGAGTTAAAATAGCATCTAAGATGCTGTCTGACACTTGGTCTGCGAGTTTGTCTGGATGTCCTTCAGAAACGGATTCTGAGGTAAATAAATATTCGTTCATGGCCTGCCTTGGAAGAAGTTAAAGTTTAAAAAAATACTTACTAAAGGCTGAAGCAAGTATTAAAGAATATGAATTATACCCGAAGTAGCGAATCCAAAAGAAGTAAACTACACGCCCAAAACTTAACTTGTTAAAATAGCGTTACACTAAATTCACCGTTCATTATGCATGCCTAAATTCATTCTTAAAATCATCGCCATGCTACCCTTGCCTATTATTCACGGGTTAGGGATTATCATCGGCTGGATTTCATACTGGAGCGATGCAAAATTCTCGCGCAGAATCCGTAACAATCTGCATAACATCAAATTTTGCCCCAACTTAAAAGCACATGCGCGCTTAGTACACTTAAATGTGGGTGAAACCGGCAAGGGCATACTGGAAACTTTAGCTATTTGGCTGAAATCGGAGCGTAGCGTACTAAAGTGGGTTAAAAACTGTGACGGTTGGCAGCATGTTAAAGAGGCACTTGCCGCAAAAAAAGGCATCATCTTTCTTACACCGCATTTAGGCTGTTATGAAATTACCGCCAGATATTACACCGCAAAATATCCAATGACAGTGCTGTACAGCCCCGCACGCAAAAGCTGGTTAAGTAACATCATGGAGCAAGGTCGCCAGAGAAGTAACACATCGCTCGCGCCAGCTAATTTAAGTGGTGTACGTAGCTTATTAAAAACGCTAAAACGCGGCGAAGCCGTGGGTATTTTACCTGACCAAGTACCCGATTTAGGCGATGGTGTCTGGGCAACCTATTTTGGCCAGCCTGCCTATACCATGAACCTGGTGGGGAAACTCGTTGAAGCGACTGGAGCCACGGTGCTACTCGCTTATGGTGAACGTTTATCTTGGGGGCGCGGCTACACCATTCATGTTGAACCCTTGAACACAGGCACTTCTGCACAAGACATTAACAATGCCATTGAACAATTAGTCCGCAAAAAACCAGAGCAATATCTTTGGAGCTATCGACGCTTTAAACAGCCGCAATTGGCGCGAGAAAAACACATTAAAACCCAATAACTTAACCAAGCAATTCACCATTCTCGTACAATAATCACATGACACACACCATACGCTTTACCAAAATGCAAGGCGCAGGCAATGACTTCATGGTCATTGACGGCATCAACCAAGCTATTCACTTGTCTGCTCTACAAATCAAAACGCTGGCGCACCGTCAATTTGGCATCGGGTTTGATCAGTTGCTACTGGTTGAAACTTCTACCATTGCTGATTTTAAATATCGTATTTTTAACGCAGATGGTAGCGAAGTCGCCCAATGCGGCAACGGTGCGCGCTGCTTTGTGCGTTTTGTGGTTGATCAGCAGTTAACCCAAAAACGTGAAATCAGTGTTGAAACAGCCAGTGGCATCATCACACCAAAATTAGAAGACAATGGTTTAGTTACCGTGAATATGGGCGCACCTAGATTTGCACTTAACGAGATTCCATTTACTGCTGACGTCCTCGCCCCAATCTACAACCTTGATGTGGACGGGCAACCAATTGAAATCGTAGCGCTTTCTATGGGTAACCCGCATGCGGTACAAATTGTAGAGAATATTGAAACCGCGCCTGTATTGGCACTTGGTAGCAAAATCGAATTACATCCACGCTTTCCTGAACACGTCAACGCAGGATTTATGCAAATTGTAGATGCGCACCACATTAAACTCAGAGTGTTTGAACGTGGCAGCGGTGAAACACTTGCCTGCGGCACAGGCGCATGTGCTGCCGTAGTCGCAGGCATTCAGCTAGGGCGCTTACAATCTCCTGTTCGCGTTTCAGCGCGCGGTGGTGAGCTACACATTACATGGCAAGGTGGCAGCACCGCTGTCATGATGACTGGTCCGGCCGTTACCGTATTTACAGGTGAAGTAAATTTAGCATAAGCTTTAGCAATTATTAGGAAAAACTACAGCATGACAAATACCGAAACTTCAACCGAACAAGTCAAAAGTTTTTTACGCACGCACCCCAATTTTTTTGAAGAAAATGCAAATCTACTGACTGAACTTTCATTACCAAGCCCGCATGGTAGCGGCGTTATTTCACTGGCAGAGCGCCAGCAGTTAGCGCAACGCGACAAAATTCGTGTGTTAGAAGCCATGATGGCGCAAATGATTAAACACGCAGAAGAAAATGATGCCACCAGTGAAAAAGTGCATCACTTTAGCCTCAATTTACTCAATCAGCAAAGTTTTGGCGCCTTGCAACATCTGATTGCTGAAACTTTACGCTTAGACTTTGCGGTAACGCAATCGCTCATTCGTATTTGGATTAAACCTAGCAACAACGCTATTGCGCAAGACACGGTTTTTACCCCGGTATCTGAAGCATTTAGTGACTGGATCATGACCTTAAACCTTGCCCACTGTGGTGCCAAGCCCGATATTGCAGATCATTTATTAGGCGAGGATTTACAATCATTCGCGTTTATTCCACTCGGCAAAAAAGCGCTTAATCAACGTCCGTTTGGCGTGTTGATTCTAGGTGCAGAAGATCAGCAGCGCTTCAAAACTGACATGGGTACACTTTATTTAGAGCGCATTGGTGAGCTGGTGAGCGCAGCGTTGCTGAATCACTTATTCGCACTGCACCTTTAACGCTTTGATTAAAACTTGAACTATTGATAAAGGTGATCCGTGCTGTATCTAAACGATTATCTCCAGCACCTCACCTTTGAACGTGGACTCAGCGCGCTCACTTGCAAAAACTACGCACGGGATATTGAACTGTTAGCAACCCTGGCCGAGAACGCTGCACTAGAGGCAATCAAAAACCCTCAGGTTCGACGCTTTATTGCAATACTGCATGGTCGTGGATTAAGCAGTAAAACTATCGCCCGCGCCCTCTCCGCTTGGCGTGGATTTTACAACTATTTAATTCAGCACAAAGGCTTTACGCACAACCCTGTTACTGGCTTACGCGCACCAAAATCAGCCAAAACGCTCCCCCAAGCACTTTCTGTAGATCAAGCAGTTAAATTTGTCGAAATTCGGGGTGACGACATATTAGCGCTACGCGACCACGCCATATTCGAGCTATTTTATTCTTCTGGTTTGCGTTTGGCAGAACTCGTGAACTTAGACATTGATAGGCTGGATTTTACTGAAGGTACGGTGACTGTCACCGGCAAAGGCAATAAAACCCGCATTGTGCCGCTAGGTAGCCATGCATCAACAGCCATCCAAACCTGGATGCAACAACGTGCACAAATTGAAATTGACGATAAAAATCCCAAAGCCCTATTTATTACGCAGCAAGGGCGAAGAATCACCCCGCGTGCCGTGCAATACCGCATGAAAACGTGGGCAATCAAACAAGGCACCAATAGCGACATGCACCCGCATCTATTGCGCCACAGCTTTGCAACCCATGTATTACAATCAAGCGGAGATTTACGCGCGGTGCAAGAGATGTTGGGTCATGCCAACATCAGCACCACTCAGGTTTATACGCATTTGGATTTTCAGCATTTAGCTAAAATTTATGATGCAGCACACCCGAGAGCTAAGAAAAAATAAACAATTTACAATAATACCCTACTAAATCACCCTGTTATTATGGCAAAATAAGCATTCAGACTTTTTCACGAACAAAGGAATATCATGGAACATCAATTACCAGCGCTACCTTATGCGAAAAACGCACTTGCACCGCATATTTCTGAAGAAACATTAGACTATCACTACGGCAAACATCACCAAACTTACGTGACCAACTTAAACAACCTGATCAAAGGTACTGAGTTTGAAAATGCAAGTTTAGAAGACATCATCAAAAAATCTGCTGCCGGCATTTATAACAACTCTGCACAAGTTTGGAACCACACCTTCTTTTGGAGCAGCATGAAGCCAAACGGCGGCGGCGCACCTGCGGGCGCGTTAGCAGATGCCATCAATGCAAAATGGGGTTCATTTGATGAGTTCAAAAAAGCATTCCAAGCTTCAGCGGTTGGCAACTTTGGCTCTGGCTGGACATGGTTAGTTAAAAAAGCTGACGGCTCTGTGGACATCGTCAACATGGGCGCTGCTGGCACACCGCTAACAACTAGTGACAAAGCCTTGCTCACGATTGATGTTTGGGAACATGCGTATTACATTGATTACCGCAATGCGCGCGCTAAATATGTTGAAGTATTTTTAGCTTCTCTAGCTAACTGGGATTTTGCTTCAGCTAACTTTGCTTAAATTCTAACTTTGTATTTCTGCAGCATAAATATGTAACTTTTCAATCTAAATTTGTTATGTAATAAAAGAGCCTTAGAGTTTACTCTAAGGCTCTTTTATTACTATCGTGAAAAACATTGCCCTGTCATGTAACTGTGCAGTTTCATTTATGCCTTGTTAAGCTTAATATTGATAGTGATTTAAAGAAGACTTACTTAAATGAGCAAGAAAAAAGATAAGGACGATATTGCGAAGCTGCAGAAAGCAGCTGATGACTACATCCCGTCTAAAGCGGAAAGACAAATCGCTTTTTTAAAATCATGTGAAGGTTTGAGCCCGAAGGATGCCGTCAATAAAGCAAAGCTATTTCAAAACGTGAATCGTGAAGATTTTAAAATTATCAAGATGGTTGGCTAGTTGAGTTAGTCTTACTTAAAATACCCCATGCGCTATTCTGCCTAGCTTATCCATCACTACTTTAATGCCATCTTCGGTTTTGAGAATTTAATGAGTCTTACCCTAGAAATTACCGACAGCATTCAGCAAGTTGATGCGAATGACTGGAATGCTTTAGTAAGCAATATGCCGCTATTAAGCCATGCTTTTTTAAGTGCCCTTGAGGATTCAAGATCAGTTGGCAAAGGGACTGGCTGGCAGCCCTACCCAATGCTGGTGCATGAGGCAGGGAAGCTAATAGGCGCTATGCCTCTATACGTTAAAAGCCACTCATATGGAGAGTATGTATTTGATTGGGCATGGGCTGAAGCATATGAGCGTAACGGGCTCAATTACTATCCCAAGTTATTGTCCGCCATTCCATTTGCGCCGATTACCAGCCAAAGATTACTGTCCAACAATCTTGAGATTAAAACCTTGATGATAGAAGCTTTGACTGAAACGATGCACAAGCATCAGTTATCATCAGTCCATGTGCTGTTTCCAGATGAAGAGTCTGCAGCAGCACTAAGACAAGCAGGCTGGCTGCAGCGCAATGGCGTGCAGTTTAGATGGCAGAACGAAAACTTTAGAGATTTTGATCATTTCCTAAGTGCTCTGAACCACGACAAACGTAAAAAAATCCAACAAGAGCGCAAAAAAGTAGCAGCATCAGGCGTTGTCTGTAAGCGTATCAAAGGTGCTGACATTACTCGGGAACAGTGGGATTTTTTCTATCAATGCTATGAAAACACCTACCTTGAACATCGCTCAACACCCTATTTAACGCCGGCATTCTTTCAACAAATTGGGCAAAGTATGCCGCAAAATATTCTGTTGATCTTGGCTTATGTAGATGATATCCCAGTGGCTGGCGCACTCAATATTTACCATCAAACCACTTTGTATGGGCGCTATTGGGGTGCTCTGCAATATGTGCCAAACCTGCACTTTGAGCTTTGTTATTACCAGGCGCAAGAATTTTGTATTGCTGAAAATATCCAATATTTTGAAGGGGGTGCGCAAGGTGAACACAAGCTGGCACGGGGATTTAAACCTAGGCCAACCTGCTCATTTCATAAAATTGCACATCCGGATTTTGCGCATGCGATACAAGACTTTGTGACTAAAGAATCACAAGGCATTGCCGCCTACATCAATGAACTAGAAGAGCGGGCGCCCTTTAAAGCGCAACAAGTTTAAACGCTAATAATTACCAACACCTGGTTTTACCAATTAACAGCTTTGCCATCATAGGCAATAAATTGACCGGTATTGCTCAAACTTAAATTCTGGATCACTTTACGCAAACCCGATACGCTGGTTTGCGTATCAATCAAAGCATTAGTGCCGCCCATGTCGGTAAGGACCCAGCCTGGATGTAAGGTCACCACTGCGATGCCAAGAGGCTTTAGGTCAATCGAAAGGCTTTTCATCACCATATTGGCAGCGGTTTTAGTGCTGCGGTAAATATAGCTACCGCCACTAGTGTTATCGTCTATGCTGCCCATTTTGCTGGAAAGTGTCGCCAATTTTTTGAGGTGACTATTGGCAATATGCGGGGTAAAAGCAGCAGCCATTTTAAACGGCGCCATGCTGTTAATTTTAAACGCATCTAGCCAGTCGTTCGGATCCGCATCATCCAAACTACTGTCAGGATAAATGCCGGCATTATTAATTAACACATCAATTTTTTCACCTTTCAACTGCAATGCCAGCGCGTCAATTTGTGCAAAATCCGCCACATCTAAGCTCAATATTTGTATATTAGAATGTGCTTTTGCAAGCGCTTTTAGGTCAGTTGCATGTTGCGGATCGCGGCAGCAGGCAAAAACTCTCCAACCGTCTTGAGCGTACTGTTTGGTAAACTCAAAACCAATACCACGGTTAGCGCCTGTAATTAAAACTTGGTAAGTTGCGTTCATAATTACATCCTGAATATTTAAACACATTAATGATTATCTGCCCTTAGCGAGCATTTTACTACACACAAAATCTCGAACTTCATACTCGCATTAATCTAAATAGGCGAATAAGCAACTATTGAGTTAGTCAGCAACATGTCTGCATTACTTTCCCTGGATATGCGTAAGTACAGCGTCTTGAATCGGCCCAGAGTGTGTTAAAACGTTTTTCAAGTTTTACAGGTGGAATTAGCAGCTAACATTAAGATGTAAATTATGAATTTTGTTGTGTTAGACGGCAATATTAAGCTTGGATATTTAATATTGGTGGGGGAATTTATCGCCAACCCACGATTTATTTGTGTTTTTACACGGCCTCGGCCATAAGCAGACTTTGAAAAAATCAAAAATCCTAACATCTAACTGATGCGGCATTTTAACCCCTGACGCACTGACGGTTGATTTAATATTTCAGTATTGATGAACTGTAAGCTTTCAAAGCGTGCAGGACGCCAGTGAATGCTATTGATTAGCTGCTTCATTCTTCTGATTAATAATGCTTAGCTAAACAAAGCAAGAAAATAATTTGATATTTATATAAACTTTAAGTTGCGTAATGCAAATGAGAACTGTTATTATTTGCATTTATGAATTTGGAGTTATTAAATGAAACTTAAGCAATTAACAATTTTAATTTTAATTTTTGGTTTAGCTAGTACATATCTTTCTAGCAACGCTTTGGCTGATGAAAGTTTGTTTGGATATGTAAAGGGGGCGGAGACGCTGCCAAAGGGCTCTTGGGAGTTTGACCAGTCGCTTACTTATCGTAACGATAAAGGGTCTGGCGATTATAGTGCCTGGGATTCAAAAACTGAGATTGAATACGGTGTGACTGACAGATTTACCGCTTCAGGTTACTTGAAAATGCAGTCAATCGATATGAGTGGCTTGGTAGTAGATGGCTATCTGCCAGGTGATAAAGACTATGGTATGCGCCCATCAGGTGCTGAGGCTTCATTTAAATATAATTTCCTAAGTCCAGCCAAGGACGATTTCGGTTTAGCTGGTTATCTATCACTTGGCTATGATTGGTTGGACAAACATTCAGGCCAAGATAAGGATAAATATTCAATTGAGCTTGAACTGCTGGCACAAAAATATTTCATGGAAGGGCAATTGATCTGGGCAGGTAACGTTGGAACAGGCGCAGCCTATGCAAAGCGTGACAAATTATCAGATAGCAGAATGGCCTCTTTGCCAGCTGGTTATGAATGGCCAACAGATCCGGAAATGGAAATAGAACTTAAAGCAGGCACAGGTTTGAGTTATCGCTTTGCGCCAAATTGGTTTATCGGTGCAGAAGCACTTTATGAAACAGAGTTTGAAACTGAGGTTGGCCAAGAGCGATGGTCTATGTTTGCCGGACCAAGCTTGCATTATGGTGGTAAGGATTGGTGGGCGACTTTAACTTGGTTTAAGCAAGTTAAAGGTGGCGGCGAAAAGTATGAAGGTCAGCATGATAACGATCTACATTTAATTGAAAAAACAGAGCAAGAAATACGTGTAAAATTTGGCATCGAGTTTTAATAGTAATCATGAGTAAATCAAATTTAAACGGGTTATGGTTGCTACCTGTTGCGGCTATTGTTACGCCAGCCTATGCGCAGGATTACCTGACTGCTGAACAGGCGCAGAAATCAATTTTTTCTGAGGCTGAGACGTATCAACCCATACTGCTCAAATTAAACGAAGGCCAGCGCGACAAGATTAAGGCTTTATCTGGTCTACGTCAGCGCTGGGAAGAGCAAAAAGTTTGGCGCGTAGAAAAGGCTGGCAAACATATCGGATGGTTTATCGTCGACGATGTCGTGGGTAAACATGAATTCATCACTTATGGCGTCGGCCTGTCTCTGGATGGTCATGTTATCGGTATTGAAGTAATGAGTTACCGTGAAACCAAAGGAGATCAGATTCGTGATGTCAATTGGCGCAAACATCTCGTAGGAAAAACGCTGACTGATCCCTTCAAACTGGATGAAGATGTGCCGAATATCAGCGGTGCTACCTTGTCCTGCCGTAATGTTATGGATGGTGTAAAACGCTTATTAGCCTTGCAAAAGGTTGCATTGACCAATGGCTAGTTCAAAGCGCATGCGACCCTTGTTGGGTACGTTTGTAGAGGTTGGCGTGCATTCGGGTGAGATGCCTGAGCGTTCTATAAATGCAGCCTTTGATGCTATAGAAACTGTGCAGTCTTTAATGAGTTTTCATGATGCTGACAGTGACTTAACCAAACTAAACCAAGCAGGTGGTAAAGAAGTTACTTTGCATCCGCATAGCATCCGTGTATTGCGTCTGGCTCGTGCCATGACTAGCGCCAGCGGCGGGCTTTTTAATTGTACAGTAGGCGGCGCCCTGATTCGCTTAGGTATTTTGCCAGATCATGGTGCTGGCGCTGGCCTTAGCAGCGGTGAAACAAGAGACATCGAATTGCATGGCAGGAAAGCTCGCTTAAAGCGTGCGGTTCATATCACGCTTGATGGCATAGCAAAGGGCTACGCAGTTGATTGTGCTGTCCGGGCGATGAAGGCAAATGGCGTGAAAGCTGGTTGGGTTAACGCAGGTGGAGATTTACGTGTTTTCGGCGATTTAGTGCTGCCTGTTCAGCGCAGAGAAATTGACGGTAGTTATCGCACTCTTGGTGGCCTGCAGGAAGCATCCATAGCAACAACGAGTGTGCGGGCAGTCCATGACAAGACCTTTCCTGCGTGGGTTTTTTCCGACTCGCGAACACCGGAGGCCGGGACTTGGAGTGTGCTCGCACGTAAAGCGTGGCGTGCTGATGCACTAACTAAAGTTGCCAGTTTGGCCAACCCTGCCGAGCGTAGCGCGCTGATTGAACGGCTTGGCGGAAAACTGGCAATACCAAATATGGAGTAGATTTCATGCGCATAAAAGGATATCCAAACTGGTTTTATACATTTTTAATGTGGGCGGTTGCAGCTTTGTTTGTAACCGGATGCTTGCTGGCCCCAACAACTATAAGTATCAAACTGGAATGGGACGTGCCTTGGCGGCTTTCTTCTGAACAACATATCGGAATGGCCGCAGCACACGCAACATTATCATTCTTGATGATGGGAATCATAGGCGCATTATGGAGTATACATATGCGAGCCGGCTGGAAACGGCGTAGAAATCATCAAACAGGACTGAGTTTGCTTATCTTCATGATGCTGCTTGGAATTTCTGCTATTGGAATCTATTATCTGGGCGATGAGCAGGCTTCCATGTACAGCAGTGTTGCACATATGCTTATGGGTATCATTGTGCCCTTATTTTTGTTAACCCATATTGTTATCGGATGTCGATATCAAATTCATCACTAGATGTAAATCGACTAGTCTCTATTAGATACTTTTACGCTTCAAGCATTGATTGACCCCTTCGCGCCCTTCGGAAGCTGCCTTTGTTGAATATATTTCTAAGAGGGGCCAACTACCATAAGCTTGGATAGTCCAATTTAGACGTCACTCACATCTAAACGGCATGAGCCCTGAGACGTTTGAAGATGTCTGGCGCAAACAAGGTTAGGTGTCTACCAGAGTGTGGGAAGTCCAACTGACGTTTATGAATGTCTAGCAAAGAGAGTTAAGTCCAATAGGACTTCAATCTAGATAGGTGCTGTCAGGCACTTTCGGTTAGTATACAACCCCTGAATTGCACCGATCATTATGGCTACCTATAAACTCATCGAAATTTCACAAGCTTTAAATGCTTTCGACGACATCCTAGATGTACGTTCGCCAGCTGAATATGCTAATGACCATCTTCCCGGTGCGATTAGTGTCCCCGTACTGAATGATGAAGAACGCGCCCGTATTGGCACCTTATATACCCAGGTATCCCCGTTTGAAGCAAAAAAATTAGGCGCAGCATTGATTGCACGAAATGTTGCACGCCATCTGGAAGAGAAGTTCAGCGATCGCCCAAAATCATGGCGACCCTTAGTGTATTGCTGGCGGGGTGGTATGCGTAGCGGGGCAATGGCACACATTCTGGCGCAAGTAGGTTGGAACACAGCCCAACTGGAAGGTGGTTACAAAAACTATCGGCGTCATGTGATTACGTCTTTGGAGGCGTTGCCGACCAAGCTTGATTTTTGTGTAATCAGTGGTGGCACCGGCTCTGGAAAAAGTCATCTGTTGCACGCACTGGCTGAGCAAGGTGCACAAGTTCTGGATTTAGAAGAACTAGCGCAACACCGTGGTTCACTTCTCGGTAGATTGCCAGGCCAGCCACAGCCATCGCAAAAAACTTTTGAAACTCGGCTATGGGACGCACTTCGTGCATTCACGCCAGACCGTCCTGTTTATATCGAGGCTGAGAGCCGTAAAGTCGGCGTGTTAAGTTTGCCTACTGCTTTGGTCGAGCGGATGCGTGCGTCACCATGTGTGCGCATAGAAGTGCCACAGGAAGCCCGTGTAAAGTTCTTAATGGAAGACTATGCTCATTTTCTAGATAATCCAACCTTGCTGACTGAGCGCCTGTCGCTACTGGTAGAAATGCATGGCCGTGAAGTCACCAACCGTTGGTGCGAGATGGCGCAAATAGGCGAATGGGAACTGCTGGTGGGTGAATTGCTCACACAACATTACGACCCAGCCTATAAACGTTCGTCTGGCATTGGATTCCAGCAACTGGAGAAAGCCAAAATGTTAAAACTAGCCTCGCTGGATAGTGATAGTCTGTGCAAGGTAGCTGAAGATTTGATTCGTAATGAAAGATGAAATAATGAGTAAAGTTCGCCTCACACAGTATTCCCACGGCGGAGGCTGCGGCTGCAAGATTGCCCCTTCTGTACTTGCAGAGATTTTGTCAGGGTTGCCACAGGCAGGCATGTTCCCAGATTTATTGGTTGGATTAGAATCCAGTGACGATGCTGCGGTTTACCGGTTGAATGACACGCAGGCGATTATTGCTACGACTGATTTCTTCATGCCCATCGTGGACGACGCTTACGATTTTGGCCGCATTGCTGCTACCAATGCGCTGTCAGATATTTATGCTATGGGCGGGCAGCCGATTCTTGCGCTGGCAGTGGTCGGCATGCCGATCGATAAACTTCCGGTGGAGACTATCCAGCAAATCATGGCAGGCGGTGCGGCGGTATGCCAGTCGGCAGGCATACCCATCGCCGGAGGACATTCCATCGACTCACCAGAACCGATCTACGGATTAGTAGCACTAGGCATCGTGCATCCTGACAAGGTGAAACGAAATAACAAAGCTCAGGCAGGCGATGTATTAGTCTTGGGGAAACCCCTCGGCATCGGCGTACTAAGTGCGGCACTGAAGAAGGGTGAGCTGAGTGCTGAAGGCTACCAGCAGATGATTGATGTCACTACCCAACTTAACCGCACAGGCACAGCTTTGTCCAATATAGCTGGTGTGCATGCCATGACTGACGTCACTGGCTTCGCATTGCTCGGCCACCTACTCGAAATCTGTCGCGGCTCACAACTGCATGCGCAGGTCGAGTTTAATCGCATTCCCTTCATAGATATCGCTTTGCAACTGGCTCAAGATGGCTATGCAACCGGAGCGGCAGCACGTAATTGGTCCAGCTATGCTGAGGGAGTAACTCTTGGAATGGAAATCGCAGAGTGGCAGCGTAAACTACTATGCGACCCGCAAACCAGCGGTGGTTTACTAGTAAGCTGTGCGCCAAAAAGTGTGGATGCGGTATTGGCTGCTTTCAATTCGGACGGCTTCAATCATGCCACTGTAATTGGCTCGATGCAAACCGGGGAGTCGCAAGTAACGGTACGTTGATGGCTCCAACTTGCAAAAACGAGTGTCTCTTTTGGGTCTATTGTGTTGAAAAACTTGTTTTTTTGAGGAGTGTTAAAATTCCACCGAATTAGATTAAATATAGGGAGCTGTTATAAATTTCATCCACAAGGCTCCTCAGTGTTTCTGTGTCGCACAATCAGTTGCCACCAAGTCACCCACTTATGTTTTGAAAGAAAATCTGCTTAAGAGGATTGAAATTATTCTTACCCTTGTTGACGCGCATTTAAA
>MHBU01000017.1 GCA_001803395.1 Methylotenera sp. RIFCSPLOWO2_02_FULL_45_14 | reverse complement strand
TCAGGCATAAAGCCCATGTCCAACATTCTGTCGGCTTCATCCAGCACTAACATTTGCACTTGATTAAGCTGTACTGTTTTTTGTTCAATGTGATCCAACAAACGACCAGGTGTGGCTACCAGTACTTCAACACCCGTTTTTAAATGCGGCGTTTGCGTTCTAATATCAACACCACCATACACCACCAGTGAGCGCAGTTGCGTATGTTTTGCATACGTTTTGACGCTTTCTTCTACTTGTATTGCAAGCTCGCGTGTAGGCGTTAAAATCAACGCCCGCACCGGGTGCTTGGCAGGGGATGTGCTGCTGCTGGCAAAAGGTAGCAATTTTTGTAGTATAGGCAGCGCAAAGGCTGCAGTTTTACCTGTACCGGTTTGTGCCCCAGCCATTAAGTCAATTCCAGCTAGCGCCACAGGGATCGCTTGTGCCTGAATTGGCGTAGGCGTAGTGTAACCAGACTCGGTGAGTGCTTTAAGTAGTTCGGGCGCCAAGCCTAAATTGTCAAAGCTTGGATTTTCTAAATTTTTGGTTTCAAAAATTGCGGTTTCTGTCATTGGTTGGGTGCTGTTTTCATTGTGTTTGTAAAAACTTTAATTAACTTCCCTTCGATAAGCTCAGGGAACGTATTGATGTTCTCTGAGCCCGTCGAAGGGCGTTATGCATTAAGCAAAACTACGTGGACGGCGTGGTGCACCGCTACCAGCGTTTGTATTGCCAAAGCTGCGTGAATCGCTGTTAGAGCGTGCAGGGCGGCTATCATTGCTGTCACGTCGTGCAGAAGTAGAAGGACGGTCTGCAGCAGAACGATCACCACGCGGTGCATCAGTGCGACCTTCGTAACGTGCGCTTAGTACGCGATTGTCGCCACGATTTGCATCTGGGCGGCTACCACGGCTGTCACCACGGTTACTGTCGCCACGCGACGCACTTGCACCATCACGTGAAAAAGGTTTTTTACCGAATGCAGCAGCATCACCAAAACTACGGTTAGGCGCGCCGGCACTTGCACGGTCACCAAAGCTACGGTCACTACGGCTGCGGTCGCCATTTGAGCGGTCACCAAAACTACGTGGGCGATCGCCAGAAGGTCTTTCTGAACGACTTGCATAACCCGCTGAATTGCCATTGGCTTCACGTGGTGCTGAGTCACGATTACCACGACTTTCGCTGTCACGACTAAAACTAGGGCGATCACCACGTGGCTCACTATTACGGTTATTAAAACCACCTCTGTCATTACCACCACGGTCATCACGTGGTTTAAAACCACCGCGACCACCTGGTTTGTGCGCATCACGGCGAATATCACCGCGATCACCACGGCCACTAGGGCCATCCATCTTCATGGCGCGCTTTGGCTCAAAGCCTTCAACCACGCCTGGTTCCATACGGTTACCAGTGAATTGTTCAATTTTACGTAAAATATGTCTATCCATATTTGATGCAAACGAAATCGCAATCCCTGTTTTGCCAGCACGGCCGGTACGGCCAATACGATGTACGTAATCTTCAGCAAATTTTGGTAAGTCGTAGTTAATGACATGGCTAATACCTTGCACATCAATACCACGCGCAGCAACGTCAGTTGCCACTAATACTTTTACATCACCTTGACGCAATTTAGTCAGTGTGCGGTTACGCGCACCTTGTGTCATGTCGCCATGTAAAGCAGCTGTTTTGTGACCAGCGGCGTATAAGTCTTCAGCCAATACATCTGCATGACGTTTAGTGCTGGTAAAAATAATTACTTGGTTAACTTCAGGTGCAATCAACAAATGCTCAAGCAATTTGTTTTTATGCGTCATGTCATCTACATAGTGCAAGCGTTGCTCAATGTTGGCATGTTTTTCTTTTTGCGTAGCCACTTGAATTGTTTTTGGGTTTTTAAGAATTTGTCTAGCAACACGTGCGATGTCGCCATCAAGTGTTGCAGAGAACAATAGTGTTTGACGTTCAGCAGATAGTTGCTCACAAATGCGCTCAACATCAGGTAAAAATCCCATGTCTAACATACGGTCAGCTTCATCTAACACTAACATTTGCAAACGGCTTAAATCAATACGACCACGTTCCATGTGGTCTAACAAGCGGCCTGGCGTTGCCACTAGAATATCTAATGGTTGTGATAGTAATTTATTTTGCAATGGGTAAGGCATGCCACCTACGATACTTACGGTACGTGCGCGGATGAATTTACCGTATTTACGGGCTGCTTCATTGACTTGTGTTGCAAGTTCGCGAGTTGGCACTAATATTAAGATGCGTGGACCGCGGCTTTTTAATTCGTGCGGAGTTGCGAGTAAGTTTAATGCTGGCAACATAAAGGCTGCGGTTTTACCTGTGCCGGTTTGGGCAGAGGCCATCAGGTCATGACCTGCAGTCACAACAGGAATGGCTTGTGATTGGATAGCGGTTGGAGTGGTGTAGCCAGATTCCTCAATCGCACGAAGAATGGCAGAGTCAAGATTTAACGATTCAAAAGACAAAGTAGTCCCTTTCAAAAAATAACAAAAAGGGCGCTAAGTAAAAACGGGCATATCATTTGCACATAAGCAATTTAGTTAAGCTTATGAGCAAGGGCAATATAAACGCAGAGAATATTTGGATTAAGTTTAATCAAGCATAAAGCCGAATGATCGACGTTATGTTTTAATATCATTTAAACAAGCTAATATAATCTTTACCAGCGCACGGGCACAGCCGCTAACCAGTAAAAATTAAATTCGAGTTCTTGCAAATTTAATTCTTTGAATAGTTGCTTCAAAAATTCACGAGCAACAGAAGGGTCAGGGCAATGATTCAAGCAACTTAAAATAATTTCCAAGAAATAAGAAATAATTTTCTTAAAAAACTCATTAAGTCACGAATGAAGCGCGCATTATAACTATTTAAATAAGATTGTCAAATTTAATTGTTAGAGGTACTAAGTAGCAATAATAGTACGCGTATTAGCCTTTGCTTATACGCACTATGTCACTAAGTACGCCTTTTGCGGGTTGTATGCGGATTGTGTTGGCGTGGTTGCCATGAATTAAATGACTATGTCAAATTAAATTAAGCTTTAAGTGTGTTAAAATCGCCGCCTTTCAATGAACTGGTAGCAACACAATGTCTCGCAATTTAAGAAATATCGCAATTATCGCCCACGTTGACCATGGCAAAACCACTATGGTGGATAAACTTCTACAGCAATCTGGCGCCTTTTCATCGCACCAAGCAGTTTCTGAACGTGTGATGGACAGTGGCGATATTGAAAAAGAACGTGGCATTACCATTTTAGCTAAAAATACAGCGCTTACCTACGAAGGCACGCACATTAACATCGTCGATACTCCAGGCCATGCTGACTTTGGTGGTGAGGTTGAGCGTGTTTTAGGCATGGTGGATGGCGTAGTGCTGCTAGTGGATGCGGTTGAAGGCCCAATGCCGCAAACACGTTTTGTAACGAAAAAAGCCTTGGCACTTGGTTTAAAACCAATTGTGGTGATTAACAAGGTGGATCGCCCAGGTGCGCGTACTGATTGGGTGGTTAACCAAACCTTTGATTTGTTTGCCAACTTAGGTGCTACTGATGAGCAATTAGACTTTCCAGTAGTCTATGCGTCAGCGATCAATGGCTATGCCATGTTAGATATGAAAACACCAAGTGACAATATGCGTGCCTTATTTGACACCGTTTTGAGCCATGTGGCGCCTCCAGCGGGCGATAGTAATGCGCCATTGCAATTACAAATTTCAGCGCTGGATTATTCTACTTATACAGGTCGCCTTGGCATTGGTCGTATCACTAACGGCAAAATCAAACCTGGTCAAGCCGTGACGGTAATGAACGAAAATAAACAAATCGCTACGGGTAAAATCAACCAAGTGCTTGGTTTCCGTGGTTTAGAGCGCGTGCCAGTTGAAGAAGCTGAAGCCGGCGATATTGTGATTATTTCTGGTTTAGATGATATTGGTATTGGTTTTACTGTTTGTGACCGTGAAAACCCAGTTGGCTTGCCGCATTTGGGCGTAGATGAACCAACCTTGACCATGGACTTTATGGTGAATACTTCACCATTGGCAGGTACTGAAGGTAAATTTGTCACTTCACGCCAAATTCGCGATCGTTTAACTAAAGAACTTTTAGTAAACGTAGCGTTGCGTGTTGATGAAACTGAAGATGCCGACGTGTTCCGCGTTTCTGGCCGTGGTGAGTTGCATTTAACGATTTTGCTTGAAAACATGCGCCGTGAAGGCTTTGAAATGGCGGTTGGTAAGCCAAAAGTAGTGTTCCGTGAAATTGATGGTCAAAAATGTGAACCGTATGAAATTTTAACGGTTGACTTAGAAGATGAACACCAAGGTGCTGCGATGGAAGAGTTAGGTCGCCGCCGTGGTGAAATGCAAAATATGGAATCAGATGGTAATGGCCGTACGCGTTTGGAATACAGAATTCCAGCACGCGGCTTGATTGGCTTCCAAGGGGAATTTTTAACCATGACACGCGGTACAGGCTTGATGGGTCATGTGTTTGATGAATATGCCCCAGTAAAAGCAGATATGCCGGGCCGTCGTAATGGCGTGCTGATTTCAGCTGAAAATGGTGAAGCTGTTGCTTACGCACTTTGGAAGTTGCAAGATCGCGGTAAAATGTTTGCAGTACCGGGTGACAAGCTGTATGAAGGCATGGTGATTGGTATTCACAGTCGCGATAACGACTTAGTCGTTAACCCAATTAAAGGTAAGCAATTAACTAACGTGCGTTCTTCAGGCACGGATGAAGCGGTGCGCTTAATTACACCAATCGCAATATCTCTAGAATCAGCAGTAGAGTTTATTGATGATGATGAATTAGTGGAAATTACACCAAAAACCATTCGTATTCGTAAACGTTACTTGCTAGAGCATGAACGTAAGCGTTCAACTAAAGCTTAATATTCACGTGGGTTACTAAACCTCATTGCTAGGCTGGGTTTAGGCTTCATGTTCTTTGGAACCCCACTGTTTTGCAGTGGGGCGTATATTGGCGGTTAAAAGCCATTTTTGGCTTAATGATATTTATCGGCAGATACTCAGAACTGAAGTACATCTAGTATAAGCAAATGGTTACGCCTCTGAATCTAATAATTCAGGGGCGTTTGTTTTATAGGATGTTCTGAGTTATGAATTAGGCTTTCGGCCTTTCTCCAGCACAGAAATATTTTCTGGCAAACTTGCTGGAATTAAATTAGGAAAATAGAAGCTGGCCACTAGGCCGGGAATACTGCTCTATATGGGGATTCTGTTGGCCAGCCTTAAGCATGCCTTCCTACCAGCATATTGAGGAGGTCACGGGCTCAGCATTCGCTATAGTCAGCCAGTTTTTCCTGCAAGATTCCATTATAGCGAATGGTTTCTATGGAAGGTTTATCTATAGTTAATTGTAGAGGATGTTATTTTGGTCAATGTCGATGACCATGATCAAGTATATTAATCAAACTCTCCTAGAGAAATGTTTATAGCGTTTAATCCCATGAATGAACTTGACACAAAATGCAGGCTAGATAAATGGCTATGGGCTGCGCGTTTTTTCAAAACTCGCAGCCTAGCAACTGCAGCAATAGAAACGGGAAAGGTGCATGTGGATGGCGACCGTGCAAAACCTGCTAAAGAAGTGCGGCTTGGGCAAATTATCTATATTCGTAACCGGGATTTTGAAATTGAAGTCAGTGTGCAGGCGCTGTCAAATATTCGTAAAGGTGCGCCAGAAGCTGCGCTACTATACAGAGAAACACCAGCAAGTATCATCAAGCGTGAAAATGCCAAGCTTACGGGTGAAAACGAATTTGCCCAACGTGACCGCGGCGCAGGGCGCCCAACTAAAAGGCAGCTAAGAGATATCAAAAAATTTACTGGCGGTGCTTAATTAAGCTGGTAGCCGCTTAAATTTTGTTTAGGCGGCTACACTGGAAACACTGAGTGCGACTATCTCGCACGAATTATTTTCTTTAATCACATTGATATTAGGGCGCCTCTAAAAACTCACCCCAATTGCACACACCGCACACACTTTGCATGAGGCATAGAATTTCCATCATACTGTTGTAATGGTCTAGCGAAGCAGAGCGGGATCAAGGGCTACACAAGTCAATAGTCATCAATCCCTTACATTGTATCGAGGTTACGCGCTGAGTACCCCATTCCATTATTACGTGCTAGACACGAAATCCAGCCAAAAATAAAGCTGCGAAGCAAACTGTATTTAACAATCTATATTTTAAAAGCGTATAATTCAGCTCGCTGATGGAACTAACTTTTAGTTTTGTTAGTCACAGCAATACTGATTTGGGGCTGACCAGGTTTCGACGTGGGTTACAAAGCAGTGCAGGGCATACCGAGGCTCAGATTACCTCGTAAATACAGCTGAAACAAGTATAGTCGCAAACGACGAAACTTACTCTCTAGCCGCTTAAGACCGGTTGGACGCTACACCAGCTCTCCCGTGGGTTGGATTGGGGAAACCCATACGTAGTGTCATATACACGGGATACGTGTTGTGTTGGGTTACTTAGCACTTCATTAACCTTAAGGTAACTCGTCTGTACACCGCTTGTCTGTTGGTGTGGTGCAGCTTAAATTAAACAACAAGGCTAAGTATGTAGAACTGTCTGTAGAGGATTTGCGGACGGGGGTTCGATTCCCCCCAGCTCCACCAAAAATAAACAACATCCGAAAGGATGTTTTTTATTTTGTAGCAATGGATTTATATGTTGTGCGTTAGCCATTTATTGGAGCAGCGCGGCTTTTCTGAGATAATGATGTTTTGATTTTTTAATGGGAGCTAAATAAAATGGCGCAATTTGATCATGTCAGCGTAAAAAAGAAAGCTAACATTTATTTTGACGGTAAATGTGTTAGTCATACCGTTATGTTTCCCAATGGTACGCGTAGCACCATTGGTGTGATTTTCCCTAGCACACTTACATTTAATACCGCTGCGCCTGAGTTAATGGAAATTAATGCAGGTGTTTGTAAAGTGCGTCTCAGGGGCGAGGATGCTTGGAAAACTTACAATGCAGGTGAAAAGTTTACGGTTCCAGGAAACTCGTCATTTGATATTGAAACAGTAGAAACATTAGATTACGTTTGTCATTTTGAGTAATTATTAGCCACAGATAAACACAGATTCACACAGATGAAATCTGATATTGAAATTTAATGTTTATTTTTTTTAGCATACATTAATCCAAACAATTGTTTTTGAATTTATCGGCGTTTATCTGTTTCTGTCTGCGGCTAATTTGATTTTTAAGGATTTTTATGCCCTCATTTGATATTAGTTCAGAAGTTGATATGGTAGCGTTGAAAAACGCGATTGATACTGCGGGTAAGCAAATCACCAACCGTTATGACTTCAAAGGTACTTCAGCCAAGGTTGAGCTGAACGAGAAAGATAGCCTCATTACTTTGTTTGGCGATAATGATTTTCAGCTGGATCAAATTAAAGATATTTTGTTGCCTGGCATGGAGAAAAAAGAGCCTGATTCATCTAAGCGACTTGATCACCAGGATGTACAAAAAGTTGGTGGCAATAAAGTCAAGCAAGTGCTTAAAATTAAAGACGGTATTGATAGCGATTTAGCCAAACGCATTAGTAAGTTGATTAAAGATTCCGGCTTAAAAGTGCAGGCGAGTATTCAGGGTGATACTGTGCGAGTCAATGGTGCCAAGCGTGATTTATTGCAAGATGCAATTGCATTTGTGAAAAAGAATGTAACGGATTTCCCGTTGCAGTTTGGTAATTTTAGAGATTGATTTTTATTAGTCGAGGATAAACCTTAATTAACGCAGATAAGACCTATTAAAATATAATTTTTTTGGTTTTGATTTTATCTGCATTTATCTGTGTGCATCTGCGGCAAAATTAGGTTTTAAAAATATGGCAAAAACGTTATACGATAAATTATTTGATAGCCACGTGGTGCATGAAGAAAATGGCACTGCGTTAATCTATATTGATCGTCATTTAGTGCATGAGGTGACCAGTCCGCAGGCTTTTGAAGGTTTACGCTTGGCTGGACGTAAGCCTTGGCGCATATCTTCTATTGTAGCAACAGCTGACCATAACACGCCCACAAACGGCTGGGATAAAGGGTTGGCGGGCATTGCTGACCCTGTCGCTCGTTTGCAGATAGAGACGTTGAGTGACAATATCCGGGAATTTGGCGCAAAAGCCTATTTTCCGTTTATGGATGCGCGTCAAGGTATTGTGCATGTGGTTGGTCCGGAGCAAGGTGCGACCTTGCCTGGTATGACAGTGGTGTGTGGCGATTCTCATACCAGCACCCATGGTGCATTCGGCGCATTGGCGCATGGTATTGGTACTTCAGAAGTTGAGCATGTGATGGCGACACAATGCTTGGTACAAAAAAAGTCTAAAACCATGCAAGTGCTTGTGAATGGCACGTTAGGTCGTGGCGTAACTGCCAAAGATGTAGCACTTGCTATTATTGGTAAAACGGGCACGGCAGGTGGCAATGGTTATGCGATTGAGTTTGCGGGCTCTGCCATTCGTAGTTTAAGCATGGAAGGTCGTATGACCTTGTGCAATATGGCGATTGAAGCCGGTGCGCGCGCTGGCATGGTGGCGGTTGATGATACGACGATCAATTACGTAAAAGGTCGCCCATTTGCGCCAAAGGCAGAACAGTGGGATGCTGCAGTTGCCTATTGGCATACCTTGCATAGTGATGAAGGTGCAAAATTTGATGCGACAGTAACTTTAGACGCGACATTTATTCAGCCGCAAGTGACTTGGGGTACTTCACCTGAAATGGTCGTGGATATTGATGGGCGTGTACCTGGTTTAGATCTTGCAAAAAATGAAGTGCAGCGAGGGGATTGGGAGCGAGCCTATGCTTACATGGGGTTGACGCCTAATACACCTATTAGCGAAATCAGTATTGATAAAGTATTTATTGGCTCATGTACTAACTCACGTATTGAAGACCTACGTGCGGCAGCGGCTATTGCAAAAGGTAAGCATGTTGCCCCTAACGTAAAATTGGCATTAGTAGTGCCTGGCTCTGGCTTGGTGAAAGCACAAGCGGAGTTGGAGGGATTGGATAAAATTTTTACAGAAGCAGGTTTTGAATGGCGTGAACCAGGGTGCTCTATGTGTTTAGCGATGAACGCAGATAGACTTGAACCTGGTGAGCGTTGCGCTTCTACTTCAAATCGGAATTTTGAGGGGCGTCAGGGGCAGGGTGGCCGCACGCATTTAGTGAGCCCTCAAATGGCAGCTGCGGCTGCGGTCGCCGGACATTTTGTTGATGTTCGACAATTTATTTGATTTTTTATAAACATTATTAGGAGTGACAAATGAATAAGTTATTAGTATTGGTAGCACTTGGTGCTGCATTGGTGTTGACGGGTTGCAACACTTGGCATGGCTTTGGTAAGGATTTAGAAAACGCTGGTGATAAAATTCAGAAGTCGCCGAATAACTAATGAAACCGTTTATTAAATTAGATGGGTTAGTGGCGCCGCTGGATCGTGCCAATGTCGATACCGATGCCATTATTCCCAAGCAGTTTCTCAAATCTATCAAGCGTAGCGGCTTTGGGCCTAACGCCTTTGATGAATGGCGTTATCTTGACCACGGTGAGCCAGGCATGGACAACTCCAAACGCAAAATCAACCCTGATTTTGTGTTGAATCAAGCGCGCTATCAAGGGGCGAGCGTGTTATTGACACGTGAGAACTTCGGCTGTGGTTCAAGCCGAGAGCATGCACCTTGGGCGTTAGAAGATTATGGCTTTAAAGTGGTGATTGCTTCTAGTTTTGCTGATATTTTCTTCAATAATTGCTTTAAAAATGGCATGTTGCCTATCGTGCTAAGCGCAGAGGTAGTGAATACCTTGTTTAATCAAGTAGCTGCGAATGAAGGATATAAACTCAACATTGATTTGGCCGCGCAAACTGTGACTACGCCAAGTGGCGAAGTGCATGCGTTTGAAGTGGATGCAGTGCGTAAGCACAATTTGCTAAATGGCTTGGATGATATTGGTTTAACTATGCAGCAGCAAGATAAAATTAAAGCGTTTGAAGCAAAGCATCAACAGGCTCAACCCTGGTTGTTTAATTAGATCAGTCGTTAGCAGTAGTTGTTAGTAGGTAGTTTTACGCTACAACCAATGGCTAATAGCAAACGACTAAAAACCGAAAGTGAACTATGAAAATCGCAGTATTGCCAGGTGATGGCATTGGTCCGGAAATCGTCGCACAAGCCGTTAAAGTTTTAAATGCGCTTAATTTAGAGATCAGCATGACTGAAGCGCCCATTGGTGGCGCGGGTTATGAAGTGGCAGGCGATCCATTGCCCGATGCAACTTTACAACTGGCCAAAGACGCAGATGCGGTTTTGTTAGGTGCCGTGGGTGACTGGAAGTATGACAAATTAGAACGTCATTTGCGTCCTGAGCGTGGTTTATTGCGTATTCGTAAAGAACTTAATTTATTCGCTAACTTGCGCCCAGCCTTGCTTTACCCTGAGTTGGCTTCTGCTTCAACATTAAAGCCTGAAGTGGTTTCAGGTTTGGATATCATGATTGTGCGTGAGCTCACGGGTGACATTTACTTCGGTCAGCCACGCGGTATTTCTACGCTAGAAAACGGCGAGCGTGAAGGCGTGAATACCATGCGTTATAACGAATCTGAGATTCGTCGTATTGGACGCGTGGCTTTTGATATCGCCATGAAGCGTAACAAAAAAGTGTGCTCAGTAGATAAAGCAAACGTGTTGGAAGCTACTGAATTATGGCGTCAAGTTATGATTGAGTTGTCAGCAGAATATCCAGAAGTTGAATTGAGTCACATGTATGTAGATAACGCTGCCATGCAGTTAATCCGCGCACCTAAGCAGTTTGATGTGATGGTGACAGGTAATATTTTTGGCGATATTTTATCCGATGAGGCTTCGATGCTTACTGGCTCTATCGGCATGTTGCCTTCAGCATCACTGGATGCCAATAACAAAGGTATGTATGAGCCTAGTCATGGCTCAGCCCCTGACCTCGCAGGTAAAAACGTGGCAAATCCGTTGGCAACCATTTTATCTGCGGCCATGATGTTACGTTATACCTTTAACGACGAAGCTAATGCGCAACGTATTGAAAGTGCCGTTAAAAAAGCGTTGGCGCTTGGGTTTAGAACCCCTGATATCTGGACAGAGGGTACCAATAAAGTGGGTTGTGCAGAGATGGGTGATGCCGTGGTGGCAAGTTTGTAAATTTAGCTTAGAGTCAAGAGCCAGGAGTCAAGAGTCGAGAGTGACGTTGAGTTGCAATCTGCTCTAGGCTCTATAGTTCTAGGCTTTGGGCTCTTAACTAGGGTTTGAAAATGCTTAAAGTAGGCTTAGTAGGTTGGCGCGGCATGGTGGGGTCAGTACTCATGCAGCGGATGATAGAAGAAAATGATTTTGCGCTCATTGAGCCGCAGTTCTTCACTACGTCTCAAGTGGGTGGTAAAGCACCGAATGTGGGTAAAGATTCTGCACCATTAAAAGACGCGATGAACATCGCGGAACTAGCGCAAATGGACGCGATTATCTCGTGCCAAGGTGGCGATTACACTAGCGAAGTATTCCCCAAACTCCGTGCAGATGGCTGGGCTGGCCATTGGATAGATGCTGCTTCAACACTGCGTATGGAAAAAGAGGCTGTGATTATTCTTGATCCAGTCAATATGCATGTGATTCAAGACGCTTATACGCATGGCAATAAAAACTGGGTGGGCGGTAACTGTACTGTTTCACTCATGCTAATGGCTTTAAATGGTTTGTTCAAAGCGAATTTGGTCGAGTGGGCAACCTCAATGACCTATCAAGCAGCATCAGGTGCTGGTGCACAGAATATGCGTGAATTACTCAAGCAAATGGGTGAGGCACACTTTGCAGCCAGCGAGTTGTTAGCTGATCCAGCCTCTGCGATTTTGGATATAGACCGTACGGTAGCGGGTACACTACGCGATGACGCTTTTCCAATAGCAAATTTTGGAGTGCCACTGGCCGGAAGTCTTATTCCATGGATTGATAAGGATCTTGGCAACGGTCAAAGTAAAGAAGAGTGGAAAGGCGGCGCTGAGACTAATAAAATTTTAGGTCGAGAATCGAATCCCATTATTATTGACGGTCTTTGTGTACGCATCGGCGCAATGCGTTGCCATAGCCAAGCTCTCACAATCAAACTTACAAAAGATGTGCCATTGGATGAAATCAACCAAATGTTAGCTGAGGCAAATCAATGGGCAAAGGTAATTCCCAATGAGCGTGAGGTCAGTATGCGTGAGCTTACGCCAACCGCGGTGACTGGCACATTAACTACACCAGTCGGACGTTTGCGTAAATTGAATATGGGTAACGATTATTTATCTGCATTTACAGTAGGTGATCAATTGTTATGGGGTGCTGCAGAACCGTTGCGCCGTATGTTGCGGATTTTAATAGAAAAATAATGGTGTTTACGCCTTCATTGTTGTCATTTTTACAACAATGAAGGCCCATAACTAGATAGTAGTTGAATATAATGTGCATTATGAGCTTGCATCGCTAACTATTTGATGTTATTTTCATATTGCAAATTTTAGTTTGATTAAAGGTAGCAATGTGTGTAAATCAAAAGTAAAGCAAATCTCGTTAGCTGTCTGCATGGCATTGATGCCGCTTTATGGTTTTGCTGCAGGTTTGGGGAAGCTGAATGTGACTTCAGGTTTAGGCGAGCCACTTAGGGCTGAAGTAGCGCTTATTTCAGTAACGCCAGAAGAGCTTTCGACATTGGTTGCTACCATTGCTTCTGAAGAAGCCTATGCCGTTCAAGGTATCACTCGTCTTGGTATTCATAGCAACATTAAAGTAGATTTAGCTAAAAATGCAGATGGTTCACCTGTTCTTAGGTTGCACTCAAATCAGCCTATTAGCGATCCATATTTAGATATGCTCATTCAAGTGGATTGGGCGTCGGGTCGCTTACTACGCGAATACACTGTTTTATTAGATCCTCCTGGTTATAAAGACATCATTAGTAGCGCATCAGCGCCAACTGTTTCACTTCCATCTGCAACAAGCAAGCAAAACAAAGGTGCAATCTCTAGTGACGCTAATTCAAGTACATTTGATGGCGTGCCACAACGTTCCAAAAAATCAAAAAAAATAAGCAATCAAACTACGGAGCAGCAAGATCAAGGTGAGGTCGGTGCACCTGCAGATGTTAAGCAATTGATCACAACGCGCGGGGATACCTTAAATTCACTTGCAAAAAAAATGCAAGTTGAAGGTGTAAGTTTGGATCAAATGCTGGTTGGTTTGTTTGAACACAATAAAGAAGCTTTCACTAACGGTAATATGAACCGACTTAAAGTGGGGCAGATTATCAAATCGCCTTCAAAAGAAAGTTTGACCGTTATTGAACCACAAGAAGCTAGGCAAGCGGTGAAGGTGCATTCGGCCAACTGGAATGACTATCGCAGCTCGTTGGCTGGTGCAAAACCAACCGCTGAAGAAGCCGAACAAAAGCAATCTGCGTCTGGAAAAATTGCTACGGCTGTTGATCAAGCCGCCCCAGTTAAAGCTGGCACGCAAGATGTAGTTAAGTTATCGGCTGGCGAGAAAGAGGATGAAAAAAGCAGCAAAGAGGGCGTTAAAGGTTTTGATGCTAAAGTTGTAGCCTTACAAGAAGAAGCGATAGCGCGTGAAAAAGCATTAAAAGAGACACAAGAACGTACTCGTGCTTTAGAGAAACAAATTGAAGATATGCAAAAGCTGTTGGTTTTAAAAAACCAATCCATGACGGATTTGCAAAAAAATGCTGAAAACATTGCGGTAGAGACAACACCTACTGAAAATAAAGTTGCGCTAGAGACAAAAGCTAAGAAGGTACCAGTAGTAACTAAGGCTCCTGTTGAGGTCGCGCCAGAACCAGAACCCTCATTTCTTGAAGGTTTGTTCGGTGATGTAGATATGACTTTGCTAGGTGGCGCCGCAGGTGTTACTTTGCTGGGTGCTGGCTGGATGTTTTTACGTAATAAACGCAGAAAAGATTTGGATAGCTTTGAACGTGGCATTTTAACTTCAGGTGGTTTACGCGCAAATACTGTGTTCGGAAATACCACAGGTAATGCCAGTATCTCAGATACTTCATTCTTAACAGATTTTGCCCAAAGTGCCGACGGCAGTATGATTGACACAAATGATGTTGACCCTATTGCTGAGGCCGAAGTTTATATGGCGTATGGGCGTGATGCGCAAGCAGAGGAAATATTAAAAGATGCAATTTTAAAAGAATCAAAACGTTACGAGTTACATTTAAAACTACTCGAAATGTATGCTGGCCGTAAAGATGCTGCTGCTTTTGAAACAATCGCTGGTGAACTTTACACGACATTAGGTGCAGGCGATCCAACATGGGCAAAGGTAGCTGAGCTTGGCGTAACAGTAGAGCCCGAGAATCCGCTGTATGACATCAGCAACATAGTGAGTGTTAGTGCATTAGCAACAGAAAAACTTGATGTTTCTGATCTTGATAAAGTTGCAGTTTCAATTGAAGACGGTCTCGATTTTTCATTGGATGAAGAGCTGTCTGCAGATAATCGGCCGGTAGTTGATGATGCTAATTCAGTCGTTATGCAAAGTTTTGCGGCCGCAGAAAACATAGACCAGGATAAATCGTTTGACTTGGGTAGTGTTGATGAAGCTACAAGTGGTGACTTTGCAGAGCCTGCTTCAGTCGATACTAATTTTGTGAGCAGTGATGAGCAAGGCAGCGATTCGATTGAACTTAAATTACCTGAAATTGATTCAGTTGAGATAACAACGCAGACCGATGCTGTTGTTAATCAGTTGGCAAATACAGATAACCATGAGTTTGATCTGGATCATAGTTCTGACAATTTGATGGACTTTGATTTATCTGATTTCAACATGAAAGAAGATGTGCCAGTTGAATCAGTTGCTGTTACAACGGTTGATGATGGTCCGGTTTTTGAATTTTCCAATACGGTTGATGAGGATCAAATAGCCAATTTAAATCTGCCGACAGAAGCTGAAAAGCCAGTTGAAACAATGAGTTTTGATTTGCCCAATGTTGAAACTGATGTAGCTGCTGTAGCTCAAGAGCCTGAGATTGAGGGAATTTCTTTTGATTTTCCGTTAGTTGATGATGAGGTATTAACTGTTGAAACTGAAAGTGAAACACTTGCTAATAAAATTGATGCCAATGTATTTGATTTTTCTGCAATTAGTTTAGATTTAGGTGAAGATGATGTAAAAGCTGACGCAGAGCTTGCTACGGATGAATTATCTGTTGAATTGGCTGCGCCAACCGCATCTGAAAATCAAGATGTTGATATTAAACTTGATTTAGTTGCAGCCTATATCGATATGGATGATAAAGAAGGTGCTCGTGAATTATTGGATGAAGTGATTAAAGAGGGTGGGCCACAACAGAAACAGCGTGCTGAGCAGTTGTTAACAAGTTTGGCGTAACGTTTTTGTCAAGATTAAGCCGAGCTAAAAGCTCGGCTTTTTTTATCCAACTAAAAAGCCATAAATCTAAAATAGCTTTTAATCGCCGGTCAACTGCCTTTTCTGGAATTTTTTTTAAGTTCAATATTGACTCACATTTACTGATGCATCCCTTCGTAAAAATTTTATATTTTATTTTGACGCTGTCACTCATGAGTTTTTTGAGTAACTTGCTGTTGCACCTTCTTTTCATTGTTATTTGTGTGTTTGCAATGAGTTTGCAATTACGCAGCTTTGTGCGCGTCGTTATGCGCATGCGTTGGTTGTTTATTTCGATATTGATTATTTATGGATTTGGCACGCCTGGCGAATTGATACCGCATATTCCTCTTGATTTTGCACTTACTTTTGATGGTTTGCAGCTAGGGCTGTTACACATTGAAAAAATAACAATCGCCTTAGCTACGCTTAATATATTATTTATTACTGGTTCAAAACAAGCGTTAATCCTTGGTTTATATATGTTACTTAGCCCGCTTAAATATGTAGGATTAAATATAGAAAGGTTTGCTGTAAGATTATTTTTAACGCTCGAGTATGTGGAAGATTTTGCTACGCAGCGTCACAAGTCATTTAACTTAAGTCAATTCGATCACCTTTATTTAAGTGCGGATGGATTATCGACTGAAAAAATGGTTATTTTTAATAAAACACCTTTTAATCCGTTAGATAAAGTATTGATCGTAATTTTCATGATGACTGTTTTAATTTTACTGATTTTAGGATTGCAGCCATGAAATATGCGTTAGGGCTGTCTTATGATGGTGCACATTTTTGTGGGTGGCAAAGCCAGCCGAATGCTTGTGCTGTGCAAGATGCATTAGAGGCAGCCATTGCAAGCATCGCTCAACATGCAGTTAGAGTGCACGCCGCAGGGCGCACTGATACAGGTGTGCATGCACTTGGTCAAGTCATACATTTTAATACAGAGGCTATACGCCCGATTTCTGCGTGGGTGCGTGGAGTGAATGCACATTTGCCACCAACAGTACGTGTGGAGTGGGCGCATCAAGTAGCCGATGACTTTCATGCTAGATTCTCAGCTTTTAGTCGTAGCTATCAGTATTTGCTGGTTAATGCACCGGTAGCGCCTGCGCTGATGGCAAATAAAGCGGGCTGGTTTCATTTGCCGCTTGATTTTTCAGCCATGCGTGAAGCTGCAAGTTATCTGGTGGGGCAGCATGATTTTAGCGCATTTAGAGCCTCTGAATGCCAGGCAAAATCACCAATTCGACATTTAACTAAAGCGGATGTCAGTGTGGCAGGGCCGTATTTTGTATTTGACTTCTCTGCAAACGCTTTTTTGCAGCATCAGGTGCGCAATATGATCGGTGCCTTGATTTACGTGGGTAAAGGAAATTATGCACCTACTTATATTAAAGAGTTGCTGCAAAAGCGAGATCGAACTTTGTCGCCACCAACTTTCTCACCTTGTGGATTGTATTTAACGGGTGTCGGTTATGATGAAAAATGGGGGCTGCCTCAAGGTTCCCAACATGGCTTGCAGGTGCTTATTTAGCGGTACAATAGCGCTTTATTGTTAGATGCTATCGTTCGGCGAACGTTGTAAAAAAGCTCGTAAACTAAGGATAACGCTTTGAGAGTTAGAGTTAAAATTTGTGGCATCACACGTGTGGAGGATGCTTTAGACGCAGTTGCTAACGGTGCAGATGCCATTGGCTTGGTATTCTATGCCCATAGCCCTCGTTGTGTCAGCATTGCCCAAGCCATTGAAATCGCAAATAAAATCCCTGCTTTTGTGAGCGTGGTTGGTTTATTTGTGAATGCGGAAACTAGCTTTATTGAAGAGGTGATATCACAAGTAAAATTGGATTTACTGCAATTTCATGGTGACGAAGCACCTGAAGCCTGTGCGCGTTACAGACTGCCTTTTATCAAAGCAATTCGCGTTAAGTCAGACACAAATTTGGTACAATGTGCGGAAGATTTTTCTGCATCTAAAGCCTTGTTATTGGATACTTATAGCGAGGGGGTGGCAGGTGGCACCGGGCATGTATTTGATTGGAATTTAATTCCAGCGACATTAGCAAAACCTGTGATTCTTGCTGGTGGTTTAAATGCACAAAATGTGGCGCAGGCCATCGTACAAGTAAAACCTTATGCCGTGGATGTAAGTGGCGGCGTGGAAATTTCAAAAGGAATTAAAGATGCAGCAAAAATTGCTGCATTTATGCAACAAGTCTATAGGTAGTAAGTTTCAAGATGCAAATAAGTTAAAGTGGAGAGTAAATAATGCAGCTTTATGACATGCCAGATGCACGCGGGCATTTTGGACAATTTGGTGGTACCTTCGTCGCGGAAACATTGGTTGAGGCGCTAGAAGAGTTGCGTGTCATGTACGAAAAATATCGTCATGACCCTGAGTTTTTAGCTGAATATGCGTATGATTTAAAACACTTTGTTGGCCGTCCTAGCCCTATTTATCACGCAAAACGCTTGTCAGATAAAGTGGGTGGTGCGCAAATCTATTTGAAACGTGAAGATTTGAACCATACGGGTGCGCATAAAATTAACAATACTATTGGTCAGGCATTGCTTGCTAAGCGCATGGGTAAGCCTAGAGTCATTGCGGAAACTGGTGCCGGTCAGCACGGTGTTGCCACGGCAACCGTCGCGGCACGTTTGGGGTTGGAGTGTGTGGTGTATATGGGTAGTGAAGACGTTAAGCGTCAAGCACCTAATGTGTTCAGAATGAAATTGTTAGGCGCAACCGTCGTGCCAGTGGAAAGTGGTTCTAAAACACTCAAAGACGCGCTGAATGAGGCGATGCGTGATTGGGTCACCAACGTGCACAACACGTTCTATATTATCGGTACAGTCGCAGGCCCGCATCCATATCCGATGATGGTGCGTGATTTTCAAGCGGTGATTGGTATTGAAGCTAAAGAACAGATGATGGAAATGGTGGGTCGTCAGCCGGATGCAATAGTTGCATGTGTTGGTGGTGGCTCTAATGCCATGGGCATTTTTTACCCTTACATTGACGTGCCTAATGTACGTTTGATTGGCGTTGAGGCGGCAGGACTAGGCATGGAAACTGGTCAACATGCAGCGCCATTAACAGCCAATAGCCCGGTAGGGGTGTTGCATGGCAACCGTACCTATTTAATGCAAGATGCCGATGGCAACATTATTGAAACACATTCAATTTCAGCAGGGTTAGACTATCCTGGCGTTGGCCCTGAGCATGCGTGGCTAAAAGACATTAAACGTGCTGAATATGTGGCGATCACCGATGACGAAGCCATGGCGGCATTTCATAATTTATGCCGCACCGAAGGTATTATCCCAGCGCTTGAGTCTAGCCATGCCTTAGCATATGCTGAAAAAATGGCTAGAACCATGCGTAAAGATGAAATCATTTTGGTGAATTTATCGGGTCGTGGCGATAAAGATATCAATACAGTAGCCAAGCTCGCCAACATCACTTTATAAATTATAACTTTCTAAAAAGTATTTTATGTCCCGTATTCAATCTGTATTTGCAACACTTAAACAACAAGGCAAAACCGCCTTAATCCCTTACATCACGGCAGGCGATCCGCATCCTAAACATACGGTCAATTTACTACACACGCTGGTTAAGCATGGTGCTGATATGATCGAACTTGGCGTGCCATTTTCTGACCCAATGGCCGACGGTCCTATCATTCAACGTGCAAGTGAACGTGCTTTGGCACATAAAGTAGGCTTAACTGCAGTATTAGCTATGGTGAAAGAGTTTCGACAAACCAACCAAACCACACCGATTATCTTGATGGGGTATGCTAATCCGATTGAAGCCATTGGCGCGATAGCTTTTGCAGATCGCGCGAAAGCGGCAGATGTAGATGGTGTGATTACTGTTGATTACCCACCAGAAGAATGTGGCGAATTTGTTAAAGAGCTTCGTGCACGCGACATAGACCCTGTGTTTTTATTGTCACCGACCACTGAACCTAAACGCATTGATTTGATTGTGAATCAAGCCAGTGGTTTTGTCTATTACGTGTCGCTCAAAGGCGTTACCGGTGCGGCTAATTTAGATATTGTAGAAGTTGCCAACCGCGTTGCTTCAATTCGTCAACAAACAAGCCTGCCAATTGGGGTTGGTTTTGGCATACGTGATGCCGCCACCGCAAAAGCAACCGCTGCGATTGCAGATGCTGTGGTGGTAGGTAGTCGCATGGTGCAAGTGATTGAAGCATCAACGGATGAAAACTTGCTTAGCAACGTTGCTAAGCTTATGGATGAGTTAAAAACGGCAGTGGATGCTGCGTAATTGTTAAAAAGGATGCACTATGGGCTGGCTAAATAAACTACCACAAAAAATTAAACGTGTTGTCGGAGCCGACAAAAAAACCGTACCTGAAGGACTGTGGAGCAAGTGCCCATCATGTCAATCAGTGTTGTATCGTAAAGACCTGGAAGATAATTCCGAGGTTTGCCCAAAATGTGCATATCACAACCGAATTGGCGCACGCGCACGTTTAGCGCAATTGTTGGATGCAGAAGGTCAATTTGAGATCGGTGCTGGCGTACAGCCAGTAGATACGCTCAAATTTAAAGACAGCAAAAGCTATGCGGATCGCATTAAAGAGTCGCAGAAAGCCGTGAACGAGAAAGATGCGTTGATTGTGATGCAAGGCAGTATTAAATCTGTGCCAGCAGTAGTGGCGGTGTTTGAGTTTAAGTTCATGGGTGGCTCAATGGGCTCGGTAGTGGGGGAGCGTTTTGTGCGTGGTGTACAAACAGCGATTGACAACAAAATGGCATTTGTTTGTATTGCGGCCAGCGGTGGGGCGCGTATGCAAGAAGGTTTGTTATCGCTGATGCAAATGGCAAAAACCAGTGCGGCACTAACGCAATTAAGTGCGGCAGGATTGCCTTACATCTCTGTACTGACTGACCCTACCATGGGCGGTGTTTCAGCAAGCTTCGCTATGCTAGGCGATGTGATTGTGGCTGAACCGCAAGCATTGATTGGTTTTGCAGGCCCACGCGTGATTGAACAAACCGTGCGTGAAACGCTACCAGATGGCTTCCAGCGTGCAGAGTTCTTGTTAGAGCATGGCGCTATTGATTTGATTATTGACCGTCGTGAAATGCGGAATAGGTTAGCTGGATTGTTAGCTAATTTAATGCGTTTGCCAGTAGCTGCTTAATTGACACATGGTTTTTGCATTGTTTTCAGCTTGAGATTGACGCTGAACCCTAAAGGTGATGTGGATGCCTAGCGACTTGATTACTAACGATTTACCCCCCCCCGACTTGGTTCCTAAAGATTTAAATGCATGGCTAAGGTACATTGAAAGCCTGCATCCTAAATCTATCGCGATGGGATTAGAGCGTGTTAAACAGGTTATCTGGCGCTTAAAATTACAGCCAAACTTTAAAATTATCTCTGTCGCTGGCACCAATGGCAAAGGTTCAACTTGCGCAATGTTGGAGCAAATTTATACGCAGGCAGATTTTTCTGTGGGTTGTTATGCCTCGCCTCACTTGCTGCGCTATAACGAGCGTGTTCGTGTTAACTGCGTTGAGGTCAGTGATGAGGCGCTGTGTGCAGCATTTTCTGCAGTTGAGACGGCAAGGCAGAGCGGAGATGCAATCGCGCTAACGTATTTTGAGGTGGGTACATTAGCCGCAATGTGGCATTTTGCGCAAATGGGTATTGATGTTGCGATTTTAGAAATTGGATTGGGTGGTAGATTAGATGCAGTGAACGCGTTTGAGCCTAATTGCGCCATAGTGACCAGTGTCGATTTAGATCATCAAGAGTTTTTGGGCGATACACGAGAGAAAATTGGCTTTGAAAAAGCCGGGGTATATCGTCAATCAACACCAGCCATTTGCGGGGATAACCATCCTCCAGCTAGTTTAATAAACTATGCCGAACAAATTCATGCTGATTTTAAGTGCATCAATCGTGATTTTACCTATACATTGTCAGCGACAGATTGGTGTTATTTGTCTCATGGGCAGGTCATACATACTTTGCCATTGCCAGCGTTGGAAGGCCGTTATCAACTCAATAATGCTGCATGTGCGGTAGCGGCTGTAGAGTCGTTACAAGCATATTTACCTGTTACAACGACATCTATTGTTAATGCAATGCGTCAAGTGTCACTGGCTGGACGTTTTCAGACAGTGTCTAAGGCGCCTTGGGTAATTTTAGATGTGGCGCATAACCCACATGCGGCGCAAGCGCTTGCTGAGAATCTGGCAGCGTTAAAGTTAACAGAACTCTCCCACACTAAAACTTTGGCAGTGTTTGCAATGTTGGCAGATAAAGATATGAAAGGCGTTGTGAACGCACTCAAGGATGAAATCGACACTTGGTATGTTGCCAATATTGACCATGTTCGTGGTGCCTTAGCCTCAGACTTGGCTACCATTATTGCGGAAATCATGCCTAATGCCGGCATCAAATGTTTTGATACAGCAGCTAAAGCTTACGAGCAGGCTTGTATCGATACAGAAACCTGTATTGATAGAAATGAAAATGATAAAATAG
Source organism: Methylotenera sp. RIFCSPLOWO2_02_FULL_45_14 (assembly GCA_001803395.1). Lineage (GTDB taxonomy): Bacteria > Pseudomonadota > Gammaproteobacteria > Burkholderiales > Methylophilaceae > Methylotenera. The sequence continues at coordinate 34,628 of MHBU01000017.1, read as the reverse complement.
TTGTGTTTGGTTCATTCTTTACCGTTGCAAATGTAATGCAATATTTGAATCAACACGCAAATACTCATCTTTAAGGACGCAGTAATGCCCCCAGATCTACCCAATGAGCAAGCCCTAAACCTTAAAAAACGCGCCCGTCGGCGCCTGGTAGGTGCAATAGCACTTGTGCTGTTGATGGTGATTGTTCTGCCGCAAGTATTGCAAGATCGTGCCGCAATGACGCAGCTTGAGACTATTAAAATTACGATGCCTAATACTAACAGCACGTTTAAGCCTATGCATGTTGATAAAAGCGCTATTGAATTTCAACAGAGTAAAGAAGTGGCACCACAGCAAAAAGCTGTTGTTAGCGATGAACCAATTAAGGCGGAGGTTATTATCAATACGGAACCTACTATTGAAAGCATAATCGCTAGCAAAGGCAGAGAAAATAAAGTGACTGAGCCTAAAAAGCCAACAGTTAATGTTTCGGAAACCACACCTCCTCAAAAGTTAACTGAGCATTTTACGGTGCAAGTAGGCGTGTATTCTGATGTTGCCAATGTGAAACGAATACAAGATCAATTAAAACAAGCTGGATTCAGCGCCTATACAGAAAAAATAACCACGCCCAAAGGTGAAAACATTCGCCTTAAAGCGGGTAACTTTACATCACGTCAAGATGCAGTAAACTTATTAGTAAGGCTAAAAGAAATAGGCTTGCCTGGAATCGTTGTCAGCAATGAGTAAGTCGTTAATTAGCCATCATGCGAATTTAATAAGTCATAATGGTTGGCTAGGATAAAGTAATGACCAGTTTTGATTACGCAGTGCTTACCATCATAGGCTTATCCATCATATTTAGTGTGATGCGTGGTATGGTGAGAGAGATGTTGGCTATTTTAGGTTGGGTTGCTGCATTTTATGTAGGTAGAACTTACACTGATCAAATTTTGCCTATGATGCCCGTTGATATTCCTACTGAATCATTGCGTGTGTTAGCCGCATTTCTAGTGCTTTTTTTAGCAACGTTATTACTGACGAGTTTGTTGGGCATTGCACTCTCAGCGATTATTAGAAAAGTAGGCCTTGGTTGGCTAAACCGTTTATTAGGTGCCATGTTTGGCGTGATTCGTGGATTACTTATTGTATGTGTATTGGTATTTTTAGCTGGACTTACCAGTGTTCCTCAAGATGCGCGTTGGCGAAATGCGATGTTTAGCGCGCCGATTGAAGCGCTTGTTATTAGCATATTGCCGTGGATACCTGAAAATATCGCTAAGCATGTTAAATACGATTAAAAATCATCATTCAATTACAAAATTAACCAGTTAAGGCGTTATTCATGTGCGGAATTATAGGCATTGTAGGTAAAAATCCAGTCAACCAATTGTTATACGATGGTTTGCTGGTGTTGCAACATCGTGGACAAGATGCCGCAGGTATCGTCACTGCCGATGGTAATACCTTTTACATGCATAAAAATAACGGGCTAGTAAAAGATGTTTTTCATACGCGCCACATGCGTAACCTGGTGGGCAATGTGGGTATTGCCCATGTGCGCTATCCTACAGCAGGTTCCTCTAGCGCGGCTGAAGCACAGCCGTTTTATGTTAATTCTCCTTTTGGTATTGTGCTAGGTCACAATGGCAATCTAACCAACTCAGTGCAGCTTAAACAGGAAATGTTCAAGCAAGACCTGCGTCATATCAATACCACTTCAGATTCTGAAGTATTGCTTAATGTGCTTGCGCATGAAATTGAAAAAACCGCGCCCAATTCTGTGCTTAATACTGACATGGTGTTTGATGCAGTTGAAGGCGTGCATAGACGTTGCAAGGGTGCGTATGCCGTGGTGGCGATGATTGCCAATTTTGGCTTACTTGCATTTCGTGATCCTAACGGCATTCGCCCGCTTATCATTGGCAAAGCAGAATCAGAAAAAGGCACAGAGTATATTGTGGCGTCTGAGAGCGTTGCTTTAGATGTGTTAGGCTTTAAAATACTGCGCGATGTGGCGCCTGGTGAAGCCGTGTTTATTGACATGGAAGGTAACTTCTATTCCCGTCAATGTGCTAAAAATCCAAAGCTTAACTCTTGTATATTTGAGTATGTTTATTTGGCACGACCAGATTCTGTGATTGATGGTATTTCTGTGTATCAAACTCGTTTAGACATGGGAACCAGCCTTGCGGAAAAAATCAAGCGTGAATGGTCTGATAAAAAAATTGACGTTGTGATACCTATTCCAGATACTAGCCGCCCGAGTGCGCTGCAGGTCGGCATTAGTCTAGGCTTGGATTATCGTGAAGGGTTTATTAAAAACCGTTACATTGGCCGCACATTTATTATGCCGGGGCAGGCGTTACGTAAAAAATCTGTGCGCCAAAAACTCAACCCGATTGGCGTGGAATTCAAAGGTAAAAATGTACTGTTAGTAGATGACTCCATTGTGCGCGGAACAACATCACAACAAATTGTACAAATGGCACGTGATGCAGGTGCTAATAAAGTTTATTTTGCTTCGGCTGCGCCGCCAGTTCGCTATCCCAACGTATATGGTATTGATATGCCAAGCCGAGACGAGCTGTTGGCAACGGATCGGACCGATGAAGAAATCTGTAAAGAAATCGGGGCGGACGGACTGATTTACCAAGATTTAGACGCGCTGATTAAAGGCGTTAAATTGAGCAACCCCGCCATTGAGAATTTTGATTGCTCATGCTTTGATGGAAAATATATCACCGGCGATATTGACGAAGCTTACTTGGCCAATATCGAGGCGGCACGCGGAGATGTCAATAAAGTACAAAAACCAGCCAATTCCAGTACGCAAATGGATTTAAATTTGATTGATACTCAAGAGTAAGCCTGCTTATTATTTGTGCGTTCTAGAAACAAACAAAATGGCGCTTGACGTTGTAAAAAGTTGGGCATACCATGTAGTTGCGCTGATTTGAGTGGCCAACTTTAAACAAAGCCTTACTCAGCTTGCGAGCGCATAATAAATTCTGCTAAAGCGAGAACCAAAAACCCGTTTTAGCACATTGCTATCACGGGTTTTTTATTTTTAGAATTTGAGAGCGTTATGAATAAGCCACAATACCATCCAAACACATTATCAGTACGCGCAGGCAGCGAGATGACTGAATTCGGCGAGAACTCAGAAGCCTTGTTTCTAAACTCCAGTTTTAGGTTCAACAGCGCCGCGCAAGCTGCCGCACGTTTTGGCGGAACCGAGCCCGGAAACATTTACTCGCGTTTCACTAACCCTACCGTCACCATGTTCCAAAACAAGCTGGCTGCGTTAGAGGGTGCAGAGCAGTGCGTGGCAACATCCAGCGGTATGTCGGCGATTCTCGCCTGCGTAATGGGCTTGTGTAGCGCTGGCGACCATATTGTCGCATCGCGCAGCATTTTTGGCACCACCGTACAGTTATTTGGCAATATTTTAAAACGCTGGGGTTTAGAGGTGACATTTGTTTCATTGACCAATCCAGATGAGTGGCATGCAGCTGTAACGTCAAAAACTAAACTATTTTTTGTAGAAACACCTTCTAACCCGCTAACTGAGGTTTGCGATATCAAAATTTTAGCGGATATTGCGCATCAGGCAGGCGCGCATTTAGTGGTGGATAATTGCTTTTGCACACCGGCGATTCAACGGCCATTAGCACTTGGCGCAGATATTGTGATTCATTCAGCTACAAAATATATTGATGGACAGGGCAGGTGCTTGGGTGGCGCAGTGTTGGGTTCTAAAGCGTTGATGGAACCTGTGTATGGCTTTTTACGCACGGCAGGTGTCACCATGAGTGCATTTAATGCATGGGTGTTTTTGAAAGGACTGGAAACGCTTTATATCCGCATGGAAGCACATGCCAAAAATGCACTAGCGTTAGCTACTTGGCTAGAGGCGCAACCACAGGTGGCACGTGTGCATTACCCTGGCTTAAAATCTCATCCACAGCATGCACTTGCCATGCGTCAGCAAAGCAGTGGCGGAGGCATTGTGACGTTTGAAGTTAAACCTAACTTGAATCAAACTTCACAACAGGCTGCTTGGGCATTGATTGATGCGACGCAATTGATTTCAATTACTGCAAACTTGGGTGATGCAAAAAGTACGATTACACATCCAGCCACTACAACACATAGTCGCGTAACGCCAGAAGCACGCGCAACGGCAGGTATTAGCGATGGCTTAGTGAGAATTGCCGTGGGATTAGAACACATTGAAGACTTAAAAGCAGATTTGGTGTTCGCAATTTAAGACTGATTATCTTTTGTACAGTTAAAGCTTGCGACTTGTTGTTAGTCGGTTTGCTGATTTTGATTGGCCTATACTGATGCAACGACAAAATACACAATCAAACACGGAATACTGATACCCAATACAATGAAAAAAACACTTTTGAACCCGCGTACTTTTTTTGCTTTGCTGCATGATGTCGTAGTGGCGGCAATTGCTTGGGTTGTGGCTTACTTATTGCGCTTTAATTTCTCAATCCCTGATTCATATTTTCAGGAGATGCTGCAATCTCTAATGTGGGTGATCGCTTTGCAAGCGGCTGTGTTCGTTACATTAGGTTTGTATCGTGGCATGTGGCGCTTTGCCAGTGTGCCTGATCTTAAACGTATATTTTTAGCGGTTGGTTCAGCTGCTGTATTGGTGGCGGCAGTTTTGTTTATGGTGAAAACTGCTACGGTGGTGCCCCGTTCAGTTTTGATTCTTGATCCGTTATTACTTATTTTAATGATGGGGGGTAGCCGTTTTGCCTATCGCGCATGGAAAGAGCACCAGCTTTATGGCGTGAGTTTACGGCAGGGTAACCCGGTGATCGTACTGGGTGCAGGTGATGCGGCAGTCGCTTTGGTTAAAGACTTGGCGCGTAGCACGCAATGGCATGTCGTTGCTTTGTTAGATGATGATGCAACCATGTTGGGGCGTGAAGTTTTCGGCGTGAAAGTGCAGGGCTCAATAAACAAGTTAGAAGGCATAAGTAAACGTTTGGGTGTTGGCCATGTCATCGTTGCGATGCCTTCTGCTTATCATCAAAATCGTCGTCAGGCGATTGAGCTTGCAAATCAGTTGGGGTTAGAGGTGCTGACAGTGCCTGCGATTGATGACTTAATGAGCGGAAAAGTCAGTATTTCACAAATACGAAAAGTGGACGTAGAAGACTTGCTGGGGCGAGACGCGGTAAAGCTTGATAACTCTGGTTTACAAAATTTGATTGCTGGGCATACCGTATTTGTGAGCGGGGCCGGGGGCTCAATTGGCTCTGAGTTATGTCGCCAAATTGTGAAATATCAGCCAAGCACGTTAATTTGTCTGGATATTTCAGAGTTTGCACTGTATCAGTTAGAGCAGGAGTTAAGTACGCTTCACTTGCCAACAAGGTTGTTATATATGACTTGTGATGTAAAAAATAGTGTGCGTATTAAAAACTTATTAACCCAATATCAGCCAGCAGTGGTGTTTCATGCCGCGGCTTATAAGCATGTGCCGATGATGGAAAATGGCAACGTGTGGGAGGCGTTGTCGAACAATGTCATTGGTACTCATACGCTGGCTTCAGCCTGCAAAGAAACTGGGATAGAAAAGTTTGTGTTGATTTCAACTGATAAAGCCGTTAACCCAACTAATGTGATGGGCGCAAGTAAACGTTTGGCGGAGATGGTGTGTCAAGGCTTGCAAGATTCCACTGGAACACGCTTTGTCATTGTGCGCTTTGGTAATGTATTGGGTAGCAGTGGTAGCGTGATTCCTAAATTCCGCGAGCAAATTGCTAAGGGTGGCCCTATCACCATTACCCACCCTGAAATCACGCGCTACTTTATGTCTATTCCCGAGGCAGCACAGTTGGTGATGCAGGCGGGCTTAATGGGAAAAGGTGGTGAGATTTTTGTACTGGATATGGGTGAGCCCGTTAAAATCACTGATTTGGCCATGGATATGATTCGATTGTCAGGTTTAGAGTTAGATGAAATTAAAATTGAATATGTAGGTTTGCGCCCTGGCGAGAAACTTTATGAAGAGTTATTAGCCGATGATGAGCACACCATGCCTACGCCACATGAAAAACTGCGTATTGCACAAGCAAGAACCGCGGATACCGCATGGGTAAATAAACTGCTGAAATGGATTGAAGGTGCTCATAGCACAAATGAAGGCCTTATAAAAACGGAGTTGGCCGTGTGGGTTGAGGAATACAGCCCGCAGATTCAGGCTGGCATAGAGATGCGCACTTCAGTTTTAAGTGAATAGGTGACTTTGTATTAACCGAGATTTTTCATTAGAAAGAAATGTGCGCCCACAAAGCGATATTTCTCCCTGAGGTCGAAATGGCGGAGGGCCTGCCACCTCACACAAGGGCAGATTCATCCGCGATTGGCTGCTTATCTCGCATTGGTTGTATCCTTTGTTATGAGTGTCAGTGGTTGGTTTTCTGAGCATATTACTTAGCGAGAAAGATCACACAAATTTCTATTATTTCATGTCGGTTAGAACTTGGAAACCTAGGCTGAATCGTGTAAATTGAAGTCTAAAAGTGTGACAAATTTTACTAGGTAATATAATCTGCGGTGCAATATCCGCGTCATAACGGAAAGTATGGGCTCCAATATATGCATGCAACTGATCCTCAACAATTACTCGCGCAATCTGAACTTATTTATTCATCTGATGACGTTACGGAAGCCATTGTGAGGTTAAGTAAAGAAATTACAGAAGCGCTCGAAAATACAACTCCGGTTGCTATTTGTGTCATGGGTGGAGGTGTTGTTTTTGCAGGGCAATTATTAACACAACTCACATTTCCACTAGAGCTGGACTACGTTCATGCAACTCGCTACCAAAATGCAACGGTAGGTAAAACACTCAATTGGAAATCGCTCCCCAAATTAGATTTATCTGGTCGCACCGTGTTATTGGTGGATGATATTTTAGATGAAGGCATTACCCTAAAAACCATCCAAGATAAATGTATAGCACTCGGTGCAGTACAAGTATTGTCTGCAGTATTGATTGAAAAAAAACTTGAACATCCCAAACCAATTAAAGCGGATTTTGTAGGGCTTGAAGTGCCTAATCGCTATGTATTTGGTTATGGCATGGATGTTTACGGCTGGTGGCGTAATTTGCCTGCCATTTATGCACTTAATTAAACCCCTTCAAATTTTGGCACGAATTTTTTGTGCATTGTTGTAAAACTGACACTAGAGTTGACTAGTTAACATTTAAATCTAGCTTTGCACATGTAAAATTCATAAGTCTTTGTCTTTATTGAATTTAATATCTGGCATTTATTATGCATTAGAAGTAGATATGAGCAAAGTTGCTCATCATACGGTGCCTAATTATTATGGTTATAGAAATTAATAATAAACTTTGGAAAAACATTTTATCTGTCATACAGCATTCTTATAAAATTAAAACACATCTCGATTTTTTTAAGTGGGTGCAAAACAGCGTTGCAGCAGTAATTCCGCATGATGTACTTGTGGCCGCTTGGGGTGATTTTAGCGATAAGAGTACAGGCGAAAGGTTAAATTATGATGTTGCTTCTAACGTAGAAGGCATCAATACACGAGCTCTGTGGACGGCATTAGGTGAGGTTGGCATTTGTGCCGCACATTTGCATACACAATGGGTCAACAATCACCGTCATTGGTATGTGATTGATAATTTAGATGATGTGGCTAGTCAGTGTGATTTTAAAACAGCATTTCCCAGTCAACTCAATGGAATTCATTCCATATTAGTTTATGGTGTTACTGATTGCCGTGGTGAAAACGAGTGCTTATATGTGTTTTTAGGTAAGCAAAAAACTTTTGAAGTAAATGGCTTGGCAATGTCGCTACTCATGCCTCATATAGACCATGTACTCAGAAAAATACAGCCGCTTGAGCCGCCTGATATTTCAGAAAACTTTTCGCCTGTTGTTAATCTGTCTGGTTTAAGCGCGCGCGAGTGGGAGGTGATTGAATGGATTAAAACGGGTAAAACCAATCAAGAAATTGGCATGATCTTAAATATCAGCCAAAACACAGTAAAAAGTCACCTTAAACGCATATTTCAAAAATTAAACGTGGGTAAGAGAGCGCAAGCTGTTGCTTTGCTTGCCAATTTAAAATCAACAAAATCAGCTTACAAAGCACTTAATTTAACGCACTAACTGTAAGCGCATTCATCGCACACGTGAACGGGGTTAAACAGGCCCTAACCGGCCTAACTTACCAATTACCATCGATTAACATTTAAGCCATAAGCGATATTTTACGCTCTATAGAGTAGAATATGCATTTGATTGGTGCCCGGAAGAGGACTCGAACCTCCACACCCTAAGGCACATGGACCTGAACCATGCGCGTCTACCAATTCCGCCATCCGGGCATTTAACTTACGTGGTTTAAACACGGCAGCCAATTAAGGCGTTGAATTTTATATTAAAGGTGAGCTTTGTCAATGACAAATCATAAAAATAGTCACAAAAGTAAAAGAAGCAATGACCCTCACGCCGCGCGCGAAGCGAGCCGATATGACACGCCACTGCCAAGTCGTGAACTGATATTAACCACCATGAGTGACCAAGGTGTGCCATTGGGCGTTGAGCAGCTCTACGCGTTGCTGGATATTAGCGATGCTGAGCGTGAGGTGTTTAATAAGCGTTTAAACGCGATGGAGCGTGAAGGTCAAATCATTAAAAATAGAAAAGGCGCTTTGTGCATTGCCGATAAGCTCGATTTAATCGCGGGCGTGGTGCAGGGGCATCCTGATGGTTTTGGCTTTTTAATTCCAGACGATAAAACCAAGTGCAATGGTGAAGATTTATTTTTAAGCCCTAAAGAAATGTCGCAGGTGATGCATGGTGACCGTGCCATGGTGCGCATGAGTGGTTTAGATAGGAGAGGCCGGCCAGAAGGCAAAATTGTAGAGGTACTTGAACGCCGCACACAAAAGCTGGTAGGCCGTGTGATTCAAACCAGCGGCGTAACCGTGGTGGCAGCTGAAGATAAGCGCATTAATCTTGATATATTGATTCCATATCATTTAGATATGGGGGCAAAATCCGGGCAAGTGGTGATGGTAGAGCTAACAGAGCAGCCATCGTCACACGCAAAGCCTATGGGCAAAGTGGTGGAGATTTTAGGTAACTATGCCGATAGCGGTATGGAAATTGAAATTGCGCTGCGCAAGCACAATTTACCACACGAATTTAGCGCTGAATCGGTCAAGCTTGCAGAGTCTTATCCTAAGTTAGTACAAGAGGCTGATTATAAAGGCCGTATTGATTGCCGTGAAATGCCGTTGATTACAATTGATGGTGAAACGGCACGCGACTATGATGATGCTGTATATGCCCAACCACAAGGTAAAGGTTGGCGATTAGTGGTGGCGATTGCTGACGTGAGTTTTTATGTAAAACCAAACGATGCTCTAGATAAAGGCGCGTTTGAGCGTGGCAATTCGGTGTATTTTCCACGGCGCGTCATCCCGATGTTACCAGAGGCTTTGTCTAATGGCTTGTGTTCATTAAACCCTGATGTTGAGCGTTTGTGCATGATCTGTGACATGCAAATTGACGGCGCAGGCATTGTGAAGCAATTTAAGTTTTATCCATCTGTGATGCGCTCAAAAGCACGCATGACTTATACTCAGGTGTTTGAAATACTGCAAAATCCACAAGGTGAGTTGGCGCAAGAATACGCTTGGCTGGTACCGCATTTGAATGATCTCTATAGCGTTTATCAATTGCTGCAGACGCAACGTGAAAAACGCGGTGCTATTGAATTTGAGTCATCAGAAACTATCATGATTTTTAATGATAATGGCAAAATTGAGCGTATTGAGCCAAGTACACGCAATGAAGCGCATAAGCTGATTGAGGAATGTATGCTGGCAGCCAATGTTTGCGCGGCTGAGTTTCTAAAAAAACATGAGCATCCTGCTTTGTATCGGATTCATGAAGGTCCAACGCCTGAAAAATTAGAATTGCTACGCACGTTTATGGGTGAGTTTGGCTTTGGCGTGGGTGGCGGGGATAAGCCGCACGCTAAAGACTACGGTAAGTTATTAGACAAAATTAGAGAGCGCCCTGACGCGCAGTTATTGCAAACGGTGTTATTACGCTCTATGCAGCAAGCCGTGTATAGCCCAGATAACGTAGGCCATTTTGGTTTGGCGTATGAGGCTTATGCTCACTTTACGTCACCTATACGCCGTTATCCAGATTTGCTCATTCATCGTGCGATTAAAGCGGTATTAAATGGCGATCGTTATAAAGCGGGGGACTGGAATAATTTAGGTATGCAATGCTCAATGACTGAGCGTCGTGCCGATGATGCCACGCGTGATGTGACCAATTGGCTTAAATGCTTTTACATGCAGGATAAAATTGGCGAAGTGTTTGAAGGCACGGTGGCAGGTGTGACCAGCTTTGGTTTATTTGTGGCGCTAGATGGCGTGTATGTAGAAGGCTTGTTGCACGTTACCGAGCTTGGGAATGATTATTTCCATTACGACAAAGCACGCCATGAAATGGCAGGTGAACGGACTGGGGTGCGTTACCAGTTGGGCGATAGGTTAATCATTAAAGTAGTGCGTGTTGATTTAGAAACCACTAAGATTGACTTTACTTTAGTTAATAAAAACAATGAGGTAGATTCTGAACTTAATGTGAGTGATAACAAAGGAAACATTAACATTAAAACGGGTGGCAGAGATAAATCTACTGTAAAATCCACGCCTGATTTTGAAGGATCAAAGTCCAAAAGTATAAAATTTGGCGGTAAGTTTAGCCATAAGCCTAAAGCTAAGTCAATTGAACCATCAACGGGAAAACCAACGTCTTCAAGCAAAGCTAAACAACAAAATAAAACCAGTAAACCCAAAAAAGTAGTGGCCAAAGCTACTACCAAAGTTACTAAACGTAAGGTAAAAAAATGAGTGATGCCCGTATTTTATTTGGCTTTCATGCCGTATTAAGCCGTTTGCGCCAACATAGCGCGAGCGTACAAGAGATTTTAATTGACCGCGACCGTGTTGATGCGCGCATGAAAGATTTGCTGAAAATGGCTGAATCTGCAGGTGTACGCACCATGGAAGTTGAACGCAGCCGCTTAGATGGCATGGCAGGCATGAATGGACGTCACCAAGGCGTGATTGCGCGCGTAGTGGATACGCCAATTCCATATAAAGATATTCACGATATTTTAGAGTCTGACTTAACTGAACCAGCATTTTTCTTGATTTTAGATGGTGTGGAAGACCCACACAACCTAGGCGCTTGTTTGCGTGTAGCCGATGCTATGGGCGTGCATGCGGTGATTGCACCTAAAGATAGAGCGGTAGGGCTTAATGCAACCGTACGTAAAGTGGCTTGTGGCGCAGCAGAAACCGTACCGTTTATTGCAGTCACAAATCTAGCAAGAACGATACGTGAACTCAAAGAGGCCGGGGTTTTTGTGGTAGGCACCACGATGGATGCGCCAAGCACTTTGCTTAATACCAAGCTAGATGGACCGATTGCATTTGTATTAGGCGCAGAGGGCGATGGCATACGCCGCTTAACGGCTGAAACCTGTGATGCACTGGTGACAATTCCAATGTTTGGCTCGGTTGAAAGCTTAAACGTGAGTGTAGCCAGCGGCATTTGTTTGTATGAGGTGCGCCGTCAGCGCAGTTTGATAGCCGCTAAACTCGCTGTTTAAATTGGATAAGATTATGACTGTATAAATAGTCATAATCGTTAAACCAAAGTCACTGGATTCCGACCCGGTATCGCAGTATGGAGCATGCTTTTGTCGGAATGACGGAATTGCAGGGGTTTTTTGGTTAGAAAAACTGACCGTGCAAAGGTCTGTTTGAGTTTAGAACAGATGCAAAGTGCTAAGAGTTCTTGTTCTAATTGTTTTTAATAATCCAGCATCATCAATGAGTGACGCTCCATAACTTGGCACTAAAGTTTTCATTTTTTGCTGCCAGCCATTACTTTTCATTTGAGTGGCGAAACAACGCTCAATGACGTTAATCATGGCTTGTACAGATACTGATGCGCCAGGAGATGCGCCAAGCAGGGCAGCCATTGAGCCATCTTGTGTGCTGACGATTTCAGTGCCAAATTCAAGCCGGCCTCCTTTTTCATCACACTTTTTGATCACTTGAACGCGCTTGCCAGCATGCGCTAACTGCCAATCAGACTCAACCGCTTGTGGGTAAAACTGGCGTAAAGTTTCCACGCGTGAAGCATGTGATTGCAGTGCTTCGCCCATTAGGTAGCGTGTTAAATCCAGATTATGCCAACCTGCACCTAGCATGGCCTTTATGTTGTCAGGTTTGATGGATTTTAATAAATCCCAATACGAACCTTGCTTTAAAAATTTTGTGGTGAACCCAGCATAAGGCCCAAAGAGCAGGGCGGGTTTACCATTGATAATGCGGGTATCTAAGTGCGGCACAGACATTGGTGGCGCGCCTAATGCGGCCTTACCATAGACTTTGCTGTGATGTTGCCCAACGATGTCAGGATTGCTGCATACCAACCATTGACCGCTGACTGGAAACCCGCCATAGCCTTTGCCTTCGGGGATACCTGATTTTTGTAATAGCGCTAATGCACCACCCCCTGCGCCTAAAAATACAAAGCCAGCATCAATAGTTGTCGTGTGTTTATTGGTAAGGTCTTTTAAGCTGACCTGCCAACGCCCGTTGCTTAGTTGTTTTAAGCTTTGTACTTCAGTATTGAGATTAAGGTCAAAGTTACTTTTAGTTGCTAACGATTTGATTAAGCTACGTGTTAATGCGCCAAAATCTACGTCACATCCATAACTTACACGTGTAGCCGCTACTTTCTGATGATTATCGCGTTGTTGCATCATCAGCGGCATCCAGCTTTTAAGTTGTGCTATATCATCACTAAATTCCATATCTTGAAATAAATGATGTACTTTGAGTCGCTGATAGCGTTTACGTAAAAATTCAACATTGTCATCACCCCAAACAAAGCTTAAATGCGGAGTGGTGTTTATGAAATTTTTGGGGGTAGGTAGCGTATTTTGTTCAACAAGGTAAGACCAAAATTGTAGGGAAACCTCAAAAGAAGCGTTAATGGCTAAGGCGCGGTCGACTTCCACAACACCATCAGCACGTATAGGCGTGTAATTTAATTCACAATAGCCTGCGTGCCCAGTGCCTGCGTTGTTCCAGGCATCTGTACTTTCTGCGGCAACATGAGGTAAGCGTTCTATCATCATCATGTTCAGTGAGCTATCTAATTCAGATAACAATGAAGCCAATGTGGCGCTCATTATGCCGCTACCGACTAATAAAACATCTACTTTTTTTTCAGTCATAAGGTTTGTATTTTATAAAACAATTCTCAAGATTTACTTGTGATTTGGCACTTATTCTTTAGGCGGTTGTTTCGATATGGAAAGCAAGGTATCAAGCTCTTCTGGGTTGAGTTTCTCACTAGAAATGGGCGCATTGACTGCCCCATGCACACTGTGAAAATCGTGGCAGGACATACATCCGCTGGCAATACGTTTGTATTTTGGGCTGTTGCCAGAGTGGCAGCGCAAGCAGGAATCCCGATCTGGCATGGCAACATCTGCGCTGGTTTCTGATTCCTCCACTTGGTGACATGAGTTACATTGTTGCGTTCTATGCGATGCGTGTTTGAATCGCGCTTTACTAAACCAGTCCTGGTTAATTTGCAATGGTTTGATGCGCCATGGTAACGCATCTCCTTTGACAGATGATTCAACCACATGGCAGTATGCACAACCTGTTGTTTTTAATGTTTCTGAATGAAGTTCAAAGGCTTTTGGCGCAAAAAGTTTTAGCGTATTCATGACATTTTGTTCTGAGCCATGAGGCACATTAAGCTTTGCATTAGCAGGGCCAACCTCAAGTTTACTAGCATGACAAGAGAGACAATCGCGCTTATATGCGATAGGTTTAAACCGCATTTCTTTGCCTTCTGACTGGTGGCAAGTCGTACATGAAAGCTCGCGCACGTCTCGCATACCGTTAGGCCCTTGCACTTTTCCAATATGTTGCGAATGCGGAAAATTCAGCCCGGAATTTTCGATCAAACGTGCTTTTTCAGTTTGCGGGATTCGCTCAATCTTCTCATTGTTGTCACCTGATTTGAACGTGAGTTTAAATCCAGGGTGGTCTTTATCAAAATCATGAATATCTGATAGCTTAGTATTGGCATCAATAGACTTGATGTTGCCATGACACTTTACGCACATACCATTATCTTGCCGTGTTAACGGGTGGGGGGCTTTGTGTTCACGGTGACATTCACCGCAGCGTGTGCTGCCTAAAAACTGGCGTTTAGCTTCAAATGCATGATGTTGCAAAGCGGGGTCAGTAATATGTGGTGTAGTATCGCGATGACACTGCATGCAAGCCTGGTCAGTTACCTGCTGTGTTAATGCTTGATGGCAATTGGCGCATTGTGAACCAAAATGCCGATGCGCATTCGAGATATGTCCTGGGCTCCACACTCTATCGAAACCAAAGGGTAGCTCTGCCATGGTGTCGTGTAATTGTGGGATTAAATTTTGCGCCATTGGTAACACTAAAAACAGTAGCGCAATCAACGCCACCATCCATATTGATAAGCGTCTTTTAAACTGTGTTGCCCCTGGTAGCGGTTCGTGCGTACGTGATTTGATGTTTTGAAAATCATCAGGCAAGCGATGTACTAGTGCGAGCGATATTGATAAATTGACATCAGGCGGCGTTGGCTCTACCGTTAACTGATAAGGTCCCACCATGACTTGCGTGCCTTGTGTGAGCTCAATGTTTTGTCTGGATGCAGAATCAATCTCTAGTTCGCCATTAAGCGCTATTAAATGCAACTCACCGTCATCGCAGCGTTTGATCACAGCATGGTGCATGGCAATGCGTGGGTCAGGCAAGTGAATGGTACACTCTGCACCACGGCCAAACGTGAGTTCCTCGGCGGCCAATGTGCGATAACTACGCACAGGTAAACCACGTGAGTTTTGGGTGATTTTAATTAAGAGACAATTGATCATGCGTTACCAATAAGCAAAAATAGCAATCACATGTGCCAGCATCGCCACCAGTAAGGCGATGGTGAAAGGCACATGAAAATATAACCAAAAACCTAATCGAGCGCGATACATTAAATCTTGGCGCGCGCGCTTTACCAAGGACTCGCGCCGCACCATGATTGAATATAAATCTCGATACAATTTACGCTGCTCAGTGGACAGGGTATTGTCCATCACCGAGAGTTGTTGTACCGCGATGGCAGAAGGGCAGTTTGGTTGAAATCCTCGAAGTTGCTCTAGCAACCCGATGCCGATAGAAGTTTCACCGCAAGCGCGTGCAACGGCATTATTAATGTGGTCTGGCATCAGCAGCGCAATTTGCCGCGCTAGCTTATCGGCTTCTGCGATACGTAGCAGTAAACCGTCCAAGTTATCTTCGCCCATATTTTCGGTCATTTGGCGTGGGTAAATCATATAGGTATAGTTGCCAAAAAAGCCACTGATGACCACGATTAACAATATGGCGTAGGCAAGCGTATGAATGTTCAAGCCAAAGTGAAAACCGCTGTGCAAAGTAACCATGATGGTGAGCGCTGTTCCTAAGTAGATGTGCGCCGATAACCAGCCTTGCGTGGCGCCAGAGCCACGATAACGACGTTTGCGCACCCCATACCATGCCATCCACAACACCATGAGTGCGGAAATAGTGCCAAGGCCATACCCAAGCCAACTGCCACCATAATGCCCAACTGCTGGCTCAAATAATAAATAAGCAACAAAAGCGATGAGAATGACAATAACCGCCAGTTTGAAATAGCGATAGTTTTTATAATCAAAAATGTTACTGCGTTGCATTCATTAGTGCTTTCTAAATTTCATCTGAGCTAAGTAAAGCCACTTCACCAGAAGTGCCGCTGGCATAACCCAACAGCCCTTCAGGATTTACGCGTAATGCAGCGCCTACAGGGCAGGCGCGTACGCATACAGGGCCGTCGGTGATGTCTTTACACATATCACATTTAACCGCAACTTTGGCGCTATTGGTTGTGGGTAATGATTCTGGCTGAATTCCAAGTAGCATCTGCCACAGGCTACGCTCTGGCTGATCTTGAATTACCGCCATTTGAATAACGTCATAAGGACAATTCTGCTGGCAATTGCCACAACCTATACAGCTATCATCAATATAAACTTCACCATGTGGTGCACGGTGAATCGCGTCTGGCGGACAATCTTTCATGCAATGCGGATGTTCGCAATGGCGACATGAAGTGGGAACCCGAATGTTGGCAAAAATTGGACCCGTGTCACGATCTAAACGCGTTGCGCCGCCATGGGTATCGGCACAGGCTTGTTCACAGTGATTACAGCGAATGCACAATGACTCATCAATCAGCAATACGTCAGTTGCCTCGCCAACGCCTTGTTGAATGAGGAACGAGATTAAGTTAGATTGCGTGGATTGACTAGTAAACGCACCGCTGCCATCCGAGGCGCTTTCAAGTTGTTTACGTTTTTCTTGCTCTTGTAAATGGTTAAGATAGCGTGCATCAAGTGCGCTACGAATTTCAGGATTACGCGCGATGATATCGCGCATACGATCCGCTTTAATTAAAACAGCTTCAGTTGCCACCGCTGCTCGCACTGTGGCATAACGAGGCTCTCCAGAAACGAGTGACATTTCTCCAACATAGTTACCCGCAGCCACATAAAACAGCACAACCTCGCGGCCGCCTATCATGCGAGATACGGTAACCGAGCCACTTTGAATGAGGTACAAACCATCTGCTTCATCACCTTCATGAAAAAGGTCTTCACCTGCGTTGTAGCTTTTAAGTGTCGCGTGAGTGGCGACATCATTGAGGTCTTCTTCACTTAATGAAAGCCCGATGCAGACTTGGACCACACTTTTAATGGCAACTTGGTTCAGCATGCGGCGCATGGCTTGCACCGAACCTATCAGTTTTTGCATCACACGCCGCGGCGTTTCAATGATGACGCATTTTGTTCGTGCGCGCACTGTGCCTGGTCGGCGACGACCAGAGACCAGGGCTAGTTCGCCAAAAAAGTCGCCTGCCTTTAATGTAGCATCTGGCACATTATCTTCATCAATCAAAACATCTAATTCACCCTCAATAATTGAAAAGAAAGTGGTGCTGTAATCGTTGCGTTTAAAGATAATATCGCTAGGTTCTGACAATAAAATATTACTTTCCAACACCAGTTCACGTAACTGTAGCGTGTTTAGCATGGCTAGAATTGGCACGTTTTTTTGAATTTTGTACAGAACATCATCAACACCACGATCGGTGCAAAAGTTTGAGAACTTTTCACGCAGCAATGCAGTATCAGCAGGTTCTACATCATTGCCAAGAATATACTCAATGACCTCATAACCTTGATTGATGCCTTGTTTAATTAAAGGGTAGCCTGCAAGCGCACCAATAATATAGAGACCAGGTACATTTGATTCATAACTGGTAGAAAGTAGTGGAAGGGCACCCAGATCTGCTGTCGGAAAAGCAATTCCGAAACTCTCCAATAATGGTCGCGAGGGCAGTGCGCCAAGTCGAGCAATGATGCGGTGGCATGGAATGCGTTCCACACCTTTTGGCGTATTGGCAAATAGGGTGATTGGAAACTCACCCTTGGTATTTTTTTCAATGGATTGAGGTTTTGTTTCCAGTAACCAATCTACGGCACCCTTTTGCCGCGATTCCATTAGTTGGCTCAGGTTGCTTTCTTTCAAATTACTAAAGTCTTCAGCACGGTTCAGTATGATGACTTGATTTCTATTTGTAAGTGCCAGCGCATTTTCTACGCCACTATCACCACCGCCTACGACAACAATGGTTTCATTTTGGTAAGCTTCCGGGTCATCCAGTTGATATTGTACTTGCGGTAAATCACCCCCTGGAATTTCCAGTCTACGCAAATTACCTTGCACGCCAATGGCAAGTACTACATGATTTGCCGTGAGTTTGTCACCGTCTGCCAGTTCGATTTCAAGTTTATTTTTAAGGCGCGAAATCGCAACCACCTTAGCGTCGTAGCGCACATTAATTTTGTGCTCCGAAATGGATTTTTCCCAATTTTCAAGCACAGTTTCACGTAATGACGCCGTAAACGGCAGTGGACTGCGCAGAGGCAAGCCACGAGGCTCTGCCATCACCAGCTTGCCGCGCTGATAGCTGCGAATAGTGCTTGCTACAGCTTGCGTTGCCTCCAGCAGCAAGTATGAAACGTCATGCTCGGCTGCTCGGATAGCAGCAGATAATCCGCTAGGCCCTGCACCAATAATAATGACGTTGAAATGTTTAAGCATGAAGTCTTAGAAGGTCTTTAGAAGTCTGTAAATTACAATTTTTTAAAGCGTATAGATGGTGGCATATACGAGGCGATAAGTCAAAATTGACTTACGCTAAAAATTGTAGTTTGGCCTATCTAAATACCTGTTGACGTTGATATTCACTGAGCTTCATGACAAGGTAATCGTCCAGCTTACCTTCATGCAGTTGCCGACTGTATTCGTCAGTTGACTGATGCCATTGCCGTAAGCGTTGTATTAGCTGATTACCATCTAGTGCGTTTAATGCAGAAAGATAGGCATCTATGGCTAGGTAGTAGCGCATGGTATTGCGTTCCACCAAGCCACGTATGCCTTGATGTAAGCATTTTTCCCGTTAGCTTGTTGAGCTACGGTAAAGCCAACTTTATCTCTGGCAATGGTGGCTAAACAGCCTTGCATTGCCAAGCGACCGGTTAAACCAAATGCATAGGCGTAAGAAAAATGTATAAAGATTTTTCCATCTTTCAACGGTGTGGCTTCTATTTGAATGCGATAGTTTTGAGTGCTTAATGGACCGTCCTCTGCATTGAGGTCTATACTGAAATAATCAGGGCTTAAAATTGATTGATGATAATTAAAGTTAACTTGATAAGTATCCGCTAATAGCTGATCATCTTTTTTGCCGATATTAACGCTCAATATTGGAGGGTGTCAGAAATTTTGTGTGAATAGTCATTTTGCAGGAAACTGCTATTTTCAGAAATGGATAAAAAATGACTTTACCGAAAGCTTTACCCAACGATTTAATTGATAGCCTGCTTTTCGATTATAAAAAGCCAGAAGACCTGATTGGTGAGAACGGTGATCAATATAGCACCCAGCGTTTTTTATCTATGCATTAGCGTACATTTAGGTGTTTTCTTAGTAACCATGCGCTTGTAAGTGTTATGTGCGATATCGCACAGAAGCTTTATTTTAGACTGTGTATATTGCAAAATGTAGGTTTTTCAAACTAGAGTTAACTGACACAAGGAGATTTAAGATGAAACGTTTTGTAATTGCAACTGCTATTATTTCTGCAGTAATTAGCATTCCAGCAACCGCTGCTGACGTAGGTGTTTCTGTCAGCATTGGCCAGCCCGGCTTTTATGGTCGTATTGATATTGGTGATTACCCTTACCCGCAGCCTCGGGTGATATACAGGCAACCAAGAGTAGTAGAGCGTGCATATATAGAAAGAGAGCCAATCTATTTGCGCGTACCTCCAGGCCACGCTAAAAACTGGGGTAAACACTGCCGTAGATATAATGCCTGTGGCGAGCGCGTTTATTTTGTGCAAGACAGCTGGTATCAACGCGAATACGTTCCACATTATCAGGAGAGACAACGTAATCGTGGTAATGGGCATTATGATTACAACGATGACCGCAGAGGATCCCATGATAATAACCGCCAGAAAAATAGTAAAGGTCGTGGGGATAGGCACTAAAGAACATGGAGCGCATGACTTTTTTAATATTCGTACGAGTTTTTCTGAATCGTAACGTGAGTTGTTATCAAAAAAGCATGCCTAATATGTTCATTAGCGTACAAAATGGTTTGTAACTTTTCAGGAGTATAAAAATGCTTGAAACTATTGCCGTTATTTTAATTATTCTTTGGGTACTTGGTTTAGTTTCGTCATACACTATGGGTGGGTTAATTCACATGTTATTGGTCATTGCGATCGTGGTGATATTAGTGCGAGTGATTCAGGGACGACGACTTTAACAAGCTTTTTGATTGTATTTGTAGCAGGGCGACTCATTAAAAATACGGCTACTTTAGTTTTTTTATTGGTTACCTTCATATGAAGGTAAATTTTATGTCTACAGGAGGATAAGGAAAATGAATGCAACTAAAATGTTGGCAATTATACTGATTGTGGCCGGTGGCCTAGCGTTGACATATGGTGGATTTACTTACACTAAAGATACGCATCAAGCGAAAATTGGCCCGATAGAGCTATCTATTAAAGATAAGGAAACCGTTAATATTCCAGTATGGGCTGGTGTGGCCGCAATGGTGGCTGGAGCATTTTTGTTACTTGCTCGCAAGTAACTTGGGTTAAAGTAAGTAACTTGGGTTAAAACAGTTCGGCATCAATAAATATTAGACATCAATGGAGAAAAGCATGAACAAATTTTCTGATCAATTCAATAAAGATCAACTCATCAACGAGTTTAAAGAGGTGGTTTCTGATGCGGAGGCATTGCTGAAAGCCACTGCAAATACTAGTGGCGAAAAAATAGCCGAGGTGCGCGCCAAAGCAGAAAAATCACTAAACATTGCAAAAGCCAAGCTAGCTGATGCGCAAGATGAAATGCTTGCCAAAACTAAAGCAGCCGCCAAAGTGACCGATGTTTATGTGCATGAAAACCCATGGCGTTCTATTGGCTTTGCAGCCAGCGTTGGTGTTGTCATTGGCTTGCTCATTGGTCGCCGTTAATTTAGACCTGAAAAATACGGCGATACATCTTGTTCACGTGGTTGCGTTGACAGCTGCAATAGTTCAAACCTAGTTATCGGCGTGCATCGGTGGTTAACTGCTTTTTATGGGTTTACAAACACACCATCGCAATGTTACTTCTGTGGTTTTTGAATATTGCAGTGATCAGCTAAATACGTCATGACCTCATTTAACTTCTCATCTGAATGATCTAACAGAAACGGCGTAGCTTCTTCAATAAAGTCACCCCATAACGACCTTAGTTGCTCCATTTCATCATGTGGCGCTTTTTTAATTAGATTAAGCACTTCATTTTGTAAAAGACCATTTTCACGAATGCTGAATACCGCTTTTCTAGCTTCACTCACTTTTAACGTTGTCTTTTGAGCTACGCCTGCTGCTGCGCAGAGGAGTAGGGTGAGAAGCAACGAATCATCCTCCGTACCTCCAGTAAGTGCAAACCAGTCTGCTGCAAACATTTTATCGAATCGGCTCACTTCATTTAACTGGTCATGCAAATAAAAATATCTCCGGTCTTTCAGGTCACTGAAAACAGATTCTAGCGTTACGGATTGATTGATTATTTTTGGAACATCGTCATTCTTGATGCTGGAGAGAACGTTCATTGCATAGTCGTGAAATTCTACCGGCACTTCATCTATAAATCTGGTTCTGCAGGTCACATCACCCAAAAATCCATACTCTTTGCGAATGGAGGTAAAAATTTCAAATAAGCTAGCTTCATCAAGAAAACTGGTTTTATTGCCGCCCGCTTTCTTTGTGCCATATGCCAAAGATAACAACGAGGTGCGAATAACTTGTTCAGCCGACGCATGGTGTTCGTTCAATTGATTGATAGGCGTTCCAATCCTCTTGACTAGCAATGTAGCAAAATCAACGTTTCTTTTGAACTGCTCACAATCTTTAAAAGTTTGCCTGTATTTTGCTACAGACATGCTTTTGCTTAAACATCTTTTAAGGAACTCGCGCTCAGAATCAAGTCGAGGTGAGCCGAAGTGATCATCTTCGGGCATGCTGTACAGCACTTTTAGCATTTGCGATCCACCGCGCGAAAGTGCTCGGAATGGCTTTTCCTTTAACAGCTGTGCGGCTTTATCCAGTTCACCACTGGTCGTGTCTTCAAGATATAAGCTGACCAGGCTCACCATGCGCTTCATTGACACTTCCAGGTTTTTTCTTAAGTGTGACGACTCTTCAAAATATTCCGCTATTTGAATAGACCCTGTGGCAGCCTCATTGATAATTTCATCAATGCGTGTCTGATCAATAAGGCTGTGCTGAACGGCATGTCTAAACGCCTTTTCAAAGAAAGGCGCATTGTCATAAGCTGCAATAGATTGTGTATTTTTAGCAGAGGTCATAAGTGGCTATTCAATGATGAAAAGGTTGCGTATAAAGGACATTACCTAAATCGCAGAGTCTTCGTCCTCATCATCGCCCCTGGTTACTTTTGCTACAGAATCCATATTCACAACGATTTCATCCTCACCTTCAGTAATATGCACAACTTCAGGGATTAACCTATCCTGAAGCTTAACTTTCAACAGGGTATGAACAATATTGTAAATATCCGCATGGTTATGACGCAGCAACCAAGTGAGCTCTTTCCAGTCATGGTCGCTAATTTCTGCGCGTGTGATATCTTCTGTATCGAGTGCCGCAAAAGTTTCCCCCGTCACTTCTTCAGCATGATCTGAAAGATAATCTGCCAATGTCTCATAACCAAATTCAAGTTCGGCTATTGCTTCAATAAACTCGTTAGCATCGGCATCCTCACGAAAGATAACTGAATTGATCATGCCACGCAGATGCTCATGCGACATATCTTTATAGAGTCGATCTAAAACAACTGCTCGTGCGAATTGTTCAGGTGTGATCAACAAATTCAAAAGTGACTGTTTAGATGAGTCATATTCGCGGATTACCGCCAATAGGTCTTTCGATGGTATCTCATCAAGCACTTCTACCAGTGCATGATCGCCCTCGGTCTCCACTAGAGCGGTGAGTAAAGCCTCTGCGCTCACTATATCGCCAGATTGAATAAGGCTGCTTGCTTGTACAACGATTAAATTTGTCATTTTTATCTTATTGAATAAATAGAGGTGCTATTTTACTAAAATCGACTAATGGGGAACTCTAATGGCTGTCGAATCCATGCTCAGATAGCCATTCACCACCTGATTCAGCAAGGTCGTCTGATTCTTCTGATTCCATTTCTTCAGCCGCATCTTCACTCACCTCATACAGCGCATACAGATGTTCGAGCATCACGGTGGTTAATAAAAACTGCTCGCCGCCTACTTCAGCTTTTAGCTTTTCAACCAGACCGATTGCCCAAGGGGCAAACTGAACGCTCGGAGATATAGCATCCCACGCTGGAAACTTGGCTGGTTCTTTATCAAGATAACTCATGATAATTTCTGGTTTTTTCACCGTCACACTTCTATGAAAAATAACCGCCAACATCTCAGGGTTAGTTTTAATCATAGGCATTAAGTCTGGTATCTGTGAACGTTTTTCTACAAGACGATCAGTCAGTACATCGTCACCGCCTGAATCAGTTTTAAAATCATCAATATCTGCCACATAAGTAGCCATTAGGTCGGTAAAGTAGCGCGATATTCTCATTTTTTTAATATTCCATCTAGGTAGTACTGCCAAATTTCATGTGCCGTGTCTATCGGACTATCCAATAAACTACGCCTGCGGTTTTCATCAAATGCCTTTCTTTTATCAACATCAGAAAGTACTTCATAAGCTTCCTGCACTTTTCTAAACTTTGCAGGGGCCTCACTTGATGCGTTTTTATCAGGATGGTATTGAGACGCCATCTTGCGATAAGTAGTTTTTATTTCAGCTAAGGTTGCATTAGCTGCAATACCTAAAATTGCGTAGTAATCTTTCAATTTTATCCACCAAATTCAGAGCTGCTAAGCCGTGTGTTTATATTATTTATATCCAAAGTGTAACTTTTATTACGCCTAGAATCATGAAATCAAAAAAGGTGTAGTGGATTGCCTAGGTTAAAAAAAGAAATCATGCTTTACTTATATTTTGTGTCTTTCGTATTTTTGCGAGCTTTCACCTTACGGTAAAATGCCTGCTTACCCCATTTAGTGAACAAATATAGTTTTTAGGCTAAAGTTTTAGTTATAAGATGAATAATCGATGCCATTTACTGCATCTTTTAGCACCTGCAAAAAAACATCGCCATAACGTGTTAGCTTAGCTTGACCTACACCGCTAATTCGACCTAATTCAGTCAGGTTGCCAGGACGGCTGTTAAGAATTTCAAGCAGCGTGCTGTCATGAAATATCACGTAAGGAGGCACTCCTTGTTCTTTAGCCAGTTCGGTACGTTTTGCTTTAAGTGCATGCCATAACGGGTCATCACTAACCCCTGCATAAGCCTCTTTTGCACGTGACCCGCGTTCGACTTTGCTAATTTTACGTTTGGACACTTCAGTATCCTGACGTAGCCAAACTTCAGTTTCACCACGTAATACAGAGCGTGATGCCTCGCTAAGCTTGAGGCCGCCAAAAGCGTCCATATCAGTTTCTAAATAGCCAGCTGCGACCAATTGTCGAAAAACACTACTCCATTGCTGTGGTGAGATTGCTTTACCAATGCCAAAAGTGCTGAGTTGCTGATGGCGGAACTGTTCAACTTTGGGCGTGGCTTTTCCAAGGAGTACATCAATTAGATGTACTACACCAAATCTCTGCCCGGTGCGGTAAACGCTAGATAACGCCATTTGTGCAGGCTGTGTGGCATCCCAAGTATCAATTGGTGTAAGGCAGTTATCACATTGACCACAATCACCCTCATGCTGTTCACCAAAATAGCGCAAAATGATTTGGTGGCGGCATGCGGTGGATTCACAAAAACCTAATAACGCATCCAGTTTTTGTCGCTCAACATGTTTGCGTTCTTCTGAGGCATCGCCACTGTCTAGCATTTTGCGCATGCTGACGACATCGCCTAGTCCGTAGGTCATCCAGGCATTGGCTGGCAAACCATCTCTGCCAGCGCGCCCGGTTTCCTGGTAGTAGCCTTCCATGCTTTTGGGTAAATCGAGATGTGCGACAAAGCGTACATTGGGTTTGTCAATGCCCATGCCAAATGCAACTGTGGCCACGATAATCACACCTTCTTCACGTAAAAATCTCCGCTGATTGGCATTGCGTACGCTGGCATCTAAACCTGCATGGTAGGGTAGGGCATCCCATCCGCGTGATTTCAGCCACTCGGCTGTTTCTTCAACTTTACGGCGCGATAAGCAATAGACAATGCCCGCGTCATTAGCATGTTCAGCTTCAAGAAAGGCTTCCAGCTGTTGGCGTGCGTTGGCTTTTTGCGTGATACGGTATTGAATATTCGGGCGATCAAAACTGGAAACAAATTGGCGCGCATTTTCAAGTTTGAGCCGTTCTACAATTTCCACCCGCGTAAGTGCGTCTGCCGTTGCCGTGAGTGCAATACGTGGTATTTGCGGAAAGTGCTCATGTAAAACGGTGAGCTTGCGATACTCTGGGCGAAAGTCATGACCCCATTGCGATACGCAATGCGCCTCATCAATGGCGAAGAGGGCAATACCTATGCTGCCTTCTATCTGTTCCAGCAACGTTAAAAAACTAGGCATGAGTAAACGCTCAGGGGCTACGTAGAGAATTTGTAAATCACCGCGCATCAGTTGTGCCGTAATTGCGCTGGCTTCTGCTGCGTTTAAGCTGGAGTTTAAAAATGCAGCTTGCACCCCAAGTTGTTGCAACGCATCAACTTGGTCTTGCATGAGCGCAATAAGTGGCGAAACTACAATGCCAACCCCATTGCGTAACAGGGCTGGCAATTGATAGCACAGTGACTTGCCACCGCCGGTAGGCATCAACACTAGGGCATCGCCACCTGCAACCACATGTTCTACAATGGCTTGCTGCTCACCACGAAAAGTGGTGAAACCAAAAACATCATGCAGGCACTGATGTGCCGTGAAGTAGTGTGTCGATGAGTTTGCCAAAATAGTTAAAGAGAACCGATAAACCTATTCAACCCCTTGACTCGCCAAGTAGTCTTCATAATTACCGGTAAAGTCAATAATTCCACCCGGCTTAATTTCGATAATACGTGTGGCGATAGAGCTTACAAATTCACGGTCGTGGCTAACAAAAAACAGCGTGCCTTTGTATTTATCCAGGGCAATATTGAGTGCCTCGATAGATTCCATGTCCATGTGGTTGGTGGGTTCATCCATAAGCATGACATTGGTTCTGGCCAGCATCATTTTTCCATATAGCATGCGGCCTTTTTCGCCACCTGATAATACTTTAACGGATTTTTTAGTATCGTCACCGCCGAATAATAAACGCCCTAGCATGCTGCGCACCACCTGGTCGTCATCGCCTGGTTGGCGATAAAGTGACATCCATTCAAACAGGTCTTCGCCATTTTCAAATTCATATTCGTGATCTTGCGCAAAGTAGCCGATGTTGGCTTTCTCTGCCCATTTCACTTCGCCGTGATTAGGTTGCAGGTCTCGTGCTAAGCAGCGTAAAAATGTGGTTTTACCAACACCGTTTTCACCAATAATTGCGACTTTTTCGCCTGCTTCAAATATCATATCAACGTCGTTAAACAAGGGCTTGTCAAAGCCGTGGCTGAGTTTTTTTAACTCAACCGCATTGCGGTACAATTTATCGCGCTCGTCAAATTCAAAACGAATAAACGGATATTGACGTGATGATGGCTTAAATTCTTCAATTTTAATTTTATCAATTTTCTTGGCACGGCTGGTCGCTTGCTTAGCTTTTGAAGCGTTGGCAGAGAAGCGGCGCACAAAGTCTTGTAATTCAGCCACTTGCTGTTTAGCTTTTTCATTATCTTTGGTTGCCTGCGCGCGGGCGGCGGTGCTAGCCTCCATGTAGTCATCATAATTACCTGGGTAAACTGTAATTTTCCCATAATCCATATCGCAAGTATGCGTACATACCTGGTTCAAAAAGTGGCGGTCATGCGAGATGATAATCATGGTGCAGTCGCGATTATTCAGCACATCTTCTAACCAACGGATGGTGTTAATGTCCAAGTTGTTGGTCGGTTCATCTAGCAGCAAAATATCCGGGTTAGAGAATAGCGCTTGTACCAGCAAAACGCGCAATTTCCAACCAGGTGCTACTGCGCTCATTGGGCCGTTGTGCTGCTCAATCGGGATGCCTACACCCATTAAAAGCTCGCCAGCGCGCGCTTCGGCAGTGTAGCCGTCAAATTCCGCAAACACACCTTCTAGCTCGGCAGCACGCATGTAGTCATCTTCAGTCGCTTCTAAATTAGCATAGATCGCATTTTTTTCTACATTCGCCTTCCACATTTCTTCATGGCCCATCATGACCACATCGAGCACACGTTGATCTTCGTAAGCAAACTGGTCTTGGTGAAGAAACGCCATACGCTCATGGCTATCGATCGAAATATTGCCAGCGCTTGGCACTAATTCGCCAGCCAGCACTTTCATATAGGTGGATTTACCACAGCCATTGGCGCCAATTAAACCATAGCGATTATTATCGCCAAATTTAACAGAAACGTTTTCAAACAATGGCTTAGCGCCAAATTGCACGGTGATATTGTTGCTAATTAACAAGTTGAACCCTTAAAATTGTTGTGTAGGAGCGCAATCAGGATAAACTGATAAGCACTACTAAGCCAGTAAACTGGCAAGTATTGCTAATTTATTGCGCGCCTACAGATTACTAAAATTTATTATAAATCACGACTTCATCCATCGTGAGTTGTCCGCCACGCGGCGGTGCTTGTTTTAATGCTTTGCCAACTACTACAAACATTGCTGGCGTATGATCCGCTGGTAAGTTAAGCAGTGTAGCAACGGCATCAAAGTCAAAGCCGTCCATTGGGCAGGTATCGTAGCCCATTTCCTTGGCAGTCAACATGATATTCATGGCTGCCATGCCGCATGAGCGCATCGCTTCATCGCGTTGTACTTGTTCGTGCCCTTCATAATATTGGCCAATGGCTGGAATCAAGTAATCTTGCACAGGTTTTGCTGCATTTACCCAATAGCGCTCAGGTTTTTTTGCCCATGCTTTTAAATCTGCGGTAAGCACGATGAGTAAAGAAGCCTCTTCAACCTGTGCTTGATCCCAACTCACTTTACGTATTTCTTTGCGTAATTCAGGGTCAGTCACTACCACAAAACGCCAGTTTTGGATGTTAAAAGCGGTCGGAGACAGCATCGCCAATGACATGAGTTTAGCTATTTCTTGTTCAGTCATTTTATGTTGCGGGTTATACGCCTTAACCGAGCGGCGCTCTATAATGGCTTGACTAACATTCATGATTCGTAGTGAATATCCAAAATTTCTAAAGTAATATCACCAACAGGGCGTTGCCAAGTGACGGTGTCGCCAATTTTGTGACCAAGCAAAGATTTTGCTAGCGGTGAAACCCAGCTTACTTTGTTGATGCTGGCATCAGCCTCATCTTCACCTACGATGTGAAATTTATGCTGAGTGCCTTCACCATCCTTCACCTCAATCGTCGCGCCAAATAACACTGTTTCGTGGCTTTGAGCTTTGGGGTCAACCAATAAGGCTGAATCTAGCCGCGCACGTACATAACGTAAGTCACGTTCAATTTCAGCGATTTTTTCTTTGCCGAAGGTATCATCTGTAGCATTTTTTAAGGTTTCTAGTTGTGCTAACAGTGACTCCTCAAGTGTTTGTAGTTCAAGCGCGCCTGTGGGCGTCACGTAATTAGGATGCTCACTAATGGGACGCTCGACGATATCATCGCCAGCTTGCTCAAATCTTTCTTCATTTACAAATGCACGGCTCATAGATGACCTCCAATTATTCCCACTCAATGGTTGCTGGCGGCTTGCCAGAAACGTCATAAACCACACGATTAATACCGCGCACTTCATTGATAATACGATTAGAAACACGCCCTAAAAGGGCGTAGGGCAATTCTGCCCAATGTGCGGTCATGAAGTCGCTGGTGACTACGGCGCGTAATGCCACCACATAATCATAAGTGCGGCCGTCACCCATTACGCCTACTGATTTAACGGGTAAGAATACAGTAAATGCCTGGCTGGTAAGTTCATACCAGGTTTTACCTGTTTTTTCGTCTTTGGTGTTGCGTAGCTCTTCAATAAAAATTGCGTCTGCACGGCGTAATAAATCGGCAAAGTCTTTTTTAACTTCACCTAAAATACGCACCCCCAAACCAGGGCCTGGGAAAGGGTGGCGATACACCATGTCAGGTGGCAAGCCCAGCGCCACACCAAGCTCACGCACTTCGTCTTTGAATAGGTCGCGTAGTGGTTCCAACAGTTTTAAGCCTAATGTTTCAGGCAGCCCACCCACGTTGTGGTGACTTTTAATGGAGACTGCTTTTTTGGATTTCGCGCCGCCAGACTCAATCACGTCAGGGTAAATCGTGCCTTGCGCCAGATAAGTCGCCCCCTTATGCCCGCCAGTACCAGCTTTAAGTTTGGCGGCTTCGGCTTTGAATACTTCTACAAATTCGCGGCCGATAATTTTGCGTTTGGCTTCAGGTTCACTCACGCCTGCTAAATGCCCCAAAAATTGTTCAGTGGCGTCCACGCGAATGACATTTACATGTAAACGCCCTGCGAACATATCCATCACCATATCGCCTTCATTCAAGCGCAATAAACCATGATCCACAAATACGCAAGTGAGTTGGTCACCAATAGCTCGATGAATAAGCGCTGCGGCAACGCTAGAGTCAACGCCGCCAGATAAACCTAAAATCACTTCTTCATCACCAACTTGGGCTTTAATTTTAGCCACAGCTTCAGTAATGTAATCGCCCATAATCCAGTCTGGTTTTGCGCGGCAAATGTCTAATACAAAGCGGTTAAGCATCGCCTGACCTTGCTTGGTGTGCGTGACTTCAGGGTGAAATTGCACGCCGTAAAATTTGCGTGTTTCATCTGCCATTGCAGCGATAGGCGTAGTTTCGTTACTGGCAATTATTTTAAAGCCAGCAGGCAATTCAGTCACTTTATCGCCGTGACTCATCCACACATCAAGCAAACCGTGACCTTCAGCATTAGTGCTGTCTTGTATATCGCGGAATAGGGCAGAGTGGCCTTGCGCGCGCACCGCTGCATAACCAAACTCACGTTTATGACCAGCTTCCACCTTGCCACCGAGTTGCTGCGCCATGGTTTGCATACCATAACAAATGCCTAACACAGGCACACCTAACTCAAATACCGCTTGCGGTGCTTTATCAGTTTCTTCTTCATATACGCTGGCATGGCTACCTGAAAGAATAATGCCATCAGCACCAAAGTTGCGTACAAAGTCGTCAGAAACTTCACATGAATGAATTTCGCAATACACATGCGCCTCACGCACACGGCGTGCAATAAGTTGGGTAACTTGAGAACCGAAGTCGAGAATAAGGATTTTTGAATGAGACATTTTTTAGCCGCAAAATGCACAGAGAACACAGCCTCAGAGTTTCTGATTTCTCTGATGTTGTGTTCTCTGTGGCTAGAGTTAATATTTAAGTAAATTAATCAACGCGATAATTAGGCGCTTCTTTAGTAATTTGCACATCATGCACATGAGATTCACGCATACCTGCAGAGGTGATTTGTACAAACTCGGCACGCTCACGCATCTCGGTAATGTTACTTGCACCTACATAACCCATAGAGGCACGTAAACCGCCCATTAACTGATGAATCACAGCTAATACGCTACCTTTGTAAGGCACCCGACCTTCAATGCCTTCTGGTACTAATTTGTCAGCGCCGCTATTGGTATCTTGGAAGTAACGATCACTGGAGCCTTTTTCCATGGCGCCAATCGAACCCATACCTCGGTAAGATTTATAGGAGCGGCCTTGAAATAGCTCAATTTCACCGGGCGCTTCTTCAGTCCCTGCAAACATGCCACCTAACATAACGCTGTAAGCACCAGCGGCTATGGCTTTGGAGATGTCGCCAGAATAACGAATGCCACCATCGGCAATAAATGGCACACCAGACCCTCTTAAAGCTTCCTCAACGTTTGAAATTGCACTGATTTGCGGCACACCCACGCCAGCTACAATACGCGTTGTGCAAATTGAGCCGGGGCCGATACCCACTTTTACGCCGTCAGCGCCTGCATCCACTAACGCTAACGCAGCGCCAGCCGTTGCAATATTGCCGCCGATAACATCAATTTGCGGAAAGTGTTTTTTAACCCATTTAACGCGATCCAACACACCTTGCGAATGACCATGCGCGGTATCGACCACAATAACATCAACGCCAGCTTCAGCTAGAGCAGCCACGCGCTCTTCAGTACCTTCACCTACACCTACGGCTGCGCCAACACGCAATCTGCCTTGTGCGTCTTTGCAGGCATAAGGGTGGTCAGTTGATTTTTGAATATCTTTAACCGTGATTAAACCTTTTAATGTATCTGAGTCATCAATCACCAACACTCGTTCAAGACGATATTGGTGCAATAAGCGAATAACATCTTCCTTTGCGGCACCTTCTCTAACCGTTACCAGCCTATCTCTAGGCGTCATAATGTTTTTGATTGGCTGATCCAGATTGGTTTCAAAACGCAAATCACGGTTGGTTACAATACCGACGATTTTGCCGTTATCCACCACAGGAATACCTGAAATTTTATGGGTGCGGTTGAGTTCAAGCACATCACGTACCGTCATGTGACTTTGAATTGTAATCGGGTCATTCACTACGCCTGACTCAAAACGTTTAACACGTGCAACATGCGCAGCCTGCTTCATGGCTGTCATGTTTTTATGAATAAAGCCCAGGCCGCCTTCTTGCGCCAAGGCAATTGCAAGGGGCGCTTCAGTCACCGTATCCATTGCGGCTGATAACAGCGGTATGTTAAGTTGAATGTTGCGAGAGAGTTGTGTCGCGAGAGACACTTCACGTGGCAGCACATTA
The DNA here is from genome assembly GCA_001803395.1 of Methylotenera sp. RIFCSPLOWO2_02_FULL_45_14. Classification (GTDB taxonomy): domain Bacteria; phylum Pseudomonadota; class Gammaproteobacteria; order Burkholderiales; family Methylophilaceae; genus Methylotenera. The sequence goes on along the minus strand of MHBU01000017.1, from coordinate 2,848 downwards.
GAGTAGGCTGGCACTAATAAAACGTCGTCAAAAGTGAGAGCTTGTTGCAATAAACGCATGCGTAAATCCTTGTACCCAAAACGGAATTATACAGAGTTATGAGCAACTTAGCGAGAGTGGGATGATTTTTTTGTAAACATAAATGAGCGTCAGGCGTTTAATTTAGTGGTCAGCATGGCACTTGCTTGTAAATGAGATAAGCAATAATATGTATAAAACCTATGCAAAGGGGTATCTAGTATGAAAATTCGCTTGTTATTACTGTGTTTGGCAATGCTGCCTATGCTGGCAAATGCTGAAATTTACAAATGGAAAGATAAAGACGGTAGCGTGCGTTATAGCGATGTGCCGCCAGCTTCTAATGTCAAGCAAGAGCCTATGCAGGGAAAAAGAACACCTAAACCTACAGGTCAGGCACCGTTGACGGCAGTTGAAGGAGATGTAACCACTGCTATCAATAGAGACAAAGCGGCAACTGCAAAAGAAAAAGCAGACAAAACACCGCTTACTAAAGAGGAAGCCGCAGCCAAGCGCGCTAAAGATGCTGAAGAGCAAAAGAAAGCGGATGAAGCAAAGGAAGCCGAGTTAAAACTGAAGCAAGAAAATTGCAAAGTTTCTAAGTCAAATTTAGCAACCTATGTGAATGGTGGCCGAATTGCCAAAACGAACGAAAAAGGTGAGCGTACATACTTAGGTGATGATGAAATCAACCAAGGTAAACTTGATGCGCAAAAAGATGTTGAAAAATACTGTGATTAACTAAAAACACCTTGTAAGTAAAGTAACTTCCCATAAAGCAACCTCAATATTTTAGGTTGCTTTATGCATTTTTAGGCAGGTAAATCACCACCACCTTTTTTCATTATTTTGCCGTCAGCGGCACGTTGTTTACGAACCTCTTTAGGATCGGCAATCAGTGGGCGATAAATTTCCACGCGATCTAAATGCCGCAAGGGTGACTCTAATTTAACCAGTTTTCCAAAAATACCAATTTTATTCACTGATAAATCAATTTCTGGAAATTTACTCAAAATATCAGATGCTTGAATGGCTTGCTCGGCAGAAACACCACTTTGCACTCTGACTGGCACAATCAACTGCTCTGTAGGCAATGCGTATGCTACTTCCACGGTAATTTCGGCTTGATTGTTCATTGTTATCCTTTTGACTTCTACTTTTGTTCGTATATTTCATCAGCACGCGCCACAAATCCATCAACAAAGGTATTGGCGATGTGGCTAAAAACTGGTGCAATGATTTTTTCTAAAAAGCTATTGGCAAACTCATAATTAAGCATGAATTCAACTTTACAGGCATTTTCATTCAGTTCTATAAAGCGCCATACGCCTTCAAGCTGCTTAAATGGACCGTCTTTAAGTTTAATTTCCATCAAGCTAGGGTAAGTTTTATGGTTTTCGGTGGTAAATTTTTGATGCAAGCCGTGGTAAGCGATATGCAGTGTGGCAATGGTCGAAACTTCATCTTGTTTAATTAAGTCCACACCGCCGCACCAAGGCAAAAACTCAGGATACTTGCTTACATCATCCACCAGTGCGTACATGCGCCTAGCCGAATGATTGATGAGAACTGATTTTTGAACTTGTGCCATGCGTCCCTTTAATGACAAGCTAAATCTGCACCAGTGTAGTAAGCGAACTGGCGCAGAAAGTAGAGTAAAATGGTATTTTAAGTCATTCGCCAAGAAATATTTAGCTTTATGAGCATTGCACAAAATAAAAAAGCCTTTTTTGATTACTTTATTGAAGATAAATACGAAGCTGGTATCGTTTTAGAGGGCTGGGAAGTTAAAGCCATTCGAGACAACCGCGTCAATATTAAAGAAGCTTATGTCATTATTCAACGCGGCGAGATTTATCTAATCGGTTGCCATATCACGCCATTAGGTGCTGCCTCTACGCATATTAGACCTGATGCAATAAGAACACGTAAGTTATTGTTGCATAATGAAGAAATTATAAAATTGATTGCTAAAGTTGAACGCTCTGGTTATACCATTGTGCCGCTTGATTTGCATTTTTCAAAAGGGCGCGTCAAAGTGCAAATTGGGCTAGCCAAAGGTAAAAAGCAACACGATAAACGCGATACCGAAAAAGAGCGAGATTGGGAACGTGAAAAAGGCCGCATTATGCGAGCGCATAATAAGTAATACCCTTAAGTAATTCCTTGTTTGTAAACAGGCTAGACTTAACGATTAGGAACAATCAATGATTGCACATGCCCCACAAAAAGCTCCATACCCAGTTGAAGTAAAAGCGGGCGAGAGTTATTACTGGTGCGCTTGCGGGCTAAGTAAAAACCAACCATTGTGCGATGGCTCACATAAAGGCACAGGCTTTGCGCCAGTAAAGTACGACGCAACAGAGAACAAAACGGTTTATTTTTGTGGCTGTAAATACAGCGAAAACCAGCCGCTGTGTGATGGGTCGCATTCTAAGCTTTGATTGCAGCGAGCCATATCAATGGTGCGTATTACGGCTATCGTGACCAATAAATTTAGCTTTGCTTCAGCAACGCTTCAAACTGCTCAATCGGCACTGGCCTGCCAAACAGATATCCTTGATAGGTGTAGCAACCATTGCTTAGAAGAAGCTGCCGTTGCTCTTCCGTTTCCACACCCTCAGCAATCACATTTAATTCCAGGCTGTTCGCCATTGCAATAATAGTGTGCACAATCGCTTGATCGCTACTATCAACGGCAATATCCCGTACGAATGATTGGTCGATCTTCAACTGGTACAACGGCAAGCGTTTGAGGTATTGTAATGACGAATAACCTGTGCCAAAATCATCCAATGAGAAGCGGATACCAGTTTCTCTCAATGCGTTC
>MHBU01000016.1:22902-47832 GCA_001803395.1 Methylotenera sp. RIFCSPLOWO2_02_FULL_45_14 | reverse complement strand
CCCGATTGCAAACAATACCGACCTGGTGGATGGTGTGAGCAGCTTACTTGGGGACACGGCAACGTTATTTGTAAAATCAGGTGATAATTTTGTGCGAGTTGCCACCAATGTTAAGCAAAAAAACGGTTTACGCGCAGTGGGCACCTCGCTAAACCCTGATGGTAAAGTCATTGTTGCGTTACGCAACGGTCAAACGTTTCATGGGGTTGTGGATATCTTAGGCGAGCCGTACATCACCCGCTACGACCCGCTGTTTGATGCAAAAAAACAGGTTATCGGTGCTTATTATGTTGGCTACAAAGTTGACATGAAAGTACTGCGCGACACCGTGGAAAATACGCGCCAACTGAAAACAGGGTTTGCGGCGGTGTTGGATGATGCTAATAAAATACGCTTTCTCTCCTCTCATATCACCCGCAGCAAAGCCGCCAGCCTAGTGCAATCGCAGCCAGATAGTTGGATATTTGTTACCGAAAACATTCCAAAATGGGGTTTTAAGGTTGTTGTAGCTTACCCGTTAAGTGAGGCGCGTGCTGTTGGGTTGGCTAATTCATGGTTTGTGATTGTTGCTGGAGCATTGCTTGGTGCTTTACTGATTGTTATTATTTTATGGCAATTGCGCCACTTAATTCTCGACCCAATTGGGGGTGATCCTGAGCTGGCGATTGATGTTGTACAGCGCATTGCTGCTGGAGATTTAAATCAAGATGGTTTAGTAGCAAAACCAAACACCTTAATGGCCAATGTGTTGGAAATGCGTTCTAAATTACGCCAGGCCATGCAAGCTTTGCGTAATAATGCGGATCGCATGAGTTTATCTGCTAGTGTGTTTGATCATGCCCATGATGGTATTTTTATTACGGATGCCCAGGCACGTATTATTGAGGTTAATCCGGCTTTTACTGAAATTACCCGTCATTTGCGCGATGGTGCCATGGGACATACGCCACAGGCTTTAGGATTTTCTACTTATGACCCTGATTTATTCGAGCAACTATGGCAGACTTCTGGGCATCATGGTGAATGGCGTGGAGAAACATGGAATCGTCGAGCGGACGGTCAAATCTATGCGGCTTGGTTGGATATTTTTACCGTGCGTGATGAGGCAAAAAATATTATAAATTATGTAGGTTTGTTTTCAGATATTACTGAAGCCAAAGAACAGCAACAAAATTTAGAGCGCATGGCCTACCATGACCCGCTCACACAACTACCTAACCGCGTGTTGCTGGCAGATCGGCTGCAACAGGCGCTAGCGCACGCAGAGCGTTCTGGTGAGGTGCTGGCGGTTTGTTGTCTTGATCTTGATGGTTTTAAACCAGTGAATGATACCTTAGGCCACGAGGCAGGTGATTACTTGTTAGTGCAGTTAGCGGTGCGCATGAGCGTCTGTTTGCGCGATGGCGATACCGTGGCGCGGCTTGGCGGAGATGAGTTTGCCGTCTTGCTGTGTGGCTTAAATGACATCGGTGAGTGTGAACAAATACTGGATCGCCTACTCACCACAATAAAAATCCCCTATGACATTGCGGGTGAGAAGGTCAGCATCTCTTCTAGTATTGGCTATACTGTTTTTCCAGCCGACAATAACGCACCCGATACTTTGCTGCGCCACGCAGATCATGCCATGTATCAAGCTAAGGTGAACGGAGGCAGCCGTATTCAACTTTTTGATGCGGATCATGATCGACAATTCCGTGGCTTACGCCAAGATCGCGAAAGGGTAGAAGCTGCTTTGCCAAATGGGGAGTTTTGTTTATTTTATCAACCCAAAGTAGATTTGCGTGAAGGTAAGGTTGTTGGTATGGAGGCGCTTATTCGCTGGCAACATCCAGAATTAGGTCTGCGTCCGCCCATTACCTTTTTACCGATCATTGAAGATACGGATTTTTCTATTCCGCTGGGCGAGTGGGTGATTAGTGAAGCTTTGCGCCAAATTAAAATTTGGCAGAGTGCAGGGCTTGATTTCCAAGTGAGCGTCAACATTGCTGCCCGGCACATGGTGCAGGCTGACTTTGCAGAGCGTCTTGCATTGTTGTTGGCAGAGTTTCCTGAAGTTTCGCCCAAAAAACTAGAGCTGGAGATTACAGAAACCGCAGCCATTGAAGATGTGGCAGGTGTCGCGCATACAATCAATAACTGTAAACTTTTAGGGGTAAGTTTTGCCTTAGATGATTTTGGTGTGGGGTATTCCTCACTCACTTATTTACGTCGCCTACCTGTCGAAGTCATTAAAATTGACCAGTCATTTGTGCGTGATATGTTGCAAGATGCAGATGATCTGGCGGTAGTAGCAGGTGTTATCAGTTTGAGTCGTGATTTTAAGCGTAAAGTGGTTGCTGAGGGCGTGGAAAGTGCTGAACACGGCGTATGGTTACTACGCATGGGTTGCTCTGTGGTGCAAGGGTCTGGCATTGCCAGCCCGATGCCTGCTGATGAAGTGCAGGGCTGGGTGGCAGCTTATCAGCCAGATGCTAGCTGGTCTCAAGGATTAGTATAAGCAACAGCATCTCACAGATGCGTGTTGTTCCCCCTTTTTTTGCCGTGCAATAAGGCTGGCTGATAAGGTGCTCTTTAGCTCATTCGCACGTACCAACCACATACAATTTTTTGACCATCATTAGTCACTAAAAACATTGCTGATATCACAAAAAAAGCGTAACTTAAGCACTCCACGCTTATGTTCGCAATGGAGTCAGCCATGGACAATAAATACGGGTTAGGTAGCACAAAAGTGGCTACAGAGCATCACGAAAATCACCACAAAACACCAGAGTTACATGCCGCGCATTGTAAATTTTGCGGTAGCGCGCACTTAGAGCTTAGCCCTACAATGCACGATCACCGCTGTGCAGATTGTAGCGAGTGGCAAAATGATATTCCGCAAGGTTATTCAACGGGTAGAAGTAGTGATTACTAATTGGTTGGGTTGGTTTTAAAATTACCACAATTCTGGTGGGGAAGATTTTTGTCAAAATTTATTGATTATTTAAACAATAAGAAAATAAATACGCCATCTACGTTAAGATTTCGCCATTAAAGTCATTAAAAAGTTTTATAATCTTGCGTACAAAAAAACCTTTCCATTAAACAACTCCAAAAGAGAAGATAAATGACTACAAGAAATGCTGATATTGGCCTAGTTGGCCTAGCGGTGATGGGGCAAAATTTAGCCTTGAACATCGCTGATCATGGTTACACTATTGCTGTTTATAACCGTGACCCTAAGAAAACGGTTAATTTTATTGAAGAATGCAAAAAAAATGAGCCTTCACATGACAATGTAGTTGGGCATACAGATTTAGCCTCTTTTGTATTAAGTATTAAACGCCCACGCAAAATCATTTTGTTGGTTAAAGCGGGCAGTGCAACCGATGTAACTATCAATGCTTTGTTACCATTTTTGGAGCAAGGTGACATTATTGTTGACGGTGGTAATTCATTGTGGACAGACACTATCCGTCGCGAAAAAGAACTTGCAGCTAAAGGCATTGAGTTTATTGGCTCAGGCGTTTCTGGCGGTGAAACAGGCGCGCGCTTTGGCCCATCTCTTATGCCATCTGGCACCCGTAAAGCATGGGCGAGCCTAGAGCCAATTTGGCGTGATATTGCCGCTAAAGTGGATGCTGTGACTGGTGAGCCGATGGAAGGTGGCAAGCCAGGCAAACCTGTTGAAGGTGGCTTCTCGTGCGCGGAGTACATTGGTCCTGACGGAGCTGGCCATTATGTAAAAATGGTGCACAACGGTATTGAATATATCGACATGCAATTGATTTGCGAAGCCTACTGGTTAATGAAAAACTTGCTTGGCATGCCTGCTGATGAAATTGGTAAAGTATTTGCAGAGTGGAATAAGGGCGAGTTATCAAGCTTTTTGATTGAAATTACTGCTGATATTCTGCAACAAAAAGACCCAATGGGCCCAGGTTTCCTAGTGGATAAAATTATGGATACTGCCGGTCAAAAAGGTACGGGTCAATGGACCGCGGCCAATGCGCTTGAACTGGGCGCACCGGCAAATGCGATTGCTGCTGCAGTTTATGCGCGTGCACTTTCAAGCTTAAAAGAAGAGCGTGTAGAAGCAAGTAAAATCTTAAAAGGCCCTACAATTAAAGTGGAAACAGATAAGAAAGCGATTATTGACGCGATTAAAAATGCCCTGTATTGCTCAAAAATTTGTGCTTATGCACAAGGCTTTCAATTGATTGATAAAGCACAAGTGGCTTATAACTGGAAACTGAACTTCGGTGAAATCGCACAAATCTGGCGCGGCGGTTGTATCATTCGCGCACGTTTCTTGCAAAAAATTACCGATGCTTATGCATTGAATTCACGCCTTAAAAACCTGATGCTGGATCCGTATTTCACTAATGCGATGAATGAAGGCCAAGCTGGATGGCGTAAAGTGATTGCGTTAGCAGTAACCAACGGTATTCCTGCGCAAGGTTTTGCTGCGGCATTGGCATATTATGATGGTTACCGCAGTGCGGTATTGCCAGCTAACTTGTTACAAGGTCAACGTGACTATTTTGGTGCGCATACTTATGAGCGTGTTGATCAGCCACGTGGTCAGTTTTACCATTTGGATTGGCCAGAAGCGGGTCGCCCACAGCTGGAAGTGTAAATGAGTTAACTTGTAGTGGTATAAAAATAGTAACGTAAAAAATCCCGCATCGCGGGATTTTTTACGTTACGCAACAATCTAATTGTTGCAGATTTATTGATGCAGTGTTCTGCTAAATAAATTCAATGCAAGCTGGTAACCAATCATTGCCGTTTGCGCATCATAACGTTCTCCCTCATCACGCATGAAAGCATGTTGAGCATTAAATTCATGCCAAGTGAACGTTAGGTTTGCATCCCCTAATTTTTTATAAACCTCTGCACGACCTGCCGCAGGAATATGCGGATCTTGCTTACCCCAAATCATTAGCAATTCGCCAGAAATATCCTGGAGCCTATCCATGCTGTGCTGGCCAGGTTTGTTAGGAATGGCTTGTGAGTGCAGGTCGGTTGCATAGAAACAAGCCGTGCCTTTAACGTCTGCCTGCAATGCAGCACGGAACGCTAGATGACCGCCGATACAAAAACCCATGGCGCCAATGTTGCCGTTGTACCAAGCTTGTTGTTTTGCGTAAGTAATCAATGCTGCGTTGTCGGTGTCATAGTCTTGTACGTCTTTTGCAGCTTTGTCCGCATTACCTTTGTCACGTCCCGCGTCATCGTAACCTAATACTGTACCAATTGGATTAAGTTCGTGAAATACTTCAGGGACCAAGACCGCATAACCATGGCTGGCTATAATTTTGGCGGCACGCTCAATAGGACCTGTTTGTTGAAAAATTTCAGAATAAAACAGAATGGTTGGATATTTACCATTACCTGCTGGGCGGTGGATATAAGTGCGCATGATACCTGTGGGTGTGTTAAGGTCTGCAATATGGCTTTGAATGTTCATGATGAGCTTTCTGAATTGACTTCTTAAATATAAAACTAGAGATATTGTACAACGGCACTTATGAGTTTTGGTGGTCACATTTTTGGATGATATGCAAATAATCCATATAAGGTTTGCTAAGCACCCTATTATTTTCGTAAAATGTTGCTTTCGAATCTATTTAAATTATGCGTATTACCGCACAATTTAGATTGTTTTTGACCTACTTAATTATTAAAAATCAACATGCAACTCACAATCAATGGCAAACCGCGTAGTTTTGATGCTGATTCTTTTAGTGTGGCGCATCTCGTGACTACGCTAGAGTTAACGGGTAAGCGTCTGGCAATAGAGTGTAATGGCGAGATTGTCCCACGTAGTCAGTTTGAAGCAACGCAATTAGTGGATGGTAATAAGTTGGAAATAGTGGGTGCCGTGGGTGGTGGTTAAAAGTACCCTAAAGTGAATAAAGGATATAAAAGTTGTCAGACTTATTAAAAATTGCAGATAGAACTTATCGTTCACGTTTGTTGGTAGGCACAGGTAAGTACGCAGACTTTGCCCAAACGCGCGCCGCGATTGATGCCAGTGGCGCTGAGATTGTTACGGTAGCGATTCGCCGCACTAATATAGGACAAACCGCTGGTGAGCCTTCACTGTTAGATTTTCTACCGCCAGAACAATTTACCTACTTGCCTAATACCGCGGGTTGCTATTCTGCCGATGACGCGGTGCGTACTTTACGCTTGGCGCGTGAGTTGTTAGATGGACACAAGTTGGTGAAGTTAGAGGTGCTAGGCGACCCTAATACACTCTACCCTAATATGATTGAAACCATTGCCGCCGCAAAAACCTTGGTGAAAGATGGTTTTGATGTCATGGTATATTGCTCTGATGACCCCATTATTGTTAAGCAGTTAGAGGAAATTGGCTGTTGTGCCGTGATGCCGTTAGCATCTTTAATCGGTTCTGGTATGGGTATTTTGAACCCGTGGAATCTGCAAATTATCATTGAAAATGCCAAAATCCCAGTGTTGGTCGATGCCGGCGTTGGCACGGCATCAGACGCGGCAATTGCCATGGAGTTGGGTTGCCAGGGCGTGTTGATGAATACGGCCATTGCTGCGGCACGCAATCCTGTTTTGATGGCAGGTGCGATGAAAAAGGCGGTAGAGGCTGGACGTGATGCTTATTTAGCAGGCCGTATGCCTAAAAAACTCTATTCCGCCAGCCCAAGCTCACCTACTACTGGATTGATTTCATAGTGTCTTTATTGACCATTCATGAGTAGTGCTAAACATTACGAATGCACGGTAAAGGTAGAAGTCACCTTTATTGCCGAACAATCTGATATCGAACACAACCGCTATGCGTTTGCTTACCATGTGACTATTACCAATACAGGTAACGTTGCCGCCCAGTTAATTAGCCGGCACTGGATAGTCACGGAAGCGAATGGTGAGCAGCAAGAGATAAAAGGTTTGGGCGTGGTGGGTGCGCAACCACTCTTAAAGCCGTCTGGGCATTTTGAATATACTAGCGGCACGGTCATTAACACGCCGATGGGTAAAATGCATGGCACTTATCAAATGGTGGCGGAGGATGGTGTGCAGTTTGATGCAGTGATTCCAATATTTTTACTTGTTATGCCTAGAGTGTTGCACTAAACGTTTTGATTAGACTCCACCTTGCTTTTTGCGACTAAGTTTTACTAAAAATTATGAAAAAAATTGCGCAGCATACGTTACTCATATTGATCGCAATAGTCATTGTGGCATGTGCCGATAAAAATATAAAACCGCCTGTACCAATCTCACCACCTGCGCCACCTAAAGCTAAGTGTGACTGCATAATTGAAAAACCACCCGTTCAAATTCCTGATGCTGGAAAGCCGGCAGAGGCAAAGCCGCTGGAGCCGCAAAAAGAACTCGCTAAACTTGCGGATTACAGCCTGCTCAAGCCGGCGCAATGGGAGGAGATCGATGGCCTTCAAGCTGACAATTTGAGCCTGGCATGGCCGGCGTGGATGCAAAGCTGCTCTACCTTGGTCAACAAACCTACGTGGCAAAAAGCGTGTAGTGCTGCGGTGCAGTTGAATAGTCAAGCCGCAAGCAAACCCAGCACGGATGCAGTGCAGGCTTACTTTAAACAGTATTTTTCAGCGTATAAAACGACTAATGCGGATGGCTCAGATAATGGTCTTATCACAGGCTATTATGAGCCACTGTTAAAAGGCAGCCGTACCAAATCGGCACAATATCCTTACCCATTGTACGCGACACCTAATGATTTAATTACGGTTGAATTAGACACGTTATTTCCAGAATTAAAGTTTAAACGCGTGCGCGGTAGGTTGGTGGGCAATAAATTAGTGCCTTATTACAACCGTGCAGAAATAGAAATAGAAGCATCCCCAGTTAAAGGACACGAATTCATTTATATAGATGACATTATTGATGTTTTTTTCTTGCAAATTCAAGGTTCAGGCTTGGTGCAGTTAGAGAATGGTGAGCAAGTACATGTTGGCTATGCCAATCAAAATGGTCATACTTACAATTCAATAGGCCGTTTGCTGATTGAGCGTGGGGAGCTGACGCTGGCCCAGGCCTCAATGCAAGGCATTAAAAACTGGGCGCGTAATAATTTAGCTCAGTTACGTGAGCTACTCAATAATAACCCAAGTTATGTTTTTTTTAGAGAGTTGCCGGCAGGTTTGCCTGGGCCATTAGGTGCGCTTGGTGTGCCAATTTTAGGTGAGCGTAGCGTAGCAGTTGATCCAAAGTTTGTGCCGTTAGGTGCGCCCGTATTTTTATCCACCACCGAACCCAATAGCAGCAAGCCTTTAAAACGACTAATGATGGCGCAAGATACAGGCGGCGCCATTAAAGGCGGCGTGCGGGCAGACTTCTTTTGGGGCGCGGGTGCTGATGCAGGCGCAAAAGCGGGTGCTATGAAGCAGCCAGGTAAAATCTGGGTGTTATTGCCAAAAGAGTTTGTGTTGAAGTAATCCTGAAAATGGCAGTTATCGTGGACAACTAGTTTTTACTAGGGTAATTGCAAAAACTCTATTGTGGAGGGCTATCAAATAAAAAGGGTGCTAGTAGCACCCTTTTTAATCATACGTAAGCTATTACTTGTTTAAAACTATTTATTCATTACGTACATTGTAACTTCGAAACCGAAACGCATTTCAGTAGCAGCAGGTTTTGTCCACATAGTAATTCTCCTTGTTGATTGATTCGTACGCTTTTGCTAAATAGCAATTGCATTACGTGAACAGAATCATACGGCTAACTTAAACTTGCAACACGACGTTAGTCATTAAAACAGCCTAGTGATAATCATTAGAACTGTATTTGATTGACTTTTGGGTTTTACTTTTTAAATTTATTCACTAACTTTTTGATGCCTTTGCGCCCAAATTTTCTTTTGAAGGCGACTTTAAAATCATATAAATAAAATGCTAGTTTTACCTGGAACGTTAATTTTCTGCCAATATTGGCTAGATATAAGCCCATGAAACGCTCACGACCTGCCCAATGTAGTTTGTTACAAATACGCGCTAAATCAGAAATGCGGTATTTAATGGGGGTAGGGTGCGTATAAAAACGTGCGCGCGCGGTATCAATCAGTGAAAAATACAATTTTTTATTGTCCAGCCGTTGTACCAGTACATTGCCACCAGACAGATCTCTGAAAAATGTGCCGGTTTTGTGCAACTGGTGCAGGTAGTGTGCCAGTTGCGCATAGGTGTCTTCTGCACTGATGGCGCAGTTTTTATTGGCAAAGTGAAACTCTTTATTGCCTTTGGAAAAATGTACAAACATTTCGCCCACTGAACAATCGGCTTTTACATAATCACAGATGTAAAAGTTCTGTTTAAGTGTGGTGTCATTTTCTTGTTCAAAAAAAGCGACAGGGTGTGCGGTATTTACGCCACGCCTTAAAAGCTCTACCGCGCCATTCCAGCTGCGCTTGGCTTTGCTGGGCTTAAACCTATCCAAAAATGCCTTGTGCGGATACATTTTTACGGGTTGTTTAACGGTTACTTGGCTTAAAGGGTCGCGTGGGTCAGTTAACGCCCAGATAGCATTGCGCGCGTGACGCAAGGCATTATTTTTTTGTGGACGCCTTAGGTTGGCAGGATGCAATTGTTGGCCTAACAACGCGGCTTGTTCTGCACTGTTGGCTAAAATCATTCCAAACCAGCCTGCTTGACGGAATGGGTAGTATTGCAAGCCTTGAATATGCGCGTGTATGGCGAGGTCTTTTGTTAAGGCGAGATTACTTTTAATGGAGACTAGCTGGTTTTTAGGCCAAAGCAAGTAAATAGGGGATTCGTTGATAATATCTGGCATGGTGTTGAGACTAGTGCCATCACGGTTAGTGGCCTCGGCTTGCTGAATATCCGCCAAGTCGTAAATATCTTGCAATAAAGCGACTTTGCCGTTAATCGTCCACAGGGCGTGAATGTTGTGCTGCGCGGTTTGAAAGTGGTGAATTTCTAAACCGTTTGCTGTTGAGATTGCCGTTTGATAACGCGCGCCTTGTATCATGCCAGCTACTGTTTTCAAAGCATTGAAACTGGCATGATGCCAAAAATTTTGTAATGTTCCATCAACACTTGCATAGTGCGTTACACGTTCTAGTGCAGGGTATTCGGCGTCATTCAAGTCGTCATCAATCAAACCTTCACGGTGACAAATCAGCGCGCCCCAAAATGCCTGGTCTAGCGCGCCCGAAGCGGCGTTGAGCAACATGTAGCGCGCGGCATAATCCGCTTGCTTTTGCTCACCATCAGGCAGTAAGCGCTGAATGCGATAAATAGCCCAAAATGCGACGGGTGAGATGAAATGCTTGATGCCAAAGTCAGTGCTGATTTTTTTGAGCAAACGCGCTTTTTTTATCAGGTTAAATTTTAGAATCGTTGCCCAGCGATATTTAAAGACGCGGTGATCAAAACGTTCAGGTTCTGATACGCGCTCCGAAAAGAGATTGTTGGTGTGCACATCGGGCAATTGTTTTTTAGCTTTGAGCAACTCTAATATGCCAATGTTGTAGATAGGCTCAAAGTCTGTGACGTTAGGGCCTGCGAGCTGAATGTTATGTTGTTGCGTTGCAGCGAAAGCAACATCCCAAGCGCGCAAAAAGCCATTCACCGTATAGCCTGCCCAGCGTTTGCGGTTGATGGTAGTGCCGATTTCAATCCGCGTGATACTTGCACCAAACCGTGCGAGCACCGCATCTACAAAGGCTTGCCAAATAGCGAGCTCGTTTGCGCTTTCCATGTTTTTTGCATGTGCGAAAGGTTGCACTAAATGCAAGGTCACGTTACATTTTTCTGCAATTAAACGTTGTAAAAAGCGTGCATTAAAGCTTTCTAAATCGCCATAGGTAAAATCAAGCCGTACCTGTTTAATGCCCAATGCATGCAGTTGTGCAATGACATAATCATCCATGCCCGCATCTGCGGCGGAGGCCACGCACACGCCGATAAAATCATTTGGCACCACATGGTTAACCGGCGGCAAATGCCCGCGTTTGATGTAAAGCTTGCCGCTTAAAATATAAGCCAAGCCTTTACGGATGATAGGCCAAGTAAGCATGCTGGGCTGTTTTTTGGAATGCAGCATGATGATTAAGGCAAACGGTAACGTTGTTCGTTATAAAGCAAATCTGGCAGCAATACATTGGCGAGCGTGCGCTGCTCTAAATCTTTCGCATTGGCAGGCGGGGGTGTTTCACTTAAATGTTTGGTTTTTGCGTCATAAGTCCCGTGTGCAGGCGCTTTGCCTGAACGTAGCACCACCACTTGATTCCCCGCTGCGCTTTCCTGCATCCAGCCGTAGTTGTCGTTATATTGCATCATGGCGCGGCCAAAACTGTTAGGGGCAATGCTGGATAAATCGCGCCCTGTCATGGGGTGTTGTGTTTGCACGCCCATGAGCGACAGCAATGTGACGGGTAAGTCAATTTGACTTGCAACGCCTGTGTAGCGCAGTGGTTGAATATCGGCCCCTAAAATAAGCCCAGGAATGTGAAAGCGCTCAATGGGTACGAGTGTTTCACCGCGTACGCGAATATCGTGGTCGGCCACGATTAAAAATACAGTATCTTTCCAGTATGGGCTTTGCTGCGCTTTTTTGAAAAACTCTCCAATAGCGTAATCGGCATATTTTACGGCATTATTATCCGTGGCTTTGGGTTGGTCATATAACTCAATGCGACCATCCGGAAACTCAAATGGTGCGTGATTAGAGGATGAAAACGCTAACGTGTAAAATGGTTTGCCAGTTTTGTGATGCGCCAAAAGTTGCTCATGCGTTTTGTTGAGTAAATCTTCATCAGAAACGCCCCAGCTAGCTTCAAATACTGGATTGATATAATCTTTTTGATCCACAATATGTTGGAAACCATTACCGGTAAAAAAGCCGCGCATATTGTCAAAGTGCGATTCACCGCCGTAAATAAACTCTGTGGTGTAGCCTAATTTTTCAAGTAAAGCGGCAAGGGTGAAAAAGTTCTTTTGCGACTTTGAAAGTTTGACTGTGCTGTCGGCAGGCGTGGGCTGGAAGCCTGAGGTGACCGCCTCAATACCGCGCACAGAGCGCGTGCCGGTAGCATAAAGTTGCTCAAACCAAATGCCTTGGTTTTTCAGTCTTTCTATATTTGGCGTCACAGGTACGCCGCCTAAAGACTCTACAAAAGTCGCGCCTAAGCTCTCTTGCAGAATAATCACCAAGTTAAGTGGTTTTTTACGTTGATGGCTAGGCATTAGTGTGGTTAAGGTGGGAATATCAGCCTCTTTTGCACCTGTGATCTTGAATATTTCTTCACGCGGCATTTTGCCGTAAATTTCGCTGGATTTAGTCTCTTTAACCAGATTATAGGTTGCATAGACGACAGAATAGCCGGAGTTAAGTACCAGGCTATTGACCATGCTGTCTGCCGTGATGGCAAATAGGGCGGGATTGGCAGGGCGGTGACCCAGTGTAGAGCGGATACCAAAAGCAAGCAGAATAAAAATCAGCGGCCAGATAATGAGCGTTTTTTTAAGTGACCAGTTTTTAAGTGCGCCCAAGGGTTGCGGTTGCGCTGTTGACTTGACCAGCCATGGCCGCATAAAACCGTACATGACGTAATGCGTGAGTGCGACAAAAGCAAGGGCGGCAAAAATGTGAATGCGGAAACCAACCCACAACATGCTGGCCACTTCATGCGGGTACTTTAAGTATTCTACAAAAATACGATTTGGTCGCACGTCATATTCTGTAATGAATCCAGGTGTGGATATTTCCAGAAACACCAGCAACACTACCGCCAGCGTGACCCAGAGATAAGTAAACCATTGCCAGCCATGCCGCCACCTGGCAATCGCAAACGCAGGCAGTAGAAGTACGGGAATCAGGCTTAGCAAACAAAGCTGAATAATATCTACACGTAAGCCCTGAATGAAAATTTCGGCGAGCTGCCCTGTGGTGTTAACGCGGTCAAATTTCCATAAAACCAGTCCGAAACGTGAGGCAGACAGCACAAAAAGCCCGACGACGAACATCACCACTAACGGTGCGTAAGCGTCAAACTTATGTGCAAATTGCCATAATTTTTGTGTGGGGAACTGCAATTTTAAGCTAGGGCGATAGCGTGCCATGCGTTAATCTCAAATCGTAAATGTGTATTGTATCGTTTTTTAGCTTTATAAGACCTTACACGCGCAAAGTGGTTCGGGTTTAACGCAAAAATACCAGTTCAAATACTTGTGGGGCGGAGTTAGTCGCCTAAGGCTTTATAAGCTGCTTCAAGCACGCCAAAATCAACAGGCACAAGTCTCTGCTGGCGGGTAGAGGTGAGCCTATCCAATAAAAAAGGGCACTTTCGCGCCCTTTTTATTCAACTGATTTTTGTTGGTTTAGTTGTGATATGCGCGTTCACCATGCTCTGTCGTATCTAAACCTTCACGTTCAGATTCTTCACTTACACGTAAACCGATTAACACATCTACAATTTTGAAAGCAATGAATGAAACCGTTGCTGAAACTACAATCGCTGTACCTACGGCATATGCTTGTGCAGTCATTTGTGCGGCAAAGTTGTATTCACCTACTGTATTTGCAACATAGTCATATACGCCCATGCCACCAAGTGCTGGGTTTACAAACACACCCGTAGCTAGTGCACCAAAGATACCGCCAATTGCATGTACACCAAATACATCAAGTGCATCATCGTAACCAAGAGCGTATTTCACTTTAGCCACAAAGAAGTAGCAGATTGGTGAAACTAGTAAGCCGATGATAATGGCACCCATAGGGCCCACGAAGCCGCAAGCTGGTGTAATGGCTACTAAACCAGCAACTGCACCAGAAGCCGCACCCAACATAGAAGGTTTGCCTTTGAATAACCATTCAGCAAATGCCCATGACAAGGTAGCTGCACCCGTTGCAATCATGGTGTTCACAAGCGCCAATGCTGCGTAACCGTTAGCTTCAAGGTTAGAACCAGCATTGAAACCAAACCAACCTACCCATAGCAATGCTGCACCGACCATGGTTAATGTTAGGCTATGAGGCGCCATTGATTCTTTACCGTAACCAATACGTTTACCCACCATGTATGCACCGACTAAACCAGCAACACCCGCATTGATATGCACAACAGTACCACCTGCAAAGTCTAGTGCGCCTTTTGCCCACAACCAACCAGCGTTAGCCAATACGGTTTCAAGCGAAGCTGCATCAGTAACTGCATCAGGACCATCCCAATACCAAACCATGTGCGCCATTGGTAAGTAAGCGAATGTGAACCACAACACCATGAATGCCAGGATCGCAGAGAACTTCATACGTTCAGCAAACGCACCAATAATCAAAGCTGGTGTAATTGCGGCAAAGGTAAGTTGAAATGCAACAAATACTAGTTCAGGAATCACAACACCTTTACTGAATGTGGCAGCAACAGAGTCAGGTGTAATACCTGCTAAAAATGCTTTACCTAAACCACCGAAGAATGGATTGCCGCCCGTGAACGCAACGCTATAGCCATAAATTGCCCACAACACGCCCATGAGAGAGAAAATCATAAAGGTTTGCATGAGTACAGACAGCATATTTTTTTGGCGCACTAAGCCGCCATAAAATAAGCCTAAGCCTGGAATTGCCATTAGAGTAACTAATACGACGCAGATTAACATCCAAGCAGTGTCGCCCTTATTTGGTACAGGAGCAGGAGCTGCCGCTACTACAGGCGCCGTTTCTGCTTCAGTTGCTGGAGCGGCCTCAACTGCAGGTGCTGCTTCAGGAGCTACAACCGCTGCTGCATCAACCGCAGGAGCAGCATCTTCAGCAAAAGTGTGAGCGCTAAAGCCAATGCCCAGTGTGGTGATTAAAGCAAATATCGAAATTAACTTTTTCATTTTCATCCCCTTATAATGCTTCCACGCCAGTTTCACCGGTACGAATACGGGTTACTTGCTCTAGATTAAAGACAAAAATCTTGCCGTCACCGATTTTTCCAGTAGCAGCTGATTTCTCAATAGCTTCAACCACGCGGTCTAACATGCTGTCTTCAATGGCGACTTCAAGTTTGACCTTAGGCAGAAAATCCACCACGTATTCAGCGCCACGATACAACTCAGTGTGACCTTTTTGGCGACCAAAACCTTTTACTTCGGTTACGGTGATACCTTGTACGCCAATAGCGGACAAAGCTTCGCGAACCTCGTCAAGCTTAAATGGCTTGATAATTGCGGATACAAATTTCATGTGTGTCTCCTAGTTTAATTGTCATATTGCGACAGAAGTAACACTTAAACCCTCTGTCACATTTATGACGAACAACGACTGTTAGAAATTAGAATGTTTTTTGAACGAATACTGTGAAAGTGTCGTCACCAATGTTGTCACCTAGGAACGTATAGCCAGCATCTTCAGCATCGGTACCAGTGTAGAACGCGCCAACATTTACGCCATTGCTCCAAGATTTGGTTGCGCCAATTTTCCAATCATTATAAGTGTAAAGTTTGTCATTGCTTACACCAGCAACGCTACCTTTGTAGTCTTGATAGCCGTAATGCAAGTTAGCTGTAATGCCTGTTTCTCCCACTGGGATATTTGCATTTAATTCAGCATAGTAAGAACCATCAGAATTCTCTACACCAAAAATATCTGTAATGCCGTATGAAACTTTAGCTTGTAACCATTTATAAGACAGTGCGCCGTATGCTTCTAATGTGTATGGGTCAGTGAAACCTGCACTAGCTTTACCGGCAGCAGTTTTATTGCCTGGATAAATATAGTTTAAAAGACCTACATCATAGCCAATGCCTGTGTCGCCAATAGTGTTACGGTAACCGCCGTAGATATCAAGCTCCAAGCTAGAGCCGTCATACAAGCCGCCATCTTCTAACCAGCTGATGTTTGAAGCCCAGCTACCAATATAAAAGCCGCTGGCGTGAGAGTAATCTACGCCACCTTGAATCGCAGGTTTTTCATCGGTTTGTGTCAAGCCACGAAAAATATATTGGCTATACAAACCAATGTTGTAGGTAAATGTATGCGGTGAAGCTGGTTCAGCAGCAGCTGGAGCTGCTGTGCCTACACCTTTTTCAGCTGGATGAGAATGTTTGTCTGCAGTCGTTGCATCTTCAGCCATAGAAATTGCTGGCATTGAAAGTGTGCTTAAAACTGCAAGTGATAATAATGATTTACGCATGCTACTTAACTCCTTAGTGATAATTAAATAAAAAGTACACATTGAGTCATAAGCAAAGCACGTGCCAACTATAAAGTTGTTTATAATCAATAAGATAATGTTTTTCCTTGCGCCATGTTTTTTGTATGGATCAAGTATAATCTGCTAAACTGCTACTAAATTATTAAGGAAATTAGCATGCTTGATTCGCATAAAATTAACGAAATATCCAATAAAATCAGAGAGGTAGTTGGAAATTCCCCGTTGGGCGATGTTGAAAAAAACATTAATGCACTATTAAAGAGCATGTTCACCAAAATGGAGCTTGTCTCACGTGAAGAGTTTGATGTGCAGGCAGAAGTGCTACGTAATACGCGGCAAAAGTTGGAGTTGCTAGAGGCAAGGTTGGCGGAGTTAGAGGGTAAGTCAGTTGAGTTAGCTGCGCAACAAAAACCATGAGGCTGCAACAATGAGCCTAGCCGTATTGTATAGCCGTGCGCTAAGCGGCATGGATGCGCCCGAGGTAGTGGTTGAAGTGCATCTTGCTAACGGCTTGCCTAGCTTTACCATTGTGGGCTTGCCTGAGGCCGAGGTAAAAGAAAGTAAAGATCGCGTGCGCGCGGCTTTGCTTACCGCACAGTTTGAGTTTCCAGCACGGCGCATCACTGTGAATCTTGCCCCCGCAGATTTACCCAAAGAAAGCGGACGTTACGATTTACCCATCGCATTAGGCATTTTAGCGGCATCTGGGCAGATACCTTCTGCGCCGTTGTCGCGCTACGAATTTGCTGGTGAATTAGCACTCACTGGTGAGTTGCGGCCAATAAGAGGCGCGCTAGCCATGACATCCAGCATGATGCGTCATGCGAATAACAGCGGATTACAACAAAACGCACCAAAACGAGCATTTATCTTGCCCCAGATGAGTGCGGCAGAAGCAGCGCTAGTGCGCGATGCCATTATTTACCCGGCAAAATCGTTGCTTGAGGTTTGTGCACATTTAAGCGGTCATACTGCACTGACTCAACAAGCGCCTAGCGATCAACAGCAAGCGTTTTCTTATCCGGATTTTAGCGATGTAAAAGCGCAAAGTATGCCCAAGCGTGCGTTAGAGATTGCAGCAGCGGGCGGGCATAGCGTGATTTTGAGCGGTCCGCCAGGTACTGGTAAAAGTATGTTAGCCAGCCGTTTTGCGGGTATTTTGCCAAGTATGACTGAAGATGAAGCGCTGGAAGCTGCCGCGATTCAATCACTAAATGGTAGTTACAGGCTTGAGAACTGGAAGCGCAGACCCTATCGCGCACCGCACCATACCGCGTCAGGCGTGGCTTTGGTGGGCGGTGGTGGCATTCCACGTCCAGGGGAAATTAGCCTGGCGCATCACGGGGTTTTATTTTTAGATGAGCTGCCAGAGTTTGATAGAAAAGTATTAGAGGTGTTACGCGAGCCGCTTGAAAGCGGACATATTACTATTTCACGTGCGGCGCGGCAGGCGGATTACCCCGCTAGATTTCAGCTCATTGCGGCAATGAACCCATGCCCGTGTGGCTACTTGGGTCATTATAATAACAAGTGTCGTTGCACGCCAGATCAAGTATCGCGCTATAAAGCAAAAATTTCCGGACCCTTGCTAGATAGAATTGATTTGCACATTGAAGTCCCCGCACTCAAAGAAGATGAACTGATTCAAACCAACGATAGTGAGCACTCACATGTAGTTAGGGCGCGTGTAGAAAAGGCGCGCGTATTGCAATTAGCACGTCAAGGCAAGCCCAACAATCTGCTGGGTACCAAAGAAATAGAGCTGTACTGTAAAGCCGATGACGCAGGATTAACACTACTCAAAACCGCCATTTCACGACTCAATTTATCAGCGCGTGCGTATCATCGCATTTTAAAAGTAGCGCGTACCATTGCAGACTTGAGCGCAGATGCGGATATAAAACCCGCGCATATTGCCGAGGCAGTGCAATATCGACGTGGTGCGATTTAGTGGGCTAATTGCCTGATAAAACTGGTTGCGTGATAAAATTAGATAAATTTTAATCACTAATTTTTCATGAACCAATCAATCGTATCAGCAACAGAAATCAAACTTCGAGAGCTGCTCAAACAGCGTATCCTCATTTTAGATGGCGCCATGGGCACCATGATTCAGCAATACAAGCTGACAGAGGCAGATTATCGCGGTGAGCGTTTTGCCGACTTTGCTGCGCCAGCAGGCGAGCGCCAGCTGTTTGTAAAAGGCAATAACGAGCTGTTAAGCCTCACGCAACCGCAAATCATTCAAGAAATTCACGAACAATACTTAGCTGCAGGCGCCGATATTATCGAAACCAACACCTTCGGTGCCACCAGCGTGGCGCAAGATGATTATCACATGGCGCATTTGGTGTATGAGATGAATGTGCAATCAGCCAAATTAGCCCGCGCAGCTTGTGATAAATACAGTACGCTCGACAAACCGCGCTTTGTGGCGGGCGCTTTAGGTCCAACACCCAAAACCGCGAGTATCTCTCCCGATGTGAATGACCCCGCAGCGCGCAATGTGAGTTTTGATCAGTTGGTGAATGCTTACTTAGAGCAAACGCGAGCATTGGTAGAGGGCGATGCCGATATTTTAATGGTGGAAACTATCTTTGATACGCTCAATTGCAAAGCTGCGCTGTTTGCTATTGATACGTTTTTTGAAGAAGTCGGTTATACGCTGCCGATTATGATTTCAGGCACGGTGACCGATGCCTCTGGTCGTATTTTATCTGGTCAAACTGTGACAGCATTTTGGCATTCGGTACGTCATGCTAAACCACTCACCATCGGTTTAAACTGTGCTTTGGGCGCAACTTTAATGCGTCCATATGCTGAAGAGCTTTCAAAAATCGCCGATACTTTTGTGTGTATATACCCGAATGCGGGTTTGCCTAACCCAATGAGTGACACGGGTTTTGATGAAACGCCTGATGTGACTTCCAGCCTAGTAAAAGAATTCGCTACCAGTGGCTTTGTCAACATAGCTGGTGGCTGTTGTGGCACCACACCGCCGCACATTAAGGCGATTTACGAGGCAATTAAAGATCTGCCGCCGCGCGTGGTACCTATTCAAGCACCTGTCACCAAACTCTCAGGCTTAGAACCATTCATCATTGATGAGACTTCGCTATTCGTCAATGTGGGCGAGCGCACCAACGTCACTGGCAGCAAAGCCTTTGCGCGCATGATTATCAATGGTCAGTTTGAAGAAGCCTTGAGCGTGGCGCGGCAGCAGGTTGAAAACGGTGCGCAAGTCATCGACATTAACATGGATGAAGGCATGCTGGATGCCGTGCAAGCCATGACGCACTTTTTAAACTTAATCGCCAGTGAGCCTGATATTGCGCGCGTGCCGATTATGATCGATTCCAGTAAGTGGAGCGTGATAGAAGCCGGCTTGAAATGCGTACAAGGCAAGTCGATTGTTAATTCAATCTCGATGAAAGAAGGCGAGGCGGAATTTTTGCGCCAAGCTAAACTTTGTCGCCGTTACGGTGCGGCTGTTATCGTGATGGCGTTTGACGAAAAAGGTCAAGCAGATACTTACGCGCGAAAAACAGAAATCTGCAAACGTGCTTATGATTTATTGGTGGGCATCAACTTTCCAGCAGAAGACATTATTTTTGACCCCAACATTTTCGCCATTGCCACGGGGATTGAAGAGCACAATAACTACGCGGTGGACTTTATTGAAGCTACGCGCTGGATTAAGCAAAACTTACCGCATGCCAAAATATCCGGCGGCGTATCCAATGTAAGTTTCAGTTTTAGAGGCAACGATCCCGCGCGCGAGGCGATTCACACCGTGTTTTTATATCACGCCATTAAAGCGGGCATGACCATGGGTATCGTTAACGCAGGCATGATGGGCGTGTACGATGACCTAGCGCCAGAGCTAAAACAACGAGTGGAAGACGTGGTACTCAACCGTATTATCGATGAAAATAATCCACTCGCCCCGACCGAGCGCATGATAGAAATCGCCAGCACGCTAGTGGCAGGCGGCAAAAAAGAAGCCGCAACGTTAGAGTGGCGCGGCACGGTGGAAGCACCCACGCCAGTGGCTAAACGCCTGAGCCACGCCATGGTGCATGGCATTACCGACTTTATTGTGGAAGACACCGAAGAAGCGCGCGCGGCAGTGATGGCAAGTGGTGGCAGACCAATCCACGTGATTGAAGGCCCATTGATGGACGGCATGAACGTGGTCGGCGATTTATTCGGTCAAGGCAAGATGTTTCTGCCGCAAGTGGTGAAGTCTGCCCGCGTGATGAAGCAAGCCGTAGCGCATTTAATCCCGTTTATTGAAGCAGAGAAAGCGCTAGAGCAAGAACGCACGGGCGTTGTCGCCAAGCCAAA
This sequence comes from Methylotenera sp. RIFCSPLOWO2_02_FULL_45_14, assembly GCA_001803395.1. Taxonomy (GTDB): domain Bacteria; phylum Pseudomonadota; class Gammaproteobacteria; order Burkholderiales; family Methylophilaceae; genus Methylotenera. The sequence goes on along the minus strand of MHBU01000016.1, from coordinate 27,317 downwards.
AGGCAAGGTGGTGATTGCCACAGTAAAAGGCGACGTACACGACATTGGCAAAAATATTGTCTCGGTAGTGTTGCAATGCAATAACTTTGAAGTGGTGAATATGGGGGTAATGGTGCCAGCGGCAGAAATTCTCGCCATGGCCAAAGCCGAGAATGCCGATATTATTGGCTTATCGGGGTTGATTACGCCGTCATTGGAAGAAATGGCGTATGTGGCAAAAGAGATGCAGCGCGACCCGTATTTTCATGGTTTAAAAATGCCCTTGCTCATTGGTGGCGCGACCACTTCGCGTGCCCACACCGCCGTTAAAATCGCCCCGTTTTATGACGGCCCAATTATTTATGTGCCAGATGCCTCGCGCTCAGTGGCGGTGATGCAGTCTTTACTTACCTTAGAAACCCGTGATGCCTACATTGCCGATGTCAATAAAGATTACGAAAAAGCGCGCGCACAACACGCCAATAAAAAAGGGGTGCCTTTGCTGACGATTGCGGACGCCCGTAAAAACAAAATGAGGTTTGGTTTTGATGGCAAAAATACACCCGTAAAACCAAAATTTATCGGCCGCAGGGTGTTCAAGAACATTGATTTGAGCTTAATCGCTAAATATATTGATTGGTCGCCGTTCTTTCAAACTTGGGATTTAGCCGGTAGCTACCCCGCGATTTTAAGCGACAATGTGGTGGGTGACGCGGCAACTAAAGTATTTGCTGAAGCGCAAGCCATGCTCAAAAAAATCATTGATGGCAGATGGCTCAGCGCCAATGGCGTTATCGCGTTCATGCCCGCCAACACGGTGAATGATGACGATATTGAAATTTATACTGACGAAAGCCGCAATCAAGTCGCCTTTACTTACTACGGCATGCGCCAGCAAAGCGTAAAACCCGTGATTGACGGCGTGCCGCGTCCGAATCAATGTTTAAGCGATTTTATTGCGCCTAAAGGTGAGGCCGCAGATTACATCGGCTTATTCGCGGTGACGGCAGGTTTAGGGCTAGAGAAAATTGAAAAACGTTTTGCCGATGCACATGATGATTACAGCGGCATTATGTTTAAATCGCTGGCAGATAGGCTTGCCGAAGCCTTTGCCGAATACATGCATGAACGCATCCGCACTGATTTGTGGGGCTACGCGGCAAATGAAAAGTTGCCAGTTGATGCGCTGATCAAAGAAGACTATCAAGGCATCCGTCCCGCGCCTGGCTACCCCGCCTGCCCTGACCATACAGTGAAAACCGATATGTTCAAATTACTGCAATGCGATGAAATCGGTATGACGCTCACCGAATCATTCGCCATGCAACCCGCGGCGGCAGTTTCTGGCTTTTACTTTGCGCACAGCCAAGCTAAATACTTTAGTGTTGATAAAATTGGTGAAGACCAATTACTGGATATGGCTCAACGTAGAGGACTGCCAAAAGACTATTTAGAACGCTGGCTTGCGCCAAACCTCTCTTAAAACCATTAGAATTAACTCTATGCACATTCATATTTTAGGTATCTGCGGTACATTCATGGGCGGCATTGCTGTTTTAGCAAAGGCGGCTGGGCATAAGGTTACCGGTTGTGATGCCAATGTTTATCCACCGATGAGTACACAACTGGAGGCGCAAGGCATTGAGTTGATTGAAGGTTTTGACCCTGCGCAAACTAAACTTAATCCTGATATTTACGTGATTGGCAATGCGGTGTCGCGTGGCAATCCCCTGATGGAGGAGATTCTAAATCGTGGTTTACCTTATATTTCTGGCCCGCAATGGTTGGCAGAGAATGTGCTGCAAGGCAAGTGGGTGTTGGCGGTGGCGGGTACGCATGGTAAAACCACCACATCATCCATGTTGGCATGGATATTGGAATACGCAGGTTTAGCGCCTGGCTTTTTGATCGGTGGCGTGCCGGAGAATTTTTCAGTCTCAGCGCGCTTGCCACAAGTGCCCACTCAGGACAAAAACAGTGTTTCTCCATTTTTTGTGATTGAAGCGGATGAATATGACACCGCCTTCTTTGATAAACGCTCTAAGTTTGTGCATTACCGCCCACGCACAGCGGTGTTGAACAATCTGGAATTTGATCACGCTGATATTTTTGAAGATTTAGCCGCGATTGAAAAACAATTTCATCATTTAGTGCGCACTGTTCCGCAGCAGGGCTTGGTGGTGGTTAATGGTAAAGAAGCCAGTTTACGGCGTGTGATAGATAAGGGCTGCTGGACACCTGTAGAAAAATTTGGTACAGATGCTGACTGGCAATCGGCTAACGCGCAAGGTAACGGCAGTTTTGATGTGCTTTACAAAGGCAAACCACAAGGTCGTGTGGCATGGAATTTATTAGGCGAACATAACCGTATGAATGCGTTGGCGAGCATCGCCGCAGCCAGACATGCAGGTGTAGCAGTTGAAGTGAGCATTGCCGCATTAACTGAATTTAAAAATGTAAAACGCCGTATGGAAACACGAGGCGAAGTGAATGGGGTGACGGTGTATGATGATTTTGCGCATCACCCTACAGCCATTGAAACTACAGTGGCTGGCTTGCGTGCTAAAGTTGGCAAAGCGCGCATACTGGCAGTGTTAGAGCCGCGCTCTAACACCATGAAGCTGGGCGTGATGAAAAATGCACTGCCGGCCAGTTTAAAAGAGGCCGATTTGGTGTTTTGTTTTTCTGCTAATTTGGGGTGGGATGCGGGCGAGGCCTTGGCGCCAATCAGTAGCAAAACCCAAGTACATGATGATTTAAAGCAACTGGTGACGGCAATTACGCAAGCGGCCAAATCTGGTGACCACGTGCTGGTGATGAGCAATGGCGGCTTTGGCGGTGTTCATCAAAAAATACTTGATGCATTAAAAGAAGTGTAAAAATTTGGCTAAGCAACGCAAAAAAACTGAATTAAAAACACAGGTCACGCTGACTGCAAAGTTAAAAGCAATGAGCGTGATGAGTATTGCCATTTGGAGTTCAATCGCTTTACACCTTGTTGTTTTAAGCATTCATTTTGAGCCCGAACTTAAAAAATTTCGTGATAATCTACCAGTGTTAGAAGTAGTGTTAGTGAATGCAAAAACGCTGGCTAAGCCAGATAACACCGAAGTTTATGCGCAAGCTAATTTAGACCGTGGCGGCAACACCGAGCTAGACCGAAAAATGAAAACGGCGTTGCCTGCTTTGAAGCAGCAAAAAGCAGAGTTTACGCTCAAGCCAGAGGCTGTTACTAAAAAAGCCGCCAAAGCAGCTAAGCAAGCGACTGAAGAAACGCGAGAGCAAAAAAGTGTAGCAGAACTGGAAAAACAAGCGCAAGCATTGATGACACAAATTAACGCTACCAATATTGTAGAATCAAAACCAATGCAAAAAGCAGTTGCAAAAGAAACGGATGCTGACGATCAAATAACCCCCAATAAAAAACTGAATTTAGCCGATATCACCTCAACTGCGTTGGAAATGGACAAACTGGAAGCGCTTATTTCTAAACAGCAAGATGAGTACCAAAAACGCCCTAAACGTAAATTTATAGGCGGGCGTGCTAAAGAGTATCGTTATGCACTCTATGTAGAATCATGGCGGCAAAAAGTAGAAAAAGTCGGCAATCTAAACTACCCGGAAGCGGCTAAAAATTTAAAACTTTATGGTCAATTGCAATTAACCGTATCTATTAATGCCGATGGCAGTATCGAGTCGATTGAAATCAACCGGAGTTCAGGGCATAAAGTGCTAGATGCGGCCGCAAAACATATTGTGGAACTGGGCGCGCCCTATGCACGCTTCCCTGATGATGTGCGTAAGGAAATTGACGTTTTGAGTATCACCAGGACTTGGACGTTTACCAAAGAAGACAACCTGGCCACAGAGTAAACGCCATTATCTTTTGCATTTCTGCGTTGTTATTTTCGCTTGCCGTACTAAACTGTACTGCCTGCGCTCAAATGCCTAGCAGAAATGCAAAATCTTAATGGCTAAACGGAGATTGCTTGATGATGACGATTATGAAGCAGAATTTTGCAGACTAACCACTAACCACTAACCACTAACCACTAACCACTAACCACTAACCACTAACCACTAACCACTAACCACTAACCACTAACCACTAACCACTAACCAATGACTAACTACTACCAGCACCACATATTTTTTTGCCTCAATCAACGTGAAAATGGCGCAGCCTGTTGCATGGATAAAGGCGCAGAAGCCGCGTTTGATCACATGAAAGCGCGGGTGAAACAGCTTAATTTAAATGGCGAAGGCAAAGTACGCGTTAATCGCGCCGGCTGTTTTGATCGTTGTGGCGAAGGCCCATTGTTGGTGGTTTATCCGCAGGCGATTTGGTACACCTTTATTGATGTTGATGACATTGATGAAATCATTGAAAGTCATCTAATCAATGGCAAGGTGGTTGAGCGGCTAGTGGTGTAGGA
>MHBU01000016.1:0-22878 GCA_001803395.1 Methylotenera sp. RIFCSPLOWO2_02_FULL_45_14 | reverse complement strand
CGCTCCTACAGCGCACATTGGATATATGCGCTGATTTTTTCTGTGAGCGTAATTTTGTTATTTTCATCAAGCGACATAGTACTTCCATCGCGCATCGCCTCACCCCAGTGTGAGTTTGGAAAGTGTTTGTCATTTTCAAAACGCGGAATCACATGCCAATGCACATGCGGCGTTTTGTTGCCTAAGCTGGCTAAATTGATTTTATCTGGATTAAAAATTTCTCTTAGCGCCACTTCAACTGCAAACACGGTTTTCATCATGCGTGCGCGTTGTGGCGGAGGTAAATCGCTCATTTCTTTCACGTGTGCTAGTAATTCAACTCGGCAATAAGCCGGGTAGTCTGCATCGTTCAGTAATACCACGCGGCAGAAATCATCTTGCCATAATGTTTCGTGCGGTGTTGGCTGGCAAAGTGGGCAGGTTGGGTTCATGGTATATTTTGATGATTAAACGTGAAATATTTTCACTGTCATTTCGAACGCAAGTGAGAAATCTTGCAAGTTGGCTTCGTTAAAATAAGATTTCTCACTTGCGTTCGAAATGACAGTAATTTTTAAGTTAGCTCAAGAGATTACGAAGCCGCCAACATCCGCTCTAATGTAAGTTTTGCCAGTTTCGCATCATGTTCAGGCACTTTGATTTGGTTCACTACTTTGCCTTCAACCAAATTCTCTAACACCCATGCCAAGTGCTGTGGGTCTATACGCGCCATGGTAGAACATTCGCACACGACATGACTCATAAACTGCACCAGCTTACCTTGCGGTTTCATTTGCTCGGCCAAACGATTTACCAGATTAAGCTCAGTGCCTACCAGCCATTTGGTATTAGCCGGCGCCTCAGTAACGGTTTTTAAAATATATTCGGTTGAGCCGACATAATCAGAGTTCAGGCATACTTCAAACGGCGCTTCTGGGTGAGAGATTACAAATCCATCCGGGTGTTCTGCGCGAAACTTGGTGATATTTTGCAGGCGGAACATTTGATGTACTGCACAATGACCTTTCCACAGCAAGATTTTTGCATTCTTAATCTGCTCAACGGTTAAACCGCCAAGTGGCTGGTCTGGATCCCATACTGGCATTTGTTCCAAAGGAATACCCATTTTATGACCACTCCAGCGACCTAAATTTTGGTCTGGGAAGAACAGCACTTTTTCACGTTGTTTAAAGCTCCACTCTAAAATTTTGGGTGCATTGGTACTGGTGCAAACAATACCGCCATGTTCGCCGCAAAATGCTTTGAGGTCAGCCGCCGAGTTAATGTAGGTAACGGGTGTGATTTGCGTATCAAAATCAAGCACTTTATTGAGTTCTCGATAACTACGTTCAACCTTGGCAAGGTTGGCCATATCCGCCATTGAGCAGCCAGCGGCAAGGTCAGGCAGAATGGCTATTTGGTCAGGGCGGCTTAAAATATCCGCTACTTCAGCCATAAAATGCACGCCTAAAAACACAATGTATTGGGCATCTAAATTTTCGCAATAGCGAGATAATTTAAGCGAATCCCCCGTGTAATCCGCATGACGATACACGCTTTCATTTTGGTAATGATGACCTAAAATAACAAGGCGTTTACCTAACTTTTGTTTTGCGGCAATAATGCGACGTTGGCAGTCTGCATCATCTGCGGCTTGAAATTTCTCAAATTTAATGGGGGATGTTTGCATAATAGGTATATTTTATAACGATATTTTTCTAACGTGAAAATTTTATTACATTATCTACAGGCTTAACTCTTAACCAACTATCAATGAGTACCGTCATTCTGAGCGTTAGCGAAGAATCCAGTTTCGGCTAGAGTGCAAATGGATTCTTCGCTAACGCTCAGAATGACGAGGTGAGGTTTTTATAATGCTAAGTGATGCTTTGCACCTAATCTTTTCAGTGCATCCACGTTTGTCCATGAAAAAACGCGCTTTGCCGCCTCGCGCCAATCTACCCACTCATAACGCACATGCTCATCGGGAGCTAGTTTGATTAGTAATTTACCAGGTAGTTCTAAGCCAAACAAATATTCACAGTTTTGTGTTACACCAGGCGCATAACGGTGTCGCCAGTGCGGGTATATTTCATAAACATTCGAGACTTGCCAGTCTTGCAAATCGTATTGTGTTGCGTCCAGGCCGGTTTCTTCCAACACTTCACGAATGGCGGCTTGGTAGGGCGTTTCATTACCTTCTACGCTACCAGTGACAGATTGCCAAAACCCGGCTTTGTCAGCGCGTTCCATAATGAGCACCTGCAAATCTGGGGTATGAATGAGCACCAGTGCTGAAATGGGGGTTTTGTAGGGGTGGTTTTTGACCGCGATTGACTGAAGCATGTTCATATTGTTGTTTGCGGTCAAGGGTCGCCTCTACAGGCTGCGTTTAGAGGCATTAGTTAAATTTTTCGGCAATTGAAACACCACGCTTTCAACCACGCCGTGTAGCTCTTGCACATGATTAGCACCCAGCTGTTGTAATTTCGCGATCACTTCTTGCACTAAAACTTCAGGTGCAGACGCACCCGCAGATACGCCGATTTTCTTCTTGTTGACCAACCACTCAGGCTTGAGATAGGCGGCGTTATCCACCATGTAAGCTTCAACCCCTTGATTCTCGGCGACTTCACGCAATCGATTCGAGTTAGAGCTGTTGGGTGAGCCCACAATAATCACCAAATCACAATCTTGCGCCATGATTTTAATGGCATCTTGGCGATTTTGCGTGGCGTAGCAAATGTCATCACTTTTTGGTGCGTTAATCAGCGGGAACCTGGATTTTAGCGCATTGATGACTAAAGCAGCATCGTCCATGGATAAAGTGGTTTGCGTCACAAAGGCAAGTTTGCCAGGATCTTTCACTTGTAAAGCTACTACGTCTTCAGGTGTCTCAACTAAGTAGATGCCACTTTCTGTTTGCGCCCCTTCGGTTGAAGTCTCTTCAACCTGACCCATCGTCCCCTCAACTTCAGGGTGACCTTTATGCCCGATCATGATGATTTCCATGCCGGCTTTGCGCATTTTTTCAACTTCAATATGCACTTTTGTCACCAGCGGGCAGGTGGCATCATAAGCCGTGAGGCCGCGTGCATCGGCCTCGGCACGTACCGCTTTTGAAACGCCATGCGCACTAAAAATAACAGTACTGCCAGTAGGAATCTCATCGAGCTCCTCTACAAATATCGCGCCTTTAGCCCGCAGCTCATCCACCACAAATTTATTATGCACTACTTCATGGCGTACATAAATCGGCGCGCCAAACTTCTCTAAGGCTTGCTCTACAATGATAATAGCGCGGTCAACGCCTGCGCAAAAACCGCGTGGATTAGCGAGCACGATGCTGGGCGCGATACTGGTATTGATGGTCATTTTAAATCGTTATCTCAAAATTGATGAGTGGCTTGATGCATCGGGGTATAATCGCATAAATTTTTAACAAATTGTATTAAAAACAAAGCCATGAAAAATACCGCAACCCTACTGATTACCTGCCCGGACACCAGAGGCATCGTGGCGGCAATTGCTGATTTTTTACATCAACATAATGCCAACATTTTACACGCAGACCAACATCAAGATGCAGAAAATAATCTATTTTTGATGCGTGTTGAGTGGGACTTAGCCGGTTTTAGCTTAAATGACGCCAGCTTTAATCAGGCCTTTGCGCCAATCGCCACGCAATTTAACATGCAATGGCAACTCAAACGCTCGCAACATAAAACGCGGGTGGCGATCATGGTGTCGCAATATGACCATTGCTTAGCAGATTTGTTGCATCGTCATAAAAGTGGTGAGCTTGCATGTGAGGTTCCCTTGGTGATTAGCAACCATCGCGACGTGGAAAAATTAGTCCAGTTTTACGGCATAGATTTTCACTATATTGAAGTGAATAAAACCAACAAGCAAGCCGCTGAAGCTGTGCAATTTAAACTGTTTGATGACTACCAAATTGATTTAATCGTGCTGGCGCGTTATATGCAAATTTTGTCGCCTGAATTTGTAGCACGTTACCCGCAGCGCATCATTAACATTCACCACTCTTTCTTACCTGCATTTATTGGGGCAAGACCCTACCACCGCGCGTTTGAGCGCGGCGTTAAACTGATTGGCGCCACCAGCCATTATGTAACAGAAGTATTGGACGAAGGCCCGATTATTGAGCAAGGTATAGACCGCATTTCTCATCGCGACCAAGTAGAAGACTTAATTCAAAAAGGCCGGGATTTAGAGCGTGTAGTGCTATCAAAAGCGGTACGCTGGCACATTGAAAACCGTATTTTGCTGTACGCAAATAAAACGGTGATTTTTGATTAAAATTTACTCGCCCTTCGACAGGCTTCTCGCATGAATAATGAGCTTTAGCTCATATATTCTGCGGTGATGCCAAGCACTGGTACAGGGAACGTAGCCTGTAGCCTCGATGCAACGTAGTGAAATCGAGGAAATTGGTACATGGTCACCCTCGATTTCGTTTAGCACTACTTGCTAGCTTGCTGGCTTTAGTAGTGCTTATCAGTTTTTCTGATGCATTGCATCGAGGCTACTTAGGTTAATGCCGGCTTTAAACAGCAGGCAGTATTTTTTCTAGTGCAAACAAATCGGCAATTTTCTCTCGCTCACGAATAAGGTGAGTTTGGTCGCCGTCCACCATCACCTCAGCTGCGCGCGGCCTGGTGTTGTAATTGCTAGCCATGCTCATGCCATAAGCACCTGCAGACATAATGGCGAGTAAATCCCCTTCTTGCAGTGCCAGCATTCTGTCGTGGCCTAAAAAGTCACCGCTTTCACATACGGGGCCTACGATTTCATAGTTAACGGCATCAGCATTGCGGGGTTGTACAGCTTGTATTGCATGATACGCATCGTATAGCGCGGGGCGCATCAAATCGTTCATCGCCGCATCTACAATTGCAAAATTCTTTGATTCAGTTTGTTTTAAATATTCAACCTTTGTAAGCAAAATACCCGCATTGCCAACTAAGGCGCGGCCAGGTTCAAACACTAGCTTAATGTTACTCTCACCTAGTTTTGCCAGCATTGCCGTAGCGTAAGCATCAAATGCTGGCGGTGTTTCATCGTTATAACAAATGCCTATGCCGCCGCCCGCATCAATATGTTGAATATGAATACCATTTTGTTCCAGCGCATCAACCAGAGCCAATACACGGTCGAACGCATCTAAAAATGGCGATAATTCGGTAATTTGCGAGCCAATATGGCAATCCACACCATGTACCGCAATGTTAGGCATGGCTGCGGCTTGCAAATAAATATCCAGTGCGTCTTCATACGCCACGCCAAACTTATTATTTTTTAAGCCGGTAGAAATATAAGGATGCGTTTTGGCATCTACATTGGGGTTTACACGCAACGATACTGGCGCCACTTTACCCATAACATTTGCCACATCATTTAAACGTAGCAACTCGCTGACGGATTCTACATTAAAGCAAAAAATACCCGCATTTAATGCGGCTTGCATTTCAGCTTCAGTTTTACCCACGCCTGAGAACACAATTTTTTTCGGGTCACCCCCCGCAGCTAAAACACGCGCCAGCTCACCGCCAGACACAATATCAAACCCTGCGCCAAGTTTGGCGAACAAGTTCAAAATAGCAAGGCTGGGGTTGGATTTAACCGCAAAACATACCAGATGATTACTGCCTTTAAAACCCGCACTAAAGCGCCCAAACGCTTGGGTCAATGCAGATTTAGAATACACATAACAGGGGGTGCCAAATTCACTGGCAATATTATTAAGGGCTACGTTTTCAGCATGTAGCGTATTATTTTTAAGCGTAAAAGTGTTCACAGTAATGACTTATGTATTTAAAGATTGTATTGAAAGATTATAATGATGCGGGGTCTTTGCACGAATGTTTTTAGACCTTAAAAACTGTCGCAGCACTCACTTACGCCGTTCCCTGAGCCTGTCGAAGGGCGAAAATTTAAGTTTTAAGTTCTAAAAACATTCGAGCAAAGATCCCAGTAAAAATTCTATTTGTTTACTGGCGCTGGCTGCGGATACTGCCGCTCAGGAATATAAAGCGGCCCTTTAGTGCCACATGCCGTTAGAATATAACTCACGAGCAATAGCAACATGATTTTTTTTGGTGATATTTTCATAAAAAATTATGGTGAATAAACAATTGGTTGGTAGTGTTAAAAATTGGGTTTATTCTACCATTGTTTTGTAACGGTGTACTTTGCGCTCAGTTTTTGGCGGCTAGGCTAACCGCTTATTCAGTAAAATTTACCGATTATCGGTTGCCAATAGACATTGGCTATTGCCAAGAGCATGATGTACTTTAAGTAAAAAGGGGAAGATAAATGTGTACCTTGGCAAGCTTGCACTACCAACGATTACAAAATGGCACTCAATCAGGCGGCATTCAATTTAAGGCGAGCCAAAAAGGCTTTACGTTAATAGAGCTGATGATAACAGTGGCTATTATTGGTATTTTGGCTGCTATTGCACTGCCTAGTTATCAACAGTACGTTATTCGCGGCAATCGTGCTGCCGCACAGGCTCAGATGTTGGATATAGCCAATCGCGAGCAACAGTTTTTGATGGCAGACCGTGCCTATGCTGATACAGCTACGCTTGCTGCAAGCGGCTACGCACTACCAACCGAAGTAAGTGCTAAATATGGTTACGCTGTCACGGTGGACAATGCTGCAACTCCTCCTACCTACACTATCACCTTCACTCCAAGCGGTTCGCAGTCCAGCGATGGTGATCTTACGCTTAATAGTGCTGGCGTTAAAACTCCGGCAGATAAGTGGTGATCATGCGCACCTCATTCTCTGCACGTTTTCAGCGTGGCGCTTTATTGCTTGAAGTGCTGGTCACTATTGTTATTCTTGCCATAGGCTTGCTAGGGCTGGCTGGTTTGCAGGCTAAGCTGCAATCTTCTGAGATGGAATCTTATCAGCGAGCTCAGGCATTAATTTTGCTAAATGACATGGCCAGCCGTATAGCCACTAACCGTAATGTTGCGCTGGATTATGTCACCGCTACTGCTCTTGGCGCCGGAATGGCTTGCCCTACGGCCACCTCAACGCAAACAGAGAGAGATGCTGCCCAATGGTGCAGAGCGCTGCAAGGGGCAGCAGAAACTTCAGGCGGAAATGATGTTGGCGCTATGGTCGGTGGCCGTGGTTGTGTAGAAAGTGCAGGTACTAACACCTACATGGTGACAGTCGCCTGGCAAGGGTTGGTGCCTATTTCTGCCCCGCCCGCTAGTGTGGCATGTGGCCAAGGTGAATATGACACCGCAGGAACAAGTTGCATTAACGACCTTTGCCGTCGGGCCATCACGACTATTGTGCGGATTGCGACACTCTGATGAATACTAAACACGATAACGTCGTTAACATGAAGCCAGTAGCTGCCAGAGCTTCCGTTTTGTCTAATTTTCAATCTGGTTTTAGCTTGATTGAGCTGATGGTTGCCATTACCCTTGGTATGCTAATCGTAGCGGCGCTGATTGCATTGTTTTTGAATATCAACCGCACCAATACTGAAATGGCCAAGACCAATAGCCAAATCGAGAATGGCCGTTTTGCCATGCAGATACTGCAAAGTGACATTGTGCATGGCGGATTTTGGGGGGGGTATGTTCCACAGTTTGATGACCTGACATTAACAACGGCGCCAACAGATGCGCCCACGGCCGTTCCAAATCCTTGCCTAGACTACGCAACGCCTTGGACTGCCGCCCACATCACCAATCTGATTGGTATTCCTGTACAGGCCTACGGCAACACTCCTCCATCTGGTGGCGGTTGCGTAACCAACCTGGCAACAAACAAACAAGCCAACACAGACGTACTCGTGGTGCGCCATGCCGAAACTTGCATCGCTGGTTCGGGCGGCAACTGTGAAGCTGACATCGTAGGTAAACTTTATTTTCAATCATCACTTAGCTACCACCTTCCCATCCCTCGTCCTATCCCTGAGCCTAACTGTCCAGCAGGTCGGACCGCCGATGCAGCGCCCTATATTCTTAACACCGCCGGATTTGGCACCCTGAATAAAAAAGACTGTGACACAGACGTTACCGAAAAACGGAAATTTATTTCCAGTATTTACTATATTCGTGATTACGCTAAGACGGTTGGAGATGGCATCCCTACGCTAATGCTTTCGCAATTTGATGGACTTGCACATCAGGAGGCCGTGCCTTTGATTGAAGGTATTGAAGGCTTCCGAGTGGAGTTAGGTATTGATAATCTCAGTAAAACAGGGGCGGCGGTTAATTACACCGCCGCGATAAATTGGTTAAATCCCGCCAACTTAACTACACCCACCAACCGTGGTGATGGCGTACCTGACGGTGCCTTTGTTAGATGTACTGATGCGATACCCTGCACTGCCGCTCAACTTACCAATGCGGTGGCAGTGAAGCTGTATGTGCTTGCCCGTGCCGACAAGGTTAGCCCTGGTTATACTGATAGCAAAACCTACGCTTTAGGAAGCAGCACGCTAGGTCCTTATGGCGATGGTTTTAAGCGTCATGTTTTTTCTACTACTGTGCGCCTCAATAATATATCTGGCAGAAGGGAAACACCGTGAACCTGCCCGCATCTCGTCATGCCCAGCGTGGCGTCACTTTGTTCGTTGGTATGATCATGCTCGTGCTGATTACGCTAATGGTCACTACCGCTTTTACGCTTAGCAACACTAACCTTAAAGCTGTGGGTAATATGCAGGCGAGAGATGAAGCGATTGCTGCCGCCAATGTGGCAATTGAGGAGGTTTTGAGTTCTCTACTCACCACCGCATCCACCATCGCTCCCGCTGCTCAAACAATACCCGTGGATATCAACAATGACGGTAACAATGATTATGTTGTTTCTATTGCCACGCCTGTTTGTATCCGTGCATCAATAGACACTGCTGCGGCCATCAGCAGCATCACCCTTGGGGCTGCAATGTCATCGGCAGCTAGCTGGAACACGCTGTGGGATATTGAAGCCGTAGTGGATGATGCTAAAACTGATGCCAAAATAACCGTGCGTACCGGCACGCGGGTACTGCTTACACAAGCCCAAAAAGATGCAATGTGTTCTTGAATCAATCAAGTCATTGGAAACTATCATGAAAAATCATTTCCTTAAAAGTTTACTTATAGCAACCTTACTGGTTTTTCACTTCCCGGTCATGGCGGAGGATATTGATTTGTTTGTCGGAGTGTCTCCCACTGCAACCGATTTACCTAACGTAATGATCATACTGGATAATGCGGCCAACTTTTCTTCTAGTGCTGCTGGCAATACTTGCATCATTGACGGCGTGGCTACCGCACTAAGCGGCACAGTAGGTGGAATAGAGCAATGTGCGCTGCACAAGGTGATCTCGGAGATTGAGGTTCCCGTCGTTGACGGCGTAGAAAAGCCTACAGTTAACATCGGCATGATGGTGTATAACGCCAACAATATTCGAGATGTTAACAATGCCAATTGTGGGGGAACTGTAGGGGGCTGCCTGGCTCAACCACTGATTCCACTGACCACAGCGAATAAAAACGCATTTCTGGCTTGGGTCAAAAGTTGGAAAATAACAGGTGGTGCTGGGAATGGGTACATTAAGGCAAATAGTGAGGCGACTGGTGCGGCTATGCAAGAAACATCGGCGTATTTTGCTGGACGCACCGGGCTGTCAGGCCGCTCTTATGCGGGCATCAAACCAGCCACAGGCTGCCTGAAGAATTACATCGTCTTTGTTGGGAATTCATATAGCAATGCTGGTACGCCTGGAGATGCAACTGGCAATAGTGGACCGAAAAACGCACTTATAGGCACCAATTCTACTGCCAATATGAACGCCAGTCCTGCCGCAACCACGTCACAGAAGGTAATTATTACCAGCCCGGCGTTAACCACTACTTGCGGCACCTATACGTTTCCTAGCTCCAGTCACGAAAATGGGGGGTACTATGCCGATGAATGGGCGCGCTATCTGTCCGGCCAGAACATCACGACCTACACGATTGGTGTGCTCGGGAGCAGTTGTCAGGCTGAATATGCGGCACTGCTAACCAGCATGGCTGCTTATGGCAACGGCAAATATTATCCAACCACAGATTATGATGAACTAGTTAAGGCTTTTAAGCAGATTCTAAGTGAAATTCAATCTGTCGATAGTGTATTTGCTTCGGTGAGTTTGCCAGTGAGCGTGAATACTCAGGGTACATTTCTGAATCAGGTTTATATCGGCATGTTTCGACCAGATAAAGATGCTAACCCAAGATGGCATGGTAATCTGAAGCAGTATAAGCTGGGTTATGTCGGCGGCATACTCCAGCTACTGGACGTAGCTAATAACAGTGCTATTTCTTCGGGTGACTCGGGCTTTATCGCGGAGTGCGCACGTAGCAACTGGGCAATAGCAGATAGCTATTGGACTTTAAATAGCAAAGAGAGCTGCGGCGGCTCCCCAGCGGCATCGAATGCGCCAGATGGCAATGTGGTTGAGAAAGGTGGACAGGGACAAAGGCTACGTAGCGCCAGTGCCACCACGCGCACGGTTAAAACTTGCGGTGTTACATGTAGCCCCGGCGCATTGCCTGACTTTGATAACACCACGGTTACCCAAGCTATGCTGGGGGCGGCAGATGTGGCAGAGCGTGATGCTATCATCAGCTGGGCGCGTGGACTGAATAATAAGGGCGATGAAACTTTTGTGGCAGCTACGGACATGCGTCCTTCCGCACACGGCGATGTCGTGCATTCTCGCCCAGTGGCGATTAACCATGGTACGGCGGCTGAGCCCGAAGTGGTTGTGTATTACGGAGGGAATGACGGCGTGTTGCGGGCGGTAAATGGCGAGCGAGAAAGTAGTGTTGTCACTTTCGGCTCAGCCAGTCCGGGCAAGGAATTGTGGACATTTATTGCGCCAGAGTTTTATTCAAAAATCAAGCGCCTCCGCGACAACACGACGCAGATCAGCTTTAAGGACAGTACCACCGAGGGTGCACTGCCCAAGGATTATGGTTTTGATGGTCCAGTGACTGCTTACAAAGACGCTAGTAAAGCTTGGATTTTTGCCACCATGCGCCGTGGCGGGCGTGCGGTGTACGCATTTGATGTCACCAGTCCTGCGAGTCCTGAGTTGAAGTGGAGGATAGGTTGCCCTTATAATTTTCCGACCTCGGGAACGGTGGATGATACTGGTTGTACATCAGACTTTAATGGCCTTGGCCAAACCTGGTCATCACCAAAAATATTAAAAGCGGCTGGTTATGGAGCATCACCGCTGCTCATTATGGGAGGGGGTTATGATACCTGTCAGGATACTAATAACTGTCTCTCATCAAATAAGGGTAATAAAATCTATGTGTTGGATGCGAGCGATGGCACCTTGAAGAAAACCTTTAATACGGACAGTAGCGTGGTAGCTGACCTCACCGTGATACCCGATGCTGACGGAGTAAATATTAAGTACGCTTATGCCGCTGATTTGGGCGGCAATGTCTACCGTATTTCAGGTGTCGATGCCAACACACCTATAGGCACAACTGCACCAGGTAGCTGGACTATTACCAAGGTTGCAGCACTTGGTGGGAGCGGTGCTGATAATAGAAAATTCATGTTTCCACCTGATGCGCTTGATGATAACGGTACTTATGTGCTGCTGCTAGGCTCTGGTGACCGTGAAAAGCCCTTGGCCAGCTATACAGAGGCTACTGCTGTGAACAACCGTTTCTTTGCGATTAAGGACAAACCGACAGATGCTAGCTGGTTGTCGTCGGAAACTACTTGCGGCGGCGTGATCTGTACGGATTCATTATTGGAAATCACAACCAACACCCCAACCCAAGCTGAATTAGCCGCTAAACCTAAAGGCTGGTACTTGGCATTGACATCTACTGAGCAAGTGGTGACCTCTGCCATTACGGTGTTTGGCACTGTGACCTTCAGCACGCATCAACCTACGCCGCCTGAAGGAGGCGAATGTACCAGTCTTGGCACTGCAAATGTGTATAACATTAATTACACTAATGCAGCACCACCTGCAGGTGAGACGGTTCGTGGTCAGGTTATTGTGGGCGGTGGTTTGCCGCCATCTCCAGTAGCGGGAATGGTAACGCTAGATGATGGAACGACAGTCCCTTTCATCATTGGTGCTAACCCGAAATCTGCCCTACAAGGCGGCGACCCTCCTGCACCTCCTGCAGTGATGAGGCCTAGAAGCAGGGTTTACTGGAATATCAAGAAATGATGCGTATTGCCGACATGAACTTTAGTCAATATTCGGTGAATGGCGATAGGTTGCGGGCAAGGATCCAACAGGGGTTTACCCTGATTGAAATGATGGTCGTTATTTCTATACTCGGCATTTTGCTGGCGATAGCGATGCCTTCCTTCAGCGAGGCTTTGTTGAGTAGTAAGCTTCGTTCTTACGCTAACAACCTTGTTGCCAGTGTTCATTTGGCGCGTAGTGAGGCCATTAAGCGTAATGCCGTGGTCACGCTGTGTGCCTCTAGTAATGGCACGAGTTGTTCAGGTGATTGGAAAAATGGGTGGGTTATATTAAGTGCAGGCGCTGCTGTCATTCAGACGCAACAAGCGGTTGACGTTAATTACAAGATCACAGGCACCAACACTACGCTGTCTTTTCAGCCGACAGGGGTGGGGGCAACCCAAGATGCAATCACTATTTGTCGGGAAAGCCCTACAGCGGGCAGTCAAGAACGGGTAGTTACAATCAGTGCGACAGGCCGCCCTTCTGTTACCAAGACGAGCGCCGGTTCTTGCTGATAAATTATTAGTTTAACGCTGTAATTTTATTAAGCATTGCCCTTCGACAGGGAACGCAAGCTCAGGGAACTGCTTTAATTATGCTTTAATTAAATTGCAGTGGTAATTTTCACTCAGGCGGTTCTGTAGAAATGTGAGTGACGGTTTGTTCAATGACGCTTCCATTTTTTTCTGTTTTACGAATTTTAACCGGTATAAATTGGTAATCAGCAGCGAGCCAAATCTCGGTTTTATCGTTCTCTGCACTGCTTTTAACAAGGTGAATGGTCTTGAGTTCTCCTAGTTTGGTTGCAATTGGTTTTTCGCCTTCAAAACTATAGGTGTAAGTTCGCAAATTCTTACCGTTCGTCATGGTAATTTGCATGTTTGTAAGCGGCGGCGTAAACATAAATTGGTACATAAAGCTTAATAAATCTTGGGTGCCTTCAGCTAAGGATCCTGTTTTTTTTCCTTTAGGGCTGTTCATTTCTATGGTGCCGTCTGACCATGCGAAATTTGCATATTGCATTTTTTTATCATCATTGCCGTATTGATATTTGAAAAAACTTGGCATTAAACCGCTTTCTGTCACTGTACCTTCACTTTTTTGTATGAGCGTACCAAAAAACAAAGCTGTCAAGCCTTTGGCCTGGGTAGTGCTGGTAATGGTATAGCGACTATTTTCGTCGGTGTTAAATACAATTTTCGTTGTACCTGCGGCAGTATTATCACTACCACGACGTACTTCAAATTCTGTTTCTATATGGCGATAAACCTGATGTTTAGGCGCTTCTGCCGCATCGCCTAATTCGGTTGTATGGGGCAGAGGCGTAATTTCGGAGAGTGCTGGATCAGCATTAGCTGGGGGCGGTGCTTGCCACATACGTAATGAGGTAGAGCTTGGTATAGGCTCTAATGTAGTGGGAGCTTCTACAAACTCGGCAATGGTATGTTCTAACACAGGTTCTGGTTGCGGCTGTGCTGCTACGGGTTTTGCTGGCTCAGTTGGTGGCGCTGGTTCAGGATTTGGTGTTTTTTCTTTGATTGGCACGGGTGCAGATTTTTGCACGGGCTGTAATTTTACCAAGCGCATTTCTAAGGTTTGCTGGTTATCATCTGGCACTGGCAGTGTGAGTGAAAATTTAGTTAATAGCACGGTGTGCAAAACAAGCGAAACAATAGCGGCGAGCAGCAGCATTTTATTTTGCGAAAAATACAATTTTAGGCAGTTAAAACTTTGGCTCATATTGCGCTGTAATTGCATACTTAAATTGACGGTATCTCAGGTTTGTTCGACTCAGCGTTTGGTGTTTTATTGTAGATAAGCTTAGCCGTAATGAGGCCATTGATTAAACCAAAAAACAGGGCCGCGATTGCAAATATAGGAATCAAGTAACTAACGCTGGCATGGGGGATAAGCCATAGGCGTACTATCAGTAACTGCCCGGCAATGTGGGCAAAGGCCGCCAAAATGCTCAATGACACGACGCTAAAGTATTTTTTTGGTAAGTGCATGGCAAGCCATAACATCAGTAAACTTATAATTGCGCCACTTAAACTAAGCGCAAAAGTGGGTGATAAAAATTGGCCGAGTAATAAGCTGCTGGCGAATACGCGTAAAATGCTGACCCAAGCGGCCGTTGCAAAACCATATTGGGTTAAAACATACAGCGTAACGATGTTGGCAATGCCGGGCTTAACGCCTGGAAGTGGCGATGGAATCACCGCTTCAATCATGTGCAAGGCAATGGCAAAGGCCGCGAGCTTGGCAATGCGGTGGTCGTCAGCGGTGGTTTGTATGTGGGTGGGTTTCAAAGTGATGACAGCTAATAGTTAAGCGAGTCATAAGGTTTGTTTTCACCTATTAACTCTAAACTAATTTGATTGGGTAAACAGATAGCGGCTTGCCCCGCGCGCGTTAGCCAGCCTTGATGCACGCAATATTGATTATGGCATGGCGATTTTGAAAATCGAGCCCTGCCTTGCGCAATATTGATGACAGCGGTGCCAATGGGTCCATGCACGTGTACATCGCGTTGCTGGTTTAGGGTGTAGGTGGCGTAAATTTTATCACCGAGTCTAATTTGTACTTTAGTGGCGTGTTCGCTGGACCATAAAGTTTGAAATAAATAGATAATGACGATTATGCTGCCTGCCACAATGAGCCAGTCGCCAAGCCGTAGCGTTTTAATGGCGTGTTTAAGGTTGTGTGGCAAATTTAACATTTGTATCAAGCCAATGTAGTTTTTGTGCCATCGCTTTGCTGACGAGTATGTTGGATTTTTGATCAATGACCATCCAATTTTTAACACCAAATGTAGCCGCGGCTTGCGCTTTATTTTCAGCAGTTTCAATAAAAATAGGTTTTGAGGCTACGTCTGAAAGTACGCCTGTGTGTGTTTGCGGTGAAATAAGCACAGTAACTGCTTGTGTGTGTTCTACAGGGTAGCCAGTGCGCGGATCGATGATATGGCAGTAACGCTTGCCATTCTGCGTAAAGTAGCGCTGGTAATCACCTGAGGTGCCAATTGCCCAGCCATCGGGTAAATCAAGCGTGGCGATTGCCGATGGCTGGCGAGGGTGTTGTATGCCTACGCGCCAAGGTTTTTTACCATGTTGACCAAGGGCGATGATATTGCCGCCGATGTTGATCAGTGCATTTTTAACCTGTTGTTTGCGTAAATAATCGGCCGCCATGTCTAATGCATAACCTTTGGCGTAGCCGCCTAAATCAAGCTTTACTGACACATTGTTGCTATAAGCCTTATTGTTTTTAATGACGATGTCCGTCATGCTGGGCTTGTTTTTTACCAAGGCTTTGATTTTATCATCGTCAATATTGACCACGCTGAATTCGTCACGCTGAAAGCCCCAGGTGCTGATTAAATGGCCTATGGCCGGGTTGAATAAGCCGTGAGATTTAACTGAAAAGTTTGTAGCATCCGTGAGCATTTCTGCAAGCTGCGGACTAATGCTCACGGGTGTTTTACCTTGCGAAAAAGCATGATTAAGTGCGCCTAGTTCGCTTGGTTGATTCTCGCTGATTGGTTTCCACGCATGGAGTTGATGATGCAGGCTTTGAAAATCTTGCAGGATTTGATTGGAGAGTAATCTGGCGCGTTCATCTGGTTCGCCATAAATGCTAATGTCCACCAAAGTACCAAATACATAACTCTGGCTATGGTAAAGCGGCTCTTTGTTGTAGGCGTTTAGCCCGAAAATAGCGAGGCCTAGCAGGGCAAGCAGTAATAAAGTGGTTAGCAAACGTAGCCTCGATCGTAGCCTCGATGGAATGTAATGAAATCGAGGGTATATCATATTAAACCTTGATTTCGCTATGCTGCATCAAGGCTACCGTTGCTGTGGCGCTATGACGCTCTAGCGCAACTTTTATATTCGATGCCAGCGCATCCATGAAAACACCGGCTGGCTTACAGTTTGTCTGCGCTGCAATTTCTACCATGCCGGTGGGGCTGGTCACGTTGATTTCGGTTAAATGCTCACCAATCACATCAAGACCTACTAAAAACAACCCTTCTTGTTTAAGTGTTTTGCCAACGGTGATGGCAATTTCATGGTCACGTGCGCTGAGTGGTTGCGCAACACCTGTGCCGCCGGCGGCTAAATTGCCACGTGTTTCGCCAGCTAGTGGAATGCGCGCAAGTGCGTAAGGTAATGGTTCACCATCAATCACAATAATGCGTTTGTCACCTTGCAAAATGGCGGGCAGATAACGCTGCGCCATAATGGTGCGTGTGCCATGTTGGGTGATGGTTTCCAGTATCACGCTGATATTAGGGTCGTTCAGTCTGAGCCTGAATATACTGTGGCCACCCATACCATCTAAGGGCTTTACTACAATATCCTGATGTGTATTTAAAAAATCTCGAATTAACACATTGTTTGCTGATACTAAAAATTCAGGCGCAAATTGCGGAAAGCGCGTAACAGAGAGTTTTTCATTCCAACTACGAATAGCAATCGGGTTGTTATAAACCTTTGCACCTTGGTTCACGGCAATTTCGAGCAAATAAGTGCTGTATAGATATTCATTATCAAACGGTGGATCTTTACGCATGATAATGGCATCAAAAACTGCAGGTGAGTATTCAGCCTCGTCGTCTAACGCATAGTGTTGTGCCGTAAAACTAAATTTTTTCGTTTTAATCCTGGCTTGGTCGCTACGTAAAAATAGGTCGTGTTGCATGCTCACAAACAGTTCATGTCCGCGCTGATTCGCCTCGCGCATGATGGTCAGGCTGGTGTCTTTTTTGCTTTTTAGGCTGGCGAGTGGGTCTAAAATAAATAGTAGTTTCATGTGTGTTTTATCAAAAAATCAATCTATCCGTTACGCCTCCGTTCCCTGAGCTTGGTCGAAGGGAACGGAGAGTTGGATAAGCTTTCTGTTTAAAAAAGTATTCACGCATAATCTCTATTGATTCAGCGGGTCTTGTTCTTGCAACTCAATTGCCGCAGCCAACAAAGCCAAACGTGCGACTACGCCGTAAGCGTAAAAACGATTTGGCGTTGCATCGGGTGAGTCCGCACAATCTGGCAGGGTGCAGGGTTTTTCAAAGGCTAGTGGTACAAAATGTGAGCCAGGCGCGTTTAAGTTTTCATCAATGCCACGCCCGGTGTGCACACGGTAAAAACCACCGATCACAAAGTGATCCATCATATACACCACCGGCTCGGCAACCGCTTCGTTAATGCTCTCAAAGGTATAAACGCCTTCTTGAATAATAACTTCAGTGACTTCCAGGCCTTCTTTCACCACCGACATTTTATTGCGGGTTTTACGGTTTAAGCCGCGGACGTCGTCAGGTGATTTTACCGTCATGATGCCCATGCCATAAGTACCAGCATTGGCCTTAACAATGACAAATGGCGCTTGTGTCACACCATATTGCGCGTATTTGATTTTGATTTTTTCCAGTAACTGTTCAACTTTTTCCGCGAGACAATCTTCACCTGTACGTGCATTAAAATCAATGTCTCCGCAGGTGTCAAAGTAGGGGTTAATTAGCCATTCATCAATGCCTAACAGTGCTGAAAAATCAGCCGCTACTCGGTTGTAGGCTGCAAAATGTTGTGATTTGCGCCGTGTACTCCAGCCTGCATAGAGTGGAGGAATTAAATCTTGTTCCAGATTTTTGAGTATTTCTGGAATGCCGCCAGACAAGTCATTATTGAGCAAAATGGCGCAGCTATCGAATTCTTTTAGCGACAGTTCGCTTGACTCAAAACTTTGTAATTTGATGCGGTTGCCAACGCGTACCACAGGCTCTAACAGTAAATGCTGGCCATCGTGCGTTTCAAGTTTGGTCGGCGTAGTAATTTCAGGTGAAATGGAGCCTATTCTGACATCCATACCTGCTTGCTTCAATATATTGGCAAGCTCAAGCACATTGCGTAAGTAGTAGGTATTGCGCGTATGGTTTTCAGGAATAATCAGTAGCCGATGGGCTTCAGGGCATATTTTTTCTATCGCTACCATTGCCGCTTGTACACTCAAGTGCAGAAAATCCGGGTTGAGATTATTAAAACCAGCCGGGAATAGATTGGTATCTACAGGCGCTAACTTAAAGCCCGCATTGCGTAAATCAACCGAGGCATAAAATGGCGCGGCATATTCTAACCACTGCGTGCGAAACCAATGTTCAATTTTTGGCATGGCCTCTAACATGCTTTTTTCTAAGTCTAGCAGCGGACCATTGAGTGCGGTTGTTAAATGCGGAACCATAATCTACCTTTATTTAAGCTTTTTGTAAGGGAGCTGTAGTCTCGATGTAGTGTATCAGGAAAACTGATAAGCACTACTAAGCCAGTAAAACTGGCAAGTATTGCTAAACCGAATCGAGGGCATTGATAACATTTTCCTCGATTTCACTCCGTTACATTGAGGCTACTTGTGAGCATGCACTAATTAATGATAATAATATCAGTTTCCCGTATAAAATTTACGCGATTAATTGATAATCTCACGCTTATTCGGTAGTATTAAATTTGTAATTCTGTTAATTGATGATGTAGTTTCATTTTTATAAATGGATAGACTATGCCTGTCAGGAAAATTCCTAAAAACTACGTTTCTGTTACGGGCATATTTTCTAGTGCCAAAAACGGTAAATCACTTGGGTATGAATCACTGCTTGAGCGAGATTTGATGATTTTGCTTGAGTTTGACGATGCTGTCGAGCGATTCGAAGAGCAACCCGTCAAAATTCCAGTTGTAGTCAACGGCAAAAAAGTCAAACCATACACGCCCGACATTCTGATTCACTATCGTCCTCAAAGTTCCGGTGAAGTACAACGACCAGTCTTGGGCGAAGTGAAGGTTACCAGCGATCTAAAAAAGCACAAAGTTAAATATGCGCCAAAGTTTGCGGCAGCTTCCTTATACGCTGAAGAACGCGGCTGGGATTGGCGTAAGTTTACGGAGAACGATATCCGGACAGATTATCTTGAGAATCTAAAATTTCTGCGTGAATACCACAGTGCCGAACCTGATGAAACATTGTTGAATGAAGTCATGACTTACCTTCAGAATGCACGGAGTTCGGTCACGATCGAATCGTTGTTGCAGGCATTATGTCCAACTGATGATAGGCAATTGTATATTGCTCCTGCCATTTGGTATCTACTTGCCACCAAACGTATTGTTGCTAATCTGAAAAAGCCTTTAGATATGAAAACTAAATTGTCGTTATCAAAGGAATAGTTATGGCTAAATCTTCATCTGCTCTTTTTCAAATAACGAAGGGTGAGCTGGTCAATTACAAAGGGCAGGAATACGTTTTGCTGAAAGTCATTGACCTTAACAAGGTGCTGGCACAAAACATTGTAAGTAAAACTACCGAAGTGCTGGAAATTCGAGACCTGACCCCATGGGTTGTAAATCAAGAGGAAGCAACTGATAAGACGGCGTTTGATTTGACGGATATTCCTGAAGAGGAATGGCAATTTGCCCGTGAGCGTTTAAAAATCATTGAGCCGCTTTTGTCGCGTAAGGTTAGTGGTGCTGCAGCTGCTGAGGAAATTGCTAAACAAGCCGGCTATGGTGTCGCAACAATCTATAGGTGGGTTCGAGTATTCAAAAACTCGGGTTTACTTTCTGACTTGCTATCCGACAAGCCAGGCTGGCGAACTGGTAAGTGGCGTGCAAATCCTGAAGTAGAAGCTATTATCAAGGATCGGATAGAAAATTACTATATGACCGATCAGAAACGCAGTATCGCCAGCACCACAGCAGAAATACAAAGATTATGTTTTAACGCGGGCTTGTCCAAGCCGCATTGGGAAACGGTTAAAAGACGTATTGATGCTATAGACGAGCGTGAGTGCTTCGAAAAGCGTTACAGTAAACGTGCAGCAAAACAAATTTTTGACGTAAATGAAGGCACTATACCTAACGCTGACTGGCCTCTCGCTTTGGTGCAGATTGATCATACCCCGCTGCCTGTGATGATTGTGCATGACGTGACAAGGCGCTCTATAGGTCGACCTTATGTGACCTTTAGTATTGATGTTTATAGCCGCATGATCACCGGCATGGAATTATCTCTGGAGGCGCCATCGGCAATGTCAGCAGGCTTGTGTTTATCGCACTCAATTCTTACTAAAGATAAATGGTTATCTGAAGATGTGGGACTGCCGAATGTGGAGTGGCCATGCTGGGGCGTGATGGGTATATTGCACATGGATAATGCCCGTGAATTTCGTGGTGAAATGCTAAAAGAAGCTTGTAGGGAATATGACATCGATCCACAGTTTAGGCCAGTCAAAACACCTCATTATGGAGGACATATCGAGCGCTATATGGGGACGGCATCTGAAGGCTTAAAAACGCTGGAGGGGGCAACCTTTTCCAATCCTAAAGAGCGTGGTGAATATGATTCAGAAGAGCGCGCCACAATGACGTTTCATGAGTTGGAACAATGGCTGGTTCTTTTTATAGCAAAATACCATCGCTCTCCCCATAGCGGCATCAATGATGAAGCGCCGATAGATCGGTACCGCAAAGGATTGCTAGGTGGTGATGGCAAGTTGCCACGCGGGTTGCCTGCACGGCGTCTTGACGAAGAGAAAGTCAGGATTGATTTCATGCCGTTTGTAGAGCGCACGGTACAGAGTTATGGCGTGGTTATTGATGATCTTCATTACTTTGCAGATGTGCTTCGCTCCTGGGTTAACGCACCAGATCCTCAAAATCTAAAATTAAAAAGGCTTTTTAAGTTTAGACGCGATCCGCATGACATCAGCCGGTTGTATTTCTTTGACCCCATATCCAAACGATATTTCGTCATTCCTTATCGCAATACTAGCTTTCCGCCAATCAGCATTTGGGAATTCAATGATGCGCGTAAAGCAGCCAAAAAGGCTGGTGTGAAGGATGTAAACGAAAACATTATTTTTGATTACGCAAATCAGCAGCAGGAGCTTCAGGATCAGGCTGGATTAAAAACCAAGGTTGCTCGGCGTGCAGATCAGCGCAAAATCCAGCATGCCAAGGCTCGCGAAAAACGTGAGCGAGATTTGCCAAAGACTATTAAAACTGAAGTCCCTGCCATGCCTCCGATTATTCCTGGGTACGACCCAAACAGAAAATCGCATTTTGATGATGAGGAATAAAATGGACGAACCTCTCTATCCGCACTTAAATAAAGCTGCAAGCCAGACTGCTGATTTGCCAGATGAGAAGCGTATTCTAGCGATTAAAATGGGGACATGGATTACCTATACTAGAGCTAAACAGTTGCTTGAACAAATGGAAGATCTGTTTGATCACCCGCGCATCATTCGTATGCCTAATATGCTGATTGTGGGTCCAAGCAACAATGGTAAGACGCAAATCTTAAGGCGCTTTGAGGCAAACCATAAGCCGGATCCTAATCCAGATGGTGATTACGCTATTGTTCCGGTCTTATTTGTTGAGGCGCCGGGTAAGCCTGATATCGGGGCATTTTATGACAAGATTTTGGAAGCTCTCTGGCAACCCTACTCAATCAGAGCAAAGGCATCAGATAAGGCACATAAGGTTAAGGAAGTGCTTCGTAGCATACAACTCAAGGTTCTGATGATTGATGAAATCCAGCATATTATTGCCGGAAGCCAGTCCAAGCAGAAGGAATTTCGCAATGACCTAAAAACATTAGGAAATGAGCTGCAGATTTCCATTATATGTGCTGGCGTCAATGAGGCATTCAATGCATTCAACACAGATGAACAGTTGTCGAATCGATTTGAGCCAGAGTTTTTGCCTAAATGGAGCTTAAACGATGAGTACGGTGATCTGCTTGAGAGTTTTGAGCGGCGTTTGCCGTTAAGGAAACCATCCAATCTGCGCGGCAATCCTGCCATAGCGCAAAAAGTGCTCTGGATGAGCGAGGGTATTCTCGGGGAGATTTACGAGGTACTCAAGCGATCTGCCATTCTGGCGATCAAGAATAAGTCTGAACAGATTACTATGGACACCATTGAAAAAATCCGTTGGACTCAGCCATCCAAACGCAAGGTGATGCCACCACCTATTTAGTATGGCTAATGCTTCTAAACTGTGGCTGTATCACCCCAAACTGCTTCCGGACGAGTTGCTGACTAGTTGGCTGGTACGCATTGCGCATGGGCATGGCATGAAGCTACAAACGTTTTGCCGGGTGGCGTTAGGAAAAGGTCAGGAGGTTTGGCTCAGAGATATTGACCGACAAGCTCCAGATTGGCTAGTACGCGCATTGTCGAAACATACAGGCGTGGGATTGCGCGCAATAATTCAAGCCAGTTTATTGGACTACAAGGGCGTGCTCTATCACCGATACAAGTGGAGTGGTCATCAGTATTGGATTTTGCCTCTTATGATGGTGGACACTAGTTACCATCACCACGGAATGCAGTATTGTCCGATGTGTCTGGCTGAAGATGAAGTGCCGTATTTCAGGAAGCGTTGGCGGGTGTCACTGTATACGATGTGTACTAAACATCAGTGTATGGTTTACGATAGATGCCCTTCGTGCGGCGGAGTCGTTGAGTTTACGCGGCGTGAGATGGGTAAATTCAGTCAGGTTGATGCCGGATTAATTACTCAGTGCCATATATGTGATTTCGATTTACGAAATGCCAAGGTTGTTAAGCCGGTAATTTATGATGAATCGG
>MHBU01000015.1 GCA_001803395.1 Methylotenera sp. RIFCSPLOWO2_02_FULL_45_14 | reverse complement strand
CATCACAGATGTTAAATTAACTTAATAACGAGCCATTACAGCTAGTTAAGCATTAAATTGGAGCACGTTGCCCGCAGAAAAAACCAACTGCACGATCAGGAGTGCTAAACGTTACATTGCTGCCAGACGGAAAATAAAGCACATCACCAACGGTTGCAGTGACCTTTTGACCAGTATCATCTGAAATGATAAATGTTCCTTCTACAACAATTTTCATTTCTTCATAATCATAGCTATATTTCAGTTCATTCCCTTTTTCTAAATGAAAAAAACCTGCGCAAATTCTTTTATCCGCATCTGAAGATACGAATGTGTCACCAAGGAAAGCGCCTACGCCAGGAATATTCATCGATGGTTGGGAGTCTTTAACAGCTTGCTTTTTGTATTGGAACGGTTTGCCACTCATTACACTTCTCCTTAGGGGGTTGATTTAAGTATGGTGTATTTAATCGCAACAAACCTATATCTACAATTACACCTAAGGTGTACTCTTTAAGAAGGATATTTTAGTTAAGTGGATATTTTGACTAAATAACCACCTGTAATGATCTAATGAAATGGGACACTAATTAAGAGATAATTATCACTTAATGAGGTGTCAAATGAAGCAGACTAGAAGAGTATTTACCACGGAATTCAAACAAGAGTGCGTTCGCTTGGTAGTTGATCAAGGCCATGGTGTAGAGCAAGCGGCCAAGGCAATGAACGTTAGGCTTTCATCAATGCAGCGCTGGCTTCAGCAATATCGCCAGGAAGTGCGTGGCATTACCCCACAAGCACGAGCAATTTCACCTGAACAACTACGGATTCAAGCGCTGGAAGCTGAGAATCGGCAACTCAAGCGGGATAACGATCTGTTAAAAAAAGCGTCGGCCTTCTTCGCCATCGAAATGCAAGCGACAAAAAAATAGTCATCGCAGTCAAGTTAAAGAAGGCGGGTTTCAAGGTGACGGATATTTGCTATAACCTCAAACTTCAGCGCAGTGGCTATTATCGCCGTAGTGCGCAACACCATTGATGCTGAGGAAGTCCGGCTAAAGGCAAAGGTGCAGGAGATCCACCACGAAATACATGCGACTTACGGCAGTCGCAGAATGCGTGCTGAATTAAATGCACAGGGTTATCCATTGGGCCGTTACAAAGTGCGTCGTATGATGAAGAACCTGTCGCTGAAAGCGAAGCGGCCTAAACAACATCGTTACCCCAACATTGGACAGACGAGCACGATTGCGCCTAACACCTTGAACCGCCAATTCAATCCGACACAATCCAATAGCCATTGGACCAGTGATATCACCTACATCCGACCAGCCAGGGCTGGCTATATTTAGCTATCGTGTTGGATTTCTATTCCAGACGGGTGGTGAGCTGGGCATTCTCAAACTAACCTAACAGTGAACTAAGCACCCGTGCGTTACAACTTGCTGTACAGCATCGTCGCCCTGAACAGCCATTGTTGTTTCACACGGATCAAGGGGTTAAATATTCCAGTGATCAGTTTCAACGTTCATTACGCACACACGGCATTACTGCCAGCATGAGTCTCAGAGGTAACTGTCTGGACAATGCTGTGACGGAGCGATTCTTTAGAAGTTTAAAAACAGAAAGGGTAAACACAAGACAATATAAAACCAGACAGGAAGCGATAGAAGACATTGCTGATTACATTGAGCCGTTTTACAATCGCATCAGGCGGCACTCGAAGTTAGGCAATTTATCGCCGGCAGCCTATGAACAAAAACATCAAAAAACCTCTTAATTAATGTCCCAGGTCGTTAGACCATTACAACCAGCACCCCAAATATCTGCATCACTAAACAAGACGCGTATAGTTTTCGCATTTTTTTAGCATAATAGAGGTCAATCTCATGAGCCCACTTACAATAAAAACGTTCAGTTTTGTCAGAATATCTTACGATAAGTACTGGGAGAGTATATATCGCGACTTAATATCAATTGAAGTAAGAGAATTACTCCAAGCTAATGATCTAGACATAGATCAAAAAGACGGGCTTCCATTTTCTGATGAAGCAATACAGTTACCTACTATATGGTTCACAAACATATTGTTCACGACTTTAATGTCAAAGAATAATAAGTTACCCTAATTGAACTTTTGGCACACTAGCACTCTCCAATTATGAGTGCTAAAATGCCGAATTGGAGGATTAAAACTCAATGACTAATGCATTAACAGTAGTACCTGTATTAACCGCAACCGATAGCCTGGAGCATTACGCTAGGGCTATTAAAGCTTATCCTCTTCTTACTGCTGAGGAAGAGCATTCGCTCGCCGTCAAATTTAAACAAGAAAATGATTTAGAAGCTGCGCGCAAGCTCATCGTCTCACATTTACGCTTGGTTGCGAGTATCGCACGTGGTTATACTGGCTACGGCTTGCCGCAAGCAGATTTAATTCAAGAAGGCAACATTGGCTTGATGAAGGCAGTTAAACGCTTCGACCCAGAGCGTGGCGTGCGCTTAGTTTCATTTGCAATGCACTGGATTAAAGCGGAAATTCACGAATATATTGTACGTAATTGGCGTTTGGTAAAAATTGCCACCACCAAGGCACAACGTAAATTATTTTTTAATTTACGCAGTATGAAATCAGGCATCAACAGCCTGCAACCAACTGAAATTGCCCATATTGCACGCGAACTCAATGTTAAGCCTGAAGAAGTGCTTGAGATGGAAACACGTCTTAACGGCCATGAAATTTCGCTTGAGGCTAACATAGATGACGATAGCGATGAGCATTACAGCCCGATTGCTTACCTGCAAGACGAAAGTCTGACACCCTCAGAAGCACTAGAAGCTAAGCAAGCTGAGTTCGCCGAAACTACGGACTTAACAAGCGCACTACAGAACTTAGACGATAGAAGTCGTCGCGTAGTGGAAGCACGTTGGTTACAAGAAAAAGGCGGTAAAACCCTGCACGAACTTGCAGATGAATTTGGTGTTTCTGCTGAGCGCATCCGTCAAATTGAGCAAAAAGCCATGCAAAAAATGAAAACGCTCATGTTGGCGAGTCGCTGATTTTTAAGATTAGGTTTTAAATTTCACACCCAATAAAAAAGGCTGCAGCGCAGCCTTTTTTATTGGTCATAAGAATTAAACTTAGGCCGCTATTACTTCCGCTGCAGGTTCAAATGCTAATGCATTTTTCATATGCATACGCAATACTTTCAAGTCTTCCAACTGTGCTTGGATACTTTTCTCAATCACTTCCAATTCAGAAATTCTATCTTCTAAGGTATCGGTCGCCTTATAAATACGTTTAATACTCTCTAAACGGCGACGCAATTGCAATTGATGCTCACGCACTTGAGATTCCATCGGCGCAATCACTGCTTTTAGCCAGTTTTCGATATCACGATTAGCTACTTCAAATACATGAATCACTCGGCTCGCCAAGGTTTCAAAGAATTTGCTGGTTAACGTCATTTTTTCATTAGCAATCATATTAAATGCCGTATTAAATTGCTCTTTATACGCACGCTCTAATTTTGATAATTCTTTTTGATAGCGTAATGTTGAAAATACGGGTGGCTCTGATTTGCGCAGTCCATGTTCTTTAGAGAACTTTTCGTACATAACATCCATCATGCGTTTAATTTCATCAATTTGTGCATCCGATGAAATTAAACGGCTTTTTAATTCACTAAAAAAGTTATCCATTGCCCCACGAATTGTTTTAGTGAAATTTGCATCGATCATAGTTTCACGTGTTTTATGCACATGCGATTTGAGTGACTCCATTCCCAATAAGGTAAATAGGCGATTAGTATGCTGTGAAAAAATACTACGCAAAGCCTGAAAGCGTTGCAAGCCTTTTTCAAAATTTTCTTTATCAACTTTAACCTTACTCATCATGTGCTCAACTACGTCTTCATTTTTGCCACGCAAGCCACGTAACTCAACTAACTGGTCACTGATGCCTGAAAAACGCGCCTCTAAAATAACGTGTGAATTAGAAATTAAATCTTCTATTTCATTCTGCGTATTATCACGAACAATTTCTTTTTTCGATGGAATGAGCTCTTCAGATAATGCTTTTTCTAACTCTAGTACACGGCTTTTTTCAAGTAAGGCTGCATCATTATTAACTTTTGCCAGCAAACCCTTTTGTGCAGAAACAGGAAATATTTGATCTGTATCTAAACCCAGCAACTCTGCACTGGTTTTAATTTGTTTAGTCAGCTCTTTTTGAATTTCTGTTTCGCTTTTTAACTCATCCCAAAGGCCGTCTATTTTATTGAGTACGGCAAGGCGACCTTTTTGTTTCCAACGCGTGCCGCTAATATATTGACGCCACACATCAATTTCAGACTTAGTCACGCCGGTGTCTGCCGCCAATATAAACAGTACGGCATGGGCGTTGGGTAACATGTTAAGCGTAAGCTCAGGCTCGGTACCAATCGCATTCAAACCTGGGGTGTCTAAAATGACTAAGCCCTGCTCAAGCAAAGGGTGAGGAAAGTTGATGACGGCATAACGCCAACACGGCACATCAATGGTGCCATCTTTATTTAAACTCAGCGCATCATCTGCACTATTGGGATCAAACAAACCATATTTTTCGGCTTCTTGTACAGAAACAGACTTGGTATTACTGACTTCTTTGAATGCATTAACCATGCTTTCGTTTAAATCGACATCAAATGTGACAGTTTTCCACTCTTCAGGATAGCGTTTGTATTCAGAAGTAGTTGCATCAGAAAGCCGCGTTTCAATTGGCAACATCATGATTGAAGTTGGTTTGGTTTTATCGTATAGCAGTTCTGTAGGACACATGGTGGTGCGACCCGCACTTGATGGCAACAAACGCGTACCATATCCTGCAAAGAATATCGCATTGATGAGTTCTGATTTACCACGAGAAAACTCTGCAACAAAGGCTACATTCAGCTTGTCTTCACGCAATCTTTCTAGCAACTGCTGTATGCGCTGATCAACCTGAGCGTCATTAAGTTCTTGCTCATTGAGCCAGCTGCGATAATCACAAATGGTATCAACCAGCGCCTTGCGCCACTCAGAATATACAGCAAAATGTTGTGCTAATTTATTGTCAGCCATGATGGTCCTTAAACCACTTTCAGGTAGCGTAACTCTATCATTCTTAATTGAATATGCAAACAAATCAATTAACTATTACTTACATTTCCAATAGAATTCTGATAAGCGGTTACTATCTTGCAATCTCAACAATTCTTTTCGTTTTGCTATCAACCTAGGTCATTCTGTTATCATCTCACTTTCGAAAATAATTGAATCTATATGAGCGGCCTAACCCCTAATTCTCCTCGCCCAATTGATATTAAACTGCATCAATCCTCACGGTTGTTAGAAATAAAGTTTGATAACGGTACTGAGTGTATGTTGTCTTGCGAGTTTTTGCGCGTTTACTCGCCCTCAGCAGAAGTACGCGGGCATGGCGTTGGGCAAGAAGTGCTGCAAATCGGCAAAGAAGATGTCAATATCACTGCCATAGAACCCGTTGGTAACTATGCGGTGAAACTTGTATTTTCTGACAACCACGATACCGGCCTATACTCCTGGGATTACCTGTATGAGTTAGCGCGTGACTATGAAGCATTGTGGCTGGAATACTTAGGTAAATTAAGTGCTGCTGGTATTAGGCGCAAAGAGCAAGTTTAGGGGAAATAATGTCATGACCACCGAACAAAACACGCATTTTGGCTACAAAACGGTTGCGGAAGCTGAAAAAGCAAAAAAAGTCGCTGAGGTTTTTCATTCCGTTGCCAGTAAATATGACCTCATGAATGACGTGATGTCCGCAGGGCTGCATCGCAGCTGGAAGCGTTTTGCAGTGAGCATCAGCGGCGTAAGTGCCGGCGACAAAGTGCTGGATATTGCCGGTGGCAGTGGTGATTTATCTAAATTATTTGCCAAAGAAGTGGGTAACAACGGTCAAGTTATCTTAACTGACATTAATGCTTCAATGTTGGGCGTTGGGCGTGACCGCATGCTGGATGCTGGTTTAAATGTACCTGCATTACAATGTGATGCAGAAAAACTGCCCTTCCCTGACCAATATTTTGACTGTGTGATTGTAGCGTTCGGCTTGCGTAACATGACGCATAAAGACCGCGCACTCGCTGAAATGCAGCGCGTACTCAAAGTAGGCGGCAGACTATTAGTGCTGGAATTCTCAAAAGTATGGCAGCCACTGGCTAAGGCTTATGATGCCTATTCATTCAAACTATTACCACTCATGGGCAAATTACTAGCTAAAGATGCGGAAAGCTATCAGTACCTTGCCGAGTCTATTCGCATGCATCCAGATCAAGAGACACTCAAGCAAATGATGATAGATGCCGGCTTGAGTAAAGTTGACTACTACAACTTAGCGGCGGGTGTAGTTGCATTGCACAAGGGTTATAAAACCTAATGTTTAAGCAGATTTCCACTCAATTGCTACAACACCTTATTGCTCAGAACAGTTGGGCTAATGAATTATTGCAGCCATTTGCAGGCAAGTCAGTGCAACTTAATCTCACGCTACTGAACACATCGCTAGTTATTTTAGAAAATGGCAGCTTAGCGATTGCAGGTGACACCAATGTTCCAGATGCCACCATCACCATTACGCCGAGTTTATTACTGCGTTTAATTGCAAAAGATGAAGCCGCTAAATTACAAATAAAAATTGAAGGTGATACCCACTTAGCAACTGAGTTAGCTAAAGTGTTTAGCAACATGCGTTGGGATTATGAAGATGATTTAAGCAAGCTAGTAGGGGATGTGCCTGCCTATAAACTTGGCGAACTGGGTCGCCACGCAGTCAACACCGTGAAAGAAACCGGCATCAACCTGACTGAAATGCTCAGTGAATACTGGCAAGAAGAAAAGCCGATGATTGCTAAAAAACGTCATGTAGCGCAATTCAATGCAGAAGTGGATACCTTACGTGCAGATGTAGAGCGCCTTGAAAAAAGATTAAATAAACTTGCCAAAACAAATGCTGCAGAAACCGACTCCATCCAACCAGTAAAAAAGAACGTTCAGTAAATTTATGCGCATTTTCAGGCTAATCTATATTATTTTCACGGTGTTGCGCTTTAGTTTGGATGAGTTGATTTTAAGTCACACCAAATTAAAACCGCTGCAATCTATCGTTAGCGGCTTACTATTTTGGCGTAACCAACAACGTTCTCGCGGTGAACGCTTACGGCTCGCGCTTGAAACACTCGGTCCAATTTTTGTTAAATTTGGACAAATGCTTTCTACCAGACGTGATTTAATCCCGCTCGACATTGCAGATGAGCTGGCAAAACTGCAAGATCAAGTGCCTCCTTTTGCTTTCGCTGAGGTTGAGCAAGTGATTACCAGCGCTTTTAACCAGCCGCTTACAGCGCTTTTTTCACAGTTCGATGAAACGCCCATTGCCAGCGCATCCGTCGCACAAGTGCATTTTGCTCATCTGCCAGACGGCCAACCTGTCGCGGTAAAAGTATTACGGCCAAATATTGATAAAACCATTGCGCAAGATTTGCGCTTAATGGATACGGTTGCCTGGCTGATTCAAGCACTTTCAGCGGAATTCAAAAAACTCAAACCACGTGAAATTGTCACAGAGTTTGCAAGACACACGCAAAGCGAGCTTGATTTAACCTTGGAAGCCGCCAACTGTAGCTTACTGGGGCGCAACTTTGCCGATAAGTCTGTGCTGATTGTGCCTGAAGTCCATTGGGACTGGTGCCGTAAAGAAGTCATGGTCATGCAGCGTATGCACGGCACGCCAATTAGTCAGCGTGACCTATTGGTTGCAAAAGGGGTTGATATTCCGAAACTCGCGCGCGATGGTGTCGAGATATTTTTCACCCAAGTATTTCGGGATGGTTTTTTTCATGCTGACATGCACCCTGGCAACATTCAAGTAGCTGATGACGGCAAATATATCGCACTGGATTTTGGCATTATGGGGTCTTTAAGCGACACCGATAAATATTATCTGGCACGCAATTTTTTAGCATTTTTTAATCGCGATTATCGCGATGTAGCGCAAGCACATATCGATTCTGGCTGGGTGCCAGCGGATACAAAACGTGAAGAGTTAGAAACTGCTGTGCGCGCTATTTGTGAACCTATTTTCAATAAACCGCTTAAAGATATTTCATTTGCGCGTACCTTGTTAAGCCTGTTTCAAATGGCTCGCCGCTTTGGTGTGATTATTCAACCACAACTGATTATGCTACAAAAAACCTTACTGAATATTGAAGGTTTGGGGCGCGAACTCGATCCGAATTTAGACTTATGGAAAAGTGCGCAACCTTTTTTAACACGCTGGATGAGCGAACAAGTAGGCTGGCGTGCAGTGGTTAAAACACTGAAAAATGAAATCCCTTTTATTGCAAAAAATCTGCCAGAAATGCCACGATTGCTACATGAGTTTCTCAGCCAAAAAACACAGGCTGAAATTGACGCGCCTATTCGATCCTCTATCAGTTTGTTAATCAAAACTCAGCAGCAACAATCGGATTGGCAAAAACGATTAGTCATTGCTGTTGCACTACTCACATTGGTAGAAGTATTAAGTTTAGCGAGTACATTTTTCACTTTTTAACCATGGAAAATAAGAAATAAGGAACTTGCAATGTTGATTTGGTTCGTCGCTATCTACTTACTAATCTCTATCACCATTGGTCTGGTCGCAGCCACCCGCGTCAAAAATACTAAAGATTACGCAGTGGCTGGTCGTCACCTACCCTTACCCGTTGTCATAGCAACCGTATTTGCCACTTGGTTCGGCGCAGAAGCCATATTTGGCGTTTCATCCACATTTGTCACCGAGGGCTTAAGCGGTGTTGCCGCTGACCCTTTTGGTTCAAGCATGTGCTTGATTATTGCAGGATTTTTCTTTTCTACGCAGCTTTATAAACTCAACATCATCACCCTCGGCGACTTTTACCGCATGCGCTATAACCGCACGGTAGAAATACTCACCACCATAGCCATCGTCATTTCGTATTTGGGCTGGGTTGCCGCGCAAATCAAAGCACTAGGTTTGATTTTTAATATGATTACCAACGGTGCCGTAAGTGAAGAAGCTGGCATGATACTCGGCACAGCCATTGTACTCACTTACACCACTTTTGGCGGCATGTTTTCAGTGGCCATATTAGACTTTGTGCAGATGATTGTTGTGATTGGCGGCTTACTTTACATTGGCAACATTGTATCTGGCATGACAGGTGGCATAGCCCCTGTGATAGAGCACGCACGTGCCGCTGGTAAGCTAAATTTCTTTCCTAAGGGCGCAGATGTTTGGGTGTGGGTCACCTTTTTAGGCGGCTGGGTGACAATGATGCTGGGTTCTGTTCCGCAACAAGATGTATTTCAGCGCATCACTTCAGCTAAGAGCGCAAAAATTGCATTATGGGGTTCTATTTTAGGGGCCAGTGTTTATTTCTGTTTCACCTTTGTGCCCATGTTTATTGCCTACGCCGCCACGCTGATTGACCCTGTATTGTTCGGCAAACTCGTATTAGAAGATTCACAAAGAGTTTTACCGACTTTAGTGTTGCAACACACGCCGATTTTTACACAAGCCATCTTTTTTGGTGCTGTACTCTCCGCGATTATGAGCTGCTCATCCGCCACCCTACTCGCGCCTTCCATCTCATTTGCAGAGAACATTGTGCGAGGCTATATACCGCACCTCACGGATAAAGGCTTTTTACGTGTCATGCGCATTTGCCTGGTTGGCTTTGCACTATGCGTATTACTTTACGCACTTAACACGGAACTCTCGATTTTCGGCATGGTAGAATCAGCCTATAAAATCACACTTGCCGGCGCATTTGTGCCGTTATTTTTTGGTGCCTTTTGGAAAAAAGCCACCTCACAAGGTGCACTGGCTGCCATTATTGGCGGAATTAGCACATGGGTACTGATTGAAGTGTTAATTGGTGAAGCCAGTTTAATTCCACCGCAACTGATTGGCTTAGGCGTGAGTGTGGTGGGGATGATTTTAGGTTCGCTGTTGCCGCAAAAAATTGCTGGCACACCGCATCAACCACACGGATACTTACACGAACATGCAGCCCACCCACATCAGCATTGAAGGGCTAATTTAAGGGCTGACAAGTAGCGCAGTAAAAAGTCGAGCGCTGACCTTGCTTAATCATCATAATGGGTGCGCCACACGCTCGGCACGGCGCATTGGTGCGCCCATAGACAAAGTATTGTTGCTGAAAATAGCCGGGGTTGCCATCGGCGCCAAAAAAATCACGCAAGCTGCTCCCGCCCGCGGCAAGCGCATCTTGCAACGTACTTTTGATTTCAGTCACTAATCGCTCACACTGCAGCAGCGTTAAGGTTTTAGCTGGTGTTTCAGGCTGAATGCGCGCCCGAAATAACGATTCACTGGCATAAATGTTACCCACACCAACCACTAAATGACTATCCATGATGGTGGTTTTAATGGCGGCTGAACGTGTGCGAAGTTGGGTATGTAAGTATTGTCCTGACAATGCATCACTTAGCGGCTCTGGGCCTAATGCTTTTAACAACACATGCTGTTCAGGCTGCGACCCTGCCCATAGCACTGCGCCAAAACGACGTGGGTCACGCAACCTTAATACTTGCCCGTTTGCAAAACAAATATCAAAGTGATCATGTTTTTGTGGCGGCTCATTTTGCGCTAGCAAACAAATTCGGCCAGACATGCCCAAGTGCAACAGTAAAACGCCATGTTCAAAATGCGCCAAAATGTATTTAGCGCGTCGCGTTAATGCTTGAAGGGTTTGCCCAACGAGAATATTTGGCAAATCAGATGGGATTGGCCAGCGCAGTGAACCATTACGTATCGTCACTTGCGACACCGATTGATTCAATAAAGGTAACAGGCCAAGCCTTGTGGTTTCAACCTCTGGAAGTTCTGGCATATTGCCTCTTTAACGCACTCATCAATATGGCATCACAACGCAGGAGCAACGACTAGTTTGGTAAATTGAGAGGCGGATTCAACATTACGAAGCCTACGTCTTGAGGAAAATAATACTTCAGTCCCTCGTCAGAACGGCCCAATATTAAATCTGGTGACTCTTGAATTTTGTCAAAGTGTACTTTTTTACCATCTGCCAATTTCACTTCAAATGAAGGATACGTGGCTTTGCGGTCTGGCGTATATAACTCGACTGATTTAGCCAAGTTATGCACCCAATTATAGTCCAGCCATTCGTTGAGCTCATTTTGCAATGGTTTGGCACTGGCGATAGAAACCTTCCATTTTCCATCCACCAAATCCACATTCAATTTAGATTCTTCCCATTGCTCCAAGCGACTAAAGTTAAATCCAGCGACTTCTTCAGTCGGCTTGAGCGGCGCTTTATCAATCAACTCAATGACTTGTATTGAGGCGGCCTCGGCGTATGTGCTAGACACTAAGTAAACTACATTTCTGTGCGCAATATATTGCTCGCCGGTTACTGGATTATAGGTGCCGAACAAAAATTCTTCCAAATTGTTTTGATCTCTAAACAACTTGAGCTTAATGGATGGATTATCAAGCCCAAACTTGCCTAAATCATCTGTCGTGATTTTTTCTGGGCTATTTGCAGCAACAATGGCTAAAATACGCTGCACAGAAGCTTGATCTGCACGTGTTTTATACGGTGCCGTCAGCCGCCACAAACCATCTATTTTTTCAAAAGCCACTGCCGCTTTAGTAGGAAACTCAACGCTAATTGCGTTAAATTCTGCTAATTTATAATGTGATACTTCATGTGTACTTTCTTTAACCGCCTCAGATTTTGGGCGCAAATATAAAAATGCAACTAAACTTGCCACCACACTGAATAAAATTAAATTAAGTAGCCAACGTTTTTTCATGGTTGCCTTATCAAACAAAAGTTAAACTTGAAACTTGCACTTGCTACCCTTCGACAGGCTCAGGGAGCGCCCAACGACCAAGCCAGGGGACGATACTTTCCCTGAGCTTGGTCGTTGGGCGCTCCTATTTAAACCGAAACTGCGCTTAAGCTCTTCTACGCTTCCACCATAAGTAAAAGCCTGCAATCATAAATCCTAGTGGGATAAAGTATTGAAAGCCATGAAACACCGTCCAGGCGACAAGGCGGCCTTGATCGGTATCGGGAATGGAAACATTGATATCTTTAAGCGGCATAGGCTGAATAGTAATGAGATTGTCATCGCCTGCTAGCCAATTGATGATGTTCACACCTAAATCCAAATTGCCGCCGTTAGTAATAAAGGTATTTGATAAAAAATTAGCGTTACCCATCACCACCACACGCTGACCTTTTTTACCATAAGTTCGCTCTAAAGCCACACCAATATTGATTGGTCCGCGTTTATCATTTTTCTCATCAAATACTGGCTTGGCATCTTTGGCTAATTTTTTTGCAGCCAACCAACCATTAGGCGCCACTTCTACTAAATTGCTGACTTTCCAACCATTTTCATCCGTGCCTTTTGCCGTCACCTGATGCGCTTCAGGAAACAAAGTACGCAGCATAAAGTTAGTAGTAATTGCATGCTCGCCATAAAGACTGGCAAATGCTACGCGTGCATCTGCGCCATATTGCGCTGAGGCCATATCTAAGGCGATGCCAGGGGATACTTGCAAACCCAAGTAATCGGCCACCTCATTTAGCCCGCGCAAATTATCATCATCCAACAACCATAATAGGTTGCCACCCGCATCAAGATAAGCTTTAATTTTTTTAGCTTCAACATCACTCACATCTACTTGCGGGCTAGCAATCACCAGCATGGCACCATTACTAGGTACGGCCTGTGCAATGGTTAAATCAGGGTTTGCAAACTTAAAGCCTTTGGCTTCTAATTGCTTACCAAACTCACCAATATCATGGTTTCTCACCCCTAGCAAATTACGCTCGCCATGGCCATCTAAATACATGACAGCCTGTTGGTTAGTGCGAGATAGCCTGACTAATAAATTGGTCACCTCTTGCTCAGCAAACGGTGGCGTAATGTGCTCAACGCGCTTTTGATACTCAATCACCACCTCGCCATCAGTCTTAACGCCCGCATCTTGTGCAAGCTTTGGTTCTTGAGACGGGTTGATAAACGTTAAGTGAATGTCCTTTTTTGCGCGCTGATAACGCGCGACAAAATCAACAATGCCTTTGCGAAAGTTATCACCGCTAGACGTATCATCTTTAGTAGCAAACACGGTAATGTTAACGGGGCCTTTCATCTGCTTTAATACATTAACACTGCCTTGTGTGAGAATATTCCGATTGGCTTGAGTAATGTCTTTTGCAACATGGTACTGGCTTGCAACATAGCCTAACAACACCACCAGCATTAAAAAAAACACGACAAAAACCCAGTTTTGCACTAACAACTGAAAACGTAATTTACGATTGATGTTCATATCAAATAATTCCAATTAACCACGTAAGCGGTCGGCATCTAGGCGACGCACTGTTAAGGTTAAAAATGTCACGGTAAAGAGAATAAAATAAGCAATATCGGCAGTATCAATCAAGCCACCGGAGAAAGTTTGGAAATGGCGCGTGAGTGATAAACTTGCCAGAATATTGCTAGGGTCGCCTGCAAAAAAACGGTCTAGCATCATCAAGGCAAATAGGGCTACAAAGGTCAAAATTGCAGCAACCACCGGCTGCTGAGTCAAACTTGAGAAATACAGCCCAAGTGCTGAAAAACTTGCCACCATCAATAATAAACCCACTGAATTGGCGACAATAAACCCAAAGTCAATATCAGACCAAATGTTAAGTGTGGACAACATGGCGGCAATAAAAATAATTAAGATGCTTAAAAAGCCGACTAGACCCAAAAATTTGCCGACGACTATTTCGGTGAGTGAAATTGGCGCACTAAATAAAAATGGCAATGTTTGGCTACGGCGTTCTTCAGCAATCAAACGCATTGAGAGTAATGGCACCGCAAACAACATAATGAATGAAGCCAATCCATACACCGACTGACCAACAAACTGCGTCACCCCTGTACGCTCTGCGGGACGCATAGCGCCTGACATCACGGCAAAATAATCATTCACGCCATTAAGGTATTGAGTGCCAAATGCAAACATCAGCAACGACAATATGACCCAGCCCATGGGTGAGGCAAACACGCTTTTTAATTCTTTTCTTGCTACATTGATAATCATGGTTAATCCCTTAAGCCGCTGGCTGCTCTTCTGCAACTTGCTCTTGATAAGTTAGCTGCATAAATACATCTTCTAAGCTGGTTTGATCTGGCGCAATTTGGTATAAGCCCCAACCTTGCTGCACTGCGGCTTGCACAATCGCCTCTGCCGGCGTTGCGTTTTCTGCAAAACGAACACGAATCAAACCACCGGGTAAACTTTCAGCCTCAGTCACACCAGCAATGCTGAGCATTGCATCTGCCGCTGGTGGATTGTGCATGCTAATCAATAACTTGTTGCCAATACGCTGTTTTTTGAGTACATCAATAGCGCCATTAAAAACCAACTTGCCTTTATCAATAATCTGCACATGGTCACAGACCATTTCCACTTCAGGCAAAATATGGGTTGAAATAATCACGCTATGTTCACCACCCACCTCACGAATCAAGGCGCGAATATCACGGATTTGGATAGGGTCCAGCCCCACTGTAGGCTCATCTAAAATCACCACCATTGGGCGATGAATAATCGCCTGTGCAATACCAACACGTTGTTGATATCCATTAGATAAATTTTCAATCAAACGTTTACTCATGTGACCCAAACCGCAACGTTCTTTTGCGGTTTCTACTGCGCTTTTAATGTGTTTTGCACTCACGCGATGCAGGCGCGCAGCCATGATTAAATATTCATCAACCGTCAGCTCCTTATAAAGCGGGCGCATTTCGGGGAGATAGCCGATGAGCGCCTTGGCTTCTTTCGGATTTTCTATCATATCGATACCACAGATTTTGACAGAGCCATGACTAGGCGCGAGATTGCCTGTGAGCATTTTCATGGTGGTGGATTTACCCGCACCGTTAGGGCCTAAAAAGCCCAATACCTCACCTTTGCTCAAGGTGAAACTCACGTTACTTACCGCTTCTCGACCACCATAAACTCGCGTGAGTTCGATTGCCTCTACTGTAAAATTATTCATAGCCACTCAATTTTCAGACATTCAATTTATGATACAAATGTAAATACTTAATTCAATAAACTTAATCTATTGAAAACATGTTGTAAATCTATCTAGTTGTAAACCTATCTATTGGAAAGTTCTCTTGACTTGCGTTATAGTCAATACATAATTATGTCGGAACTCTGCGCCACTGTCACGGACTAAGAGAAGGCAACGCATCATACAGTGTTATTTAAACAATGCACTACGTTTCAATCGCAATAGAAGAACAACAATAGATCCTAATAAACACTCCTCAACACTAACTGATAAACTCAATTCTATGCATACCATGATCTGGCATCAAAAATCCAAAACTTCACTGAACAAGCCTCTATTGAAGAAGGCCTCGCGCATTTTTCCCACCGTTTTCTGGATATTTTTGTCAGCAACCGCGCTGGGGGTCAGTGGTTGTGCCAGCAAAGATCACATCAAAACTGTCACAGCGACAGCAGCCGCTGAAAACCACAGCGGCCTAAGCGCGGACAATAAAAATGAATTAAGCGCTGAGTTTATCTACAAATACCTGGTTGGCGAAATTGCCGGGCAGCGCGGTGAAATAGGCATGTCTGGTGCCATATTTTATGATTTAGCCAAAACAGAGCGCGATCCACGTCTCGCAGAACGTGCTGCTAAAATTGCAGCTTTTGGTAATGTGCCTAGCTTAGCGGTGCCTGCCATCAAGCTATGGGCCGAGCTTGATACTGATTCAACAGAAGCGCAGCAAGCCGTGACAGAAATGTTAATTGCCACGGGCAAACTCAATGAAACTGAGCCTTATTTAGCAAAATTGCTTTCAAAAAAAGAAAACCGTGCGAGCGGATTTTTATATCTCAATGGGGTACTAGGCCGTAGCGCAGACAAAACTGGTGTCTTGCGCCTAGTACAATCACTGGCAAAACCTTACCCTGACCTTGCCGAGGCACAATTTGCCATCGCCCAAGCGGCTTGGGTTGCCAACCAGGATGCAGTTGCATTAAAAGCGCTCAACAATGCTGAAACTCTTCTCCCAGGTTGGCATTTGGCAGCGCTGCTTAAAGGCCAGGTGCTGTATCGCAAATCACCACAAGCTGCGCTAGATTTTTATCGCGAGTTTTTAAATAGCTACCCAGATGCTAATGAAGTGCGGATCAATTTAGCCAAATTACTGGTCAACCAAAAGCAATATGATGCGGCAAAAAAAGAGTATCCAGTAATACTAGATTACGCTCAAAACGGCGCTGCTAAAAACAGTGCTGAAGTTACCGTCATTATTGGTTTACTTTCGTTCCAGTCTGCAGATTACCTAGCTGCTGAAAATTATTTTAAGCACGCACTCACGCTAGACTTTAAAGAGTCAGACCAACTCTATATTTATCTTGGGCAAACTGCTGAAAAACAAAATCATGATGCAGATGCGATTGATTGGTATAACAAGGTATCTGCTGATTCACGCCACCTTGAAGCACAAATCAGCCTTGCTAATGTCATTGCACGCACACAGTCTGTGGACAAGGCCATTGAGCTATTAGATGCAGTAGAAGACTTAAATGCCGAACAACAAATTGTTGTGATTCAAACGCAAGCCGCTTTGCTCGCTAAAGCCAAACGCAATGTAGATGCATTTGAGCTGTTAGATAAAACCGTAAAAAACCTGCCTAACACGCCAGATTTGGTTTACGACTACGCACTAGCTGCCGAACGCGTACAGAAATTTGATCTCATGGAGTCTGAATTACGCAGGGCAATTGCTGAAAAACCTGATTTTGCCGCCGCTTACAACGCACTTGGTTACTCGTTTGCTGACCGAAATATCCGCTTGAATGAAGCCGTCAAGTTGATAGAAAAAGCCTTGAGCTTTTCACCCAATGATCATTACATGCTTGATAGCCTAGGCTGGGCACATTATCGTAAAGGCAATTTAAATAAAGCCATTAAATATTTACAACAAGCCTACAGCATCAATCCAGACCCTGAAATTGCGGCACATTTAGGTGAAGTGCTATGGCAAAAAGGACAATACGACCAGGCAAAAAAAATATGGGCAGAGGCATTAAGCGCTCATCCTGATAATGAGGTGCTCATCAGCACCGCTAACAAATTCAAATCATAAACGTTGCTGATGATAACTGCCATTAAGCCTTTGTTCCGCACGCCTTGGTTGCTACTTGGTTTGCTATCGTTACTGCAAGCCTGTACTGGCGTGCCTAGCATCAAGCCGGCGCCAAGTAATGCCTCACAAAAGCTCAATCAAGCGCATTTGAAACATATTGCAAACATCCAGCATTTTTCGCTTAAAGGCCGTATTGGTATACAAACAGAGGGCAAGGGATTTTCTGGCGGTTTGCATTGGCAGCATCATACAAACGATGATGACATTGCACTTTATTCACCGCTAGGTGGCCAAGTGGCAAGTATTAAAAAATCTGCCGAGAAAGTTATTTTAGCCGATGCCAATGGCAACAGTTTCTCCGCCAATGATGCTGAAACGCTCACGCAATCCGCATTAGGCTGGCAACTTCCGCTC
The DNA here is from genome assembly GCA_001803395.1 of Methylotenera sp. RIFCSPLOWO2_02_FULL_45_14. Taxonomy (GTDB): domain Bacteria; phylum Pseudomonadota; class Gammaproteobacteria; order Burkholderiales; family Methylophilaceae; genus Methylotenera. Next base: position 6,072 of record MHBU01000015.1, on the reverse strand, counting down.
ACCGGACTTGCCGACTGGTCGCTAGGTCGCCCTTCTGGCTACACAACGCAAGACAGCACGTTACAAAATAGCACCTGGGATGAGCGCGGCTTATTAACCACATTGCATCAAGACGGATGGAAGATTGAATATCAAAACTACTCAGAACAAAACGGATATCTATTACCGAGTAAAATTTTTCTTAAAAGTGACAAAGTAAACCTAAAACTTTTAGTTGAAACATGGGATAACATTGGTTACTGACAACATTGTTGACTAAGGTTACCAAAAGACCACCTCAATAAACATAAAGAAAATCGTAAATTTACCAGCCATGCAAGACTTTCAACCTTTTTTAGCACCAGCAAAAATCAATTTATTTTTGCACATCACAGGCCAGCGTGCAGATGGCTACCACTTGCTGCAAACTGTATTCCGTCTGTTAGACTTTTACGATACCATCTACCTAAAACCGACGACAGACGCTGCAATTAAACGCGTCAATGCGGTTGCCAACGTCACCGAAGCGCAAGATTTATGCATACGTGCGGCAAAACTATTACAACAACACACAGCGTGCAAGCAAGGCGTGGAAATATTGGTTGAAAAAAAAATCCCCATGGGCGGCGGCTTGGGCGGTGGCAGCTCTGATGCGGCAACGGTGTTGCTAGCGTTAAATCGTCTTTGGCAGTTAAATTTGAGTCGTAATGAATTATTGAAACTAGGGTTGCAATTAGGTGCGGATGTGCCATTTTTTATTTACGGTTCAAATGCTTGGGCTGAAGGCGTAGGTGAGGCGTTGCAAACCATCAACCTGATTGATGCCTACTATGTCGTATTAACCCCTAATGCGCATGTATCCACAGCACAAGTTTTTGCGAATAAGCGATTGACAAAAAATGCGATTCCTAAGACAATGTCGGACTTTTCAAGGGCGTCTAATTTAAGCATAGCTAAATTAAGCACTGAAAATTCAGCTGGTGGAAACATACACCCTGAGTTTACAAACCACCTTGAAAAAATAGTTTGTGATGAATATCCAGCAGTATCGGCTTGTTTAACATGGCTTAAACAATTTGGTGATGCAAGGATGAGCGGTTCAGGCGCTTCTGTTTTTTTAGAAGTCGCTAACGAAAAAATCGCTAACGAAATATGCAATCAAAAGCCAAAAGAGGTCTTAGGATGTTCTGTTCTGGGCTTTGTTGCAAAAGGGTTAAATCAGCACCCTTTAATAGACTTTGCGTCTAATTAAACAAGCTAATTAAATATTGGGGAGTCGCCAAGTTGGTTAAGGCACTGGGTTTTGATCCCAGCATCCGAAGGTTCGAGTCCTTCCTCCTCAGCCAAATTTTAGTATGCAGGCAAATAGCCTGCATAAATTTAAAGTACTGACAAACAGTCAGCATGAATTTAGAATGCAGACAAGCAGTCTGCATAGATTGAACTAACAAGCGTGTAGATTTTTTGATTTACACGCTTTTATTTTTTAGTGTTTCATAGCGTTTTAACCGCAACTAGCACGATAGGAAATCAAATAGTGTCTAACGGCAACATGATGGTCTTTACTGGTAACGCCAATCCAGCGCTCGCGCAAGAAGTTGCTAGTCACTTGGGCATTGAGCTTGGTCGCGCGGATGTAGGCCGGTTTTCTGACGGCGAAGTCATGGTTGAATTGCTAGAAAACGTACGCGGTCGCGACGTATTCGTATTGCAATCTACCAGCCACCCGACTAACGACAGCCTGATGGAAGTCATGGTCATGGTTGACGCGCTGCGCCGCTCATCAGCGGGGCGCATTACCGCTGCCATTCCTTACTTAGGCTATTCGCGTCAAGACCGTCGCCCACGCTCAGCGCGTGTAGCCATTACCGCAAAAGTTGTTGCCAACATGTTGACAGGTGTTGGTGTTAATCGTGTACTCACGATGGATTTGCACTCAGATCAAATTCAAGGCTTCTTTGATATTCCTGTTGATAATATCTATGCAACGCCGATTTTATTGGCCGACTTACTGCGCCAAAATCATGAAAATTTAGTCATCGTTTCGCCTGATGTGGGCGGCGTAGTGCGTGCGCGTGCATGTGCAAAACAACTCAACTCAGATTTAGCCATTATTGACAAACGTCGCCCAAAACCAAACGTAGCCAAAGTGATGAACATCATTGGTGATGTTGCTGGCCGCACCTGCGTCATTATGGATGACATGGTTGATACCGCAAACACACTGTGTGAAGCAGCTGCCGCACTCAAAAAACATGGCGCGGTAAAAGTAGTGGCTTATGCCACACATCCAGTGTTATCTGGTGGCGCTGCTGAACGTATTCAAAATTCAGAGTTAGACGAATTAGTCGTTACTAACACCATTGCATTAAGACCTGATTCAGCAAATTGTAAAAAAATTCGCCAATTAAGCGCAGCAGCATTGTTAGCAGAAACCATACGCAGAATCAGTAGTGAAGACTCCGTATCTTCACTGTTTATGGATTAAGTTTTTAACCCTGCATACTGGTCGCGGTGTGCAGTTTATCGTGTAGTAAAAGTAGTAAAAAATTAGGAGTAGTAAAATGTCTATTGAAATCAATGCAGTAAAACGTGATGTTAAAGGTACGGGTGCGAGCCGCCGTCTTCGTCACGCGGGCGCAGTGCCAGGTGTAGTATATGGTGCTGGTAAAGATGCTGTAACACTTGAACTGAATGCTAAAGAATTATTCTTGCAATTCCGTCACGAAGCTTTTCACGCCTCAGTGTTAACCCTTATCCTTGATGGCAAAAAAGAAAGCGTGTTATTACGTGACTTTCAAATGCACCCGGTACGCAACACCATTCAGCACATCGATTTTCAACGCGTAAGTGCCACTGAAAAAATCCACGTTAAAGTGCCTTTCCACTTCATTAATGCTGACGTAGCACCTGGTGTTAAATTAGGTGGCGGTATTGTTGCACACGTGCAAACAGAAGCTGACGTAAGCTGCTTGGCAAAAGATTTGCCTGAGTTTATTGAAATTGATGTATCAAGTCTTGAAATCGGACATTCAATCCACTTGTCACAAATCAAACTACCAAAAGGTGTTGAATTTGTACAATTGGCTCACGGTGATGATGCGGCTATTGCTTCTATCGCTAAAACACGCGGTGGTGTTTCAGCTGCCGCAGATGCTACTGAAACTCCAGCAGCTTAAGTTTATAAGCATGCAAACTAAACGCGCACTTTCTTATGAAGTGCGCGTTTTTTATTGATACTATATAACCAATGAATGGAATTAAACTATTTGTAGGCTTAGGCAATCCTGGCGATAAATACGAACGCACGCGTCACAACGCAGGCTTTTGGTGGATAGACCAGATTGCCGCACAAACCAATACAAAATTGGTAAGCGATGTAAAATTTTTGGGAGTTGTTGGAAAAATTAACCAGGAATCCTGGTTACTCAAACCGAGCACATTCATGAATTTAAGCGGCAAAGCAGTGGCTGCGCTTGCTAATTACTACAAAATTACCCCTGCTGAAATTCTGGTGATTCATGACGAGCTGGATTTACCCGCAGGCGGCATTAAATTAAAGTTTGCTGGCGGGCACGGTGGGCATAATGGCCTAAAAGATATCCATGCCGCCCTTGGTACCGCTAACTATTGGCGCTTAAGAATCGGCATTGGTCACCCGGGTGATCGCAATGAAGTAGTCAATTTTGTACTTAAGCCCCCATTAAAAGATGAGAAAACTGCAATAGACGACAGTATTATCGAAAGCGCCAAACTGTTGGATTTAATACTTGCGGGCGAATTTGAAAACGCAATGTTAAAATTGCACACTAAACAATGAACTGGAAAATAAAATGAAATGTGGCATCGTAGGTTTGCCAAATGTGGGGAAATCCACATTATTTAACGCCATTACCAAAGCAGGCATTGCGGCTGAGAACTATCCATTTTGCACCATTGAGCCTAACGTGGGTATTGTAGAAGTACCCGACACGCGCATGCAGCCACTGATTGATATTGTTAAGCCGCAACGCGTGCAACCTGCGATTGTTGAAATGGTCGATATTGCTGGCTTGGTTGCAGGCGCATCAAAAGGTGAAGGCTTAGGCAATAAGTTTTTAGCCAACATCCGCGAAACTGACGCGATTGCGCACGTAGTACGCTGCTTTGAAGACGGCAACGTGATCCATGTGTCCAACAAAATTGACCCATTGTCTGACATTGAAGTCATTAACACTGAACTTGCGTTGGCAGACATGGAAACGGTTGAAAAAACCATGCACCGCGAAAGCAAAAAAGCAAAAAGCGGCGACAAAGACGCCATTGCTTTAATGGCCGTTTTAGATAAAGTTTTACCATGCTTAAACCAAGCCAAAGCCGTGCGCACACTTGGGTTAGATGACGATGAGCTACAAATACTCAAACCACTTTGCCTGATAACAGTTAAACCAGTGATGTACCTGGCCAACGTGAATGAAACCGGCTTTGAGAACAACCCGTTTCTACAAAAAGTCATTGATTTAGGTAAAGCAGAACACGCGCCAGTGGTTGCCATTTGCGCCAAAATTGAATCTGAAATTTCTGAACTTGAAGACGAAGATAAAGCCCTGTTTTTAGCCGAACTTGGACAAAATGAACCAGGCCTGAACCGCGTAATCCGCGCCGCTTACGATTTACTAGGCCTACAAACCTACTTCACCGCTGGCGTACAAGAAGTGCGCGCATGGACCGTTAAAAAAGGCGCCACCGCACCACAAGCCGCAGGTGTGATTCATACCGACTTTGAACGCGGATTTATTCGTGCAGAAGTCATCGCCTATGATGAATTTGTGAAAAATAAAGGTGAGCAAGGCTCTAAAGAAGCAGGAAAAATGCGCTTAGAAGGCAAAGAATACATTGTGCAAGATGGCGATGTGATGCACTTTAGATTTAATGTGTAACTTCACACGTTTGTAATGTATAAATTGCAAACTAATTTTGACAACCGGCGCCTAAAACACTAGAATTGCGCCCTTGCTAAAATTTTAAGGTATTTAAAGTTTCAGCACCCAGTTTACAAGGTGATGTAGCTCAGCTGGTTAGAGCACAGGATTCATAATCCTGGGGTCGAGGGTTCAAGTCCCTCTTTCACCACCACAACATGGTGTCACAAAGCATCGTAACACCTCTAAAAGCCCCGTAGTTACTTACTTCGGGGCTTTTTTATCGCCTCAAGCCGTCGCACAACATTCCTTGACATACCCCAACTAATTGGGGTAACTTTGTGGGGGTAACTCTGATTTTTGAGTTTTTTACTTCGAAAGTTACCCCAAAATGACTCTTACAAACACCGCAATACAGAATGCAAAACCAACTGAAAAGCCTTATAAACTCTACGATACAGACGGTTTATTCATGCAAGTTACCCCTGCTGGCGGTAAGTGGTGGCGGTTTAAGTATCGTTTTGAGGGTAAAGAAAAACTACTCTCACTTGGAACATACCCTGATGTATCGCTAAAGCAAGCCAGAGACAAGCGCGATGATGCCAGAAAGCTTATAGCCAACGATCAAATTGACCCTAGTGAAAAACGGCAAAAAATTAAAGCAGAGAAAAAGCTCAACTCTGCGAATAGCTTTGAGTTGGTTGCGCGTGAATGGTGGAGCACTCACATGAAAAATAAAGCCGAGACTCACAAAGATAAAGTGATCAGGCGCTTCGAGCTCTATTTATTCCCTTGGATTGGCAACGTACCAATTACCGATATAACTGCACCTCAACTACTTCAAGTTGTTAAGCGTATAGAAAACCTAAATAAGCTAGAAACGGCTCACAGAGCACTGCAAACTGCTGGCCAAGTATTTCGCTATGCTGTACAAACTGGCCGCGCCATCCGCGACATCACTTATGGCCTTAAAGGCGCTTTACCTGCAACCACAACAAAACACATGGCTGCCTTTACCGACCCAAAAGATATAGCAGAGCTATTACGAGCCATCGACGGGTTTAATGGTACTGTAACCGTTCAATGTGCCCTCAAGTGTTGACGCGCATTTAAAACTGACCAGATAAGCGCACTTATGCGCGTTGAATTTTGACCAGGTAAAACCAAGTATTCTGCTTAATTTGTAAGCAGG
>MHBU01000014.1 GCA_001803395.1 Methylotenera sp. RIFCSPLOWO2_02_FULL_45_14 | reverse complement strand
GCCCCTATCGCGATGGAAGAAGGCTTACGCTTCGCCATTCGTGAAGGTGGTCGTACTGTGGGTGCCGGTGTGGTGGCTAAGATTATTGAATAACAATAATCTAGGCATAAGTTTCATTGAGTAAGATGGTTTTGCTTAAAAGATTATCAAATAGCGATCACCTGGATATATTTGTAATCGAGTAATTTTGTAATTTAATTAAGCGGCAGGGTGAACTCTGCCGCTTCGCTCTTTAAGGAAAAGTAAAATGGCAGCTCAAAAAATTCGTATCCGCTTGAAAGCATTTGATTATCGTTTGATTGATCAATCTGCTCAGGAGATTGTAGAAACAGCAAAACGTACTGGCGCAGTAGTTAAGGGTCCAGTGCCATTACCAACACGTATTGAGCGTTTTGATATTTTACGTTCACCACACGTGAACAAAACCTCACGCGATCAGTTTGAAATTCGTACCCACCAACGTTTGATGGATATTGTTGATCCTACAGATAAAACAGTAGATGCGTTAATGAAGTTGGATTTACCAGCTGGCGTTGATGTTGAAATTAAGCTTTAAGTTGTAAATTACTTACTGGTTGTAAAACCAGTAATAAAGAACCAGTTGTAAAGTTTTCTGGAGTTCGGTATAATCCGCGCTCTTTCACAGAAGTCGGTCAATTGTAATCGGCTTTTTAACTAAAATATAAGGAAACGATCATGAGCTTAGGGCTTATTGGTCGCAAAGTAGGTATGACCCGCGTGTTTACTGATGATGGCGCAAGCATCCCGGTAACCGTGTTGGAAGTTGTACCTAACCGCGTGACACAGATCAAGACGGTCGCAAGCGATGGCTATACAGGCCTTCAAGTTGCTTACGGTACACGTCGTGCTAGCCGCATCAACAAAGCGCTGACTGGGCATTATGCCAAGACAGGCTCTGCTGCTGGCGCTGGTATTCATGAATTCCCAGTAACTAGCGAAGTTTTAGCCAATTACACTGCCGGTGCAAATATCACTGTAGATATTTTCCAGGTAGGGCAGATGGTTGACGTTACTGGTACATCTTTGGGTAAGGGCTTTGCTGGTGCCATTAAGCGCCATCACTTTAAGTCTAACCGCGCATCTCACGGTAACTCTAAATCACATAACGTACCTGGTTCTATCGGTATGGCGCAAGATCCTGGTCGAGTATTCCCAGGTAAGCGCATGCCTGGTCACTTAGGGGCTACTAAAGTCACTACGCAAAACCTGGAAATAGTACGTGTTGATGTGGAGCGTAACCTGCTATTGATTAAAGGTGCAGTCCCTGGCTCTAAAGGCGGAGACGTTGTTGTGCGTCCAGCCATTAAAGCTAAGCTTCAGAAGGGGATGAAATAATGGAACTCAAATTAGTCGATAAAAGCGGCAAGCTCGCTAAAAAAGGCGTGACCGTTTCGGATGAAACATTTGGTCGTGAATTTAACGAGGCTTTAGTGCATCAAGTGGTCGTTGCCTATATGGCAAATGCCCGTACTGCAACCCGTGCACAAAAGGGTCGTGGCAATGTTGCACATACTACGCATAAACCTTATGCGCAAAAAGGAACGGGTAATGCACGTGCTGGTATGACGTCTAGCCCAATCTGGCGTGGAGGTGGTCGTGCATTCCCTAGCTCACCGCTAGAAAATTTCAGTCATAAAATAAACCGTAAAGCTTACCGTGCTGGTATGCAAACGATTTTATCTGAGTTAGTACGTCAAGAGCGTTTAAATGTGGTTGAAGAGTTTGTTGTAGCTACACCTAAAACTAAAGCTTTGGCCGAAAAAATCAAAGGTTTGGGTTATGAAGGCGGCGTATTAGTGCTGACCGATGGCTTTGATGAAAACTTATATTTATCTTCACGCAACCTCATTAACGTGATGGTGGTTGAAGCGCAATTTGCTGATCCAGTCAGTTTGGTGCGTTTCCCTAATGTAGTAGCAACTGCTGCTGCCGTGAAAAAACTTGAGGAGATGCTAGCATGATGACCGCTATTACTAAAACTCAAGACCGTTTATTGCAAGTGATTTTAGCGCCGCAGATTACTGAAAAAGCGACTTACATTGCTGATAAACATCAACAAATCGCTTTCAAAGTGCGTACTGATGCAACTAAGCCTGAAATTAAAGCTGCGGTCGAGCTTATTTTCAAAGTTGAAGTTGAAAAGGTCGCTACGATCAATGTTGAAGGCAAAACAAAGCGCGCTGGCAAAAGTACGGGCAAGCGTAAAGACTGGAAAAAAGCTTATGTTAGCTTGAAGCCAGGTCAAGAAATTAACTTCGCAGCGGCCGAATAAGGAGAGATGAGATGGCATTAGTTAAAGTTAAGCCAACGTCCCCGGGTCGTCGTGGTGTAGTTAAGGTGGTAACACCTGACCTTTACAAAGGTAAACCACACGCACCGCTGTTGGAAAGTCAAAGTAAACATGCTGGCCGTAATAATAATGGTCATATTACAACCCGTCACCAAGGTGGTGGTCATAAACAGCATTATCGTTTAATCGACTTCCGTCGCAATAAAGATGGCATTCCAGCGAAAGTGGAGCATATTGAATATGATCCAAACCGCACAGCACACATTGCATTGCTTTGTTATGCTGATGGTGAGCGCCGTTATATTATTGCTCCGCGTGGTATTGCTGCAGGTGCGCAACTAATTAGTGGTTCTGATGCGCCTATCAAAATTGGCAACGCAATGCCGCTACGTAATATCCCAGTGGGTAGCACAATTCATTGTATCGAATTGCAACCTGGTAAAGGCGCGCAATTAGCGCGTTCAGCTGGTACTTCTGTGCAATTGCTTGCACGTGAAGGTAGCTACGCGCAATTACGTTTACGTTCAGGTGAGGTTCGCCGTGTACACGTGGATTGCAAAGCAACCTTAGGCGAAGTCGGCAATGAAGAGCATTCACTTCGTTCAATTGGTAAAGCTGGTGCAATGCGCTGGCGTGGTGTTCGTCCAACCGTTCGCGGTGTGGTGATGAACCCGGTTGATCACCCGCACGGTGGTGGTGAAGGTAAAACAGCAGCTGGTATGAATCCAGTCAGCCCATGGGGTGTTAAAACTAAGGGTTATCGTACACGTAGTAGTAAGCGTACCGATAATATGCGTATTAGTCGTCGTCCGAGAGGCGTAAGGTAATCATATGGCACGTTCACTTAAAAAAGGTCCATTTATTGATGGTCATTTGGCAAAAAAAGTAGAAGTTGCAGCTGCAACACGCGACCGTAAACCAATTAAAACCTGGTCACGTCGTTCTACAATTTTCCCAGATTTTATTGGTCTTACTATTGCAATTCATAATGGTAAGCAACACATTCCAGTGTTGATTTCTGAAAACATGGTTGGTCATAAGCTTGGTGAATTTGCGTTAACTCGCACGTTCAAAGGCCATGCAGCCGACAAAAAAGCTAAGAAGTAGGAGCTGAACATGCAAGTATCTGCAATATTAAAAGGTGTTCATCTCTCTCCTCAAAAGGCTAGATTGGTGGCAGACCTTGTTCGTGGCAAGAAAGTAGATCACGCGCTTAACATTCTTAATTTCACACCTAAAAAAGGTGCTGAGATTATTAAGAAGGTTGTTGAGTCTGCAATTGCTAATGCTGAACATAACAATGGGGCTGATATTGACGAATTGAAGGTAACTTCAATTTATGTTGATAAAGGCATTGTGCTTAAACGTATTCGCCCACGTGCAAAAGGTCGTGCTGGTCGTATTACTAAACCAACCTGTCACATTCATGTGACAGTCGGTAACTAAGGGATAATCATGGGTCAGAAAATTAATCCAATTGGTTTCCGTCTGAGTGTTCAAAAGAACTGGGCCTCACGTTGGTACGCCAATAGCAAAAACTTCCCTGCAATGTTGCAAGGCGACATTAAAGTACGTGAGTTTTTAAATAAAAAATTAGCCAATGCTGCGGTTAGCCGTATTTTAATTGAGCGTCCTGCAAAGAATGCAAAAATTACTATTTACAGTGCGCGCCCTGGTGTGGTGATTGGTAAAAAAGGTGAAGACATCGAGTCATTGCGCGCTACTTTGCAAGGTTTGATGGGTGTGCCTGTGCATCTCAATATTGAAGAGGTGCGTAAGCCAGAATTAGACGCTACTCTGATTGCGCAATCGATCGCGCAGCAACTTGAAAAACGTGTGATGTTTCGTCGCGCCATGAAGCGTGCAATGCAAAATGCTATGCGTTTAGGTGCTCAAGGTATCAAAATCATGAGTTCAGGTCGTTTGAATGGTATCGAAATCGCACGTACTGAATGGTATCGTGAAGGCCGAGTGCCACTACATACATTGCGCGCAGACATTGATTACGGTGTTGCCGAAGCTTTAACCACTTACGGTATTATCGGTATCAAAGTTTGGGTATTCAAAGGTGAAATCTTTGCAGGTAATGTACAAGCGCCAATAGGTGCAACTACAACACCAGTTGCTGAGCCAGAGAGAAAAGTAAGAAAGCCGAGGGCTAAAGATGCTACAACCGTCTAGACAAAAATACCGCAAGATGCAAAAAGGCCGTAATAAAGGCATTGCAACTACGGGTAATAAAGTAAGTTTTGGTGATTTTGGGCTTAAAGCTATTGGTCGTGGTCGTTTAACGGCCCGTCAAATTGAAGCTGCGCGTCGCGTAATGACTCGTCACATTAAACGTGGTGGTCGTGTATGGATTCGTATTTTCCCAGATCAACCAATTTCTAAAAAGCCAGCTGAAGTACGTATGGGTAACGGTAAAGGTAGTACCGAGTTCTACGTAGCACAAATTCAGCCAGGTAAAATGTTATATGAAATGGACGGCGTGAGTGAAGAGCTTGCGCGTGAAGCGTTCCGTTTGGCTGCTGCTAAGTTGCCAATTGAAACGACGTTCATGACACGTCAGATAGGGAGCTAGAAATGAAAGCAACCGATTTAAGAGCAAAAAGCGTTGAAGAGCTAAATGCAGAATTGATTGAATTGCGCCGTGCGCAATTTTCACTTCGCATGCAAGTAGCGACTCAGCAATTATCTAAAGTAGATCAGCTAGGTAAAGTACGCAAAGATGTAGCGCGTGTGAAGCTTGTATTAGCTGAGAAAGCGAAACAGGCATAATGATGACTGAAACTACAAAAGTAGTACGTAGCCTTACTGGCCGCGTAACAAGTGATAAAATGGACAAGACGGTTACGGTGTTGGTTGAGCGTAAAGTGAAGCATCCATTGATTGGTAAAGTTATTCGCCAATCTAAAAAGTTTCATGCACACGATGAAACCAATAGTTGTAAAGAAGGTGATTTAGTAACTATTGTTGAAAGCCGTCCGCTTTCTAAAACTAAATCTTGGGTTGTGAAAACAGCTTAAGATAAGTTCAGAATATTGTGCAATTACTTAGATTAGTAATTGCACAATAAAGCAATGCAAGTTATAATGTTTGGCTATTCAGGTGAGCGACTTTTTTCTAATCAATAAGGTCTTAAGCTCTCACCCCAATACTGACCGGGTCTATCGGCCGTGTTAACGTTAAGTTTATTTTTATCGTTAAAAATGGCTGGTGTTGGTTTTAACGGATTAAGTTGGAGTTTATCTCATGATTCAAATGCAATCTCGGCTAGAAGTTGCCGACAACACTGGTGCGCGCTCTGTGCAATGCATCAAAGTGTTAGGTGGTTCTAAGCGTCGTTACGCCGGTATCGGCGATATCATTAAGGTGAGCATTAAAGATGCCGCCCCACGTGGTCGCGTAAAAAAAGGCGAAGTATATAGTGCAGTAGTTGTGCGTACCGCTAAGGGTGTTCGTCGTCCAGACGGCTCTTTAGTTAAGTTCGATAGCAATGCTGCCGTTCTGTTAAATAATAAACTTGAACCGATTGGTACCCGTATTTTTGGGCCAGTGACACGTGAATTGCGTACTGAAAAATTCATGAAAATCGTTTCATTAGCACCAGAAGTGTTGTAGGAGCTCACATGAACAAAATTCGTAAGGGTGATTTGGTCATCCTAAATACTGGTAAAGACAAAGGTAAGCAAGGTGCGGTTGTTAGCATTCTTGATTCAGGCCATGTGGTTGTAGAGGGTCTTAACTTGGTTAAGAAACATGCAAAAGCAAACCCGATGAAAGGTATCGCTGGCGGCATCATTGCTAAAGAAATGCCATTAGACATTTCAAATGTTGCTTTATTTAACAGCGCGACCCAAAAAGGTGATCGCGTAGGCTTCAAAACATTAGATGACGGTCGCAAAATTCGCGTATTCAAATCTAATGGTGAAGCAGTGGACGCATAGGAAGAATTATGGCGCGCTTAAAAGATTTTTATAAAGACTCAGTTGTGAAAGCGATGACTGAGCAATTTGGATACACTTCAGTCATGCAAGTGCCTCGCATTGATAAAATCACTCTTAATATGGGTGTTGGCGAAGCGGTTGCAGATAAAAAAGTAATGGAACATGCTGTTGGCGATATGGAAAAAATTGCTGGTCAAAAAGCAATTGTGACTAAAGCTAAAAAATCAGTGGCTGCATTTAAAATTCGTGATGATTACCCTGTGGGCTGTAAAGTTACTTTGCGCCGTGAGCGTATGTACGAATTTCTGGATCGCTTGGTAACTGTTGCTATCCCACGTATTCGTGATTTCCGCGGGATCTCTGCAAAATCATTTGATGGCCGTGGTAACTACAATATGGGTGTTAAAGAGCAAATCATTTTTCCTGAAATTGAGTACGACAAGATTGATGCAATTCGCGGAATGAATATCACAATTACAACTACTGCGAAAACGGATGAAGAAGCAAAAGCTTTGCTTGCTGCATTTAGTTTTCCTTTCAGAGGTTAAGTCATGGCTAAAACCTGTATGACAGAGCGCGAAATCAAACGTCGCGCCACTGTAAGTAAATTCGCTGTAAAACGTGCTGCATTAGAAGCGGCAATGAATGATGTTACTGCTACGGCTGAAAGTCGCCTTGAGGCGCGCATGAAATTCCAAGCGCTGCCACGCAACTCAAGTCCAGTTCGTCTTCGTAATCGTTGTGCTTTAACTGGTCGCCCACGTGGTGTGTTTAGTAAATTCGGTATTGGGCGTAGTAAATTACGCGATTTAATGATGAGTGGCCAAGTGCCAGGCGTCACTAAAGCCAGCTGGTAATAGGAGGATATAGCTATGAGTATGAGTGATCCGATTGCCGACATGTTGACGCGTATTCGTAATGCGCAAATGGTCAATAAAGCGGTTGTTGCTATGCCTTCATCAAATGTTAAGACTGCTATTGCTAGCGTGCTTAAAGATGAAGGTTATGTAGAAGATTTTGCAGTGCAATCTGAAGGTGGTAAAGCTACCTTAACCATTAGTTTGAAATACTATGCTGGCCGCCCAGTTATTGAGCGTATACAGCGTATCAGCAAGCCAGGTTTGCGCGTATATAAAGGGAGTCAAGAGATCCCTAAAGTAATGAATGGCCTTGGTGTGACTATTATGTCTACATCTAAGGGTGTAATGACAGATCGTAAAGCCCAAGCTGCCGGTATCGGTGGTGAAGTGCTCTGCGTAGTGGCTTAAGGAGAAGCAAATGTCACGTGTTGCTAAAAATCCAGTAGCTATTCCAGAAAAAGTTGAAGTTGTGCTTAGTGCAAATTCAATCGCTGTTAGTGGTCCTTTAGGTAAGTTGTCTCATCCACTTACTGATGCTGTAGTGCTTAAGCGAGAGGGTGATTCAATTACTTTCACTGCTTCTAGCGATGCTCAGCATTCTCGCGCTATGTCTGGTACATTGCGCTCACTAGTCGCTAATATGGTGCAAGGTGTTTCGCAAGGCTTTTCACGTAAGTTGACACTGGTTGGTGTTGGTTACAAAGCTGCTGCACAAGGTGCTGTATTGAATTTAGAATTAGGTTATTCACATCCAATTAACCATAAAATGCCAACTGGCGTTACTGTGGCAACTGCTACACCTACAGAGATTCTGCTGACTGGTGCTGATAAGCAGGTGGTTGGTCAAGTTGCAGCGCAGATTCGTGCGTATCGTGCTCCAGAGCCTTATAAAGGCAAGGGTGTGCGTTACTCTGATGAAGTTGTTGTGATTAAAGAAACCAAGAAGAAATAAGGCTTAAAAAATGAACAACGTAAATAATCGCTTGCGTCGCGCACGTAAAACCCGTGCCAAAATTGCAGAGCTAAAAGTTACTCGTCTAAGTGTGCACCGTACTAATACGCACATCTATGCACAAATTATTGCTGAATCTGGTGATAAAGTAATTGTTAGTGCTTCAACAGTAGAAGCTGACGTTCGTAAAAATCTGAAAAATGGCGGCAATATTGAAGCTGCAACTGTAATCGGTAAGTTGATTGCGGAAAAAGCGATCAAGGCTGGTGTTACAACCGTTGCTTTTGACCGTTCAGGTTATAAATATCATGGCCGTATTAAAGCGTTGGCAGATGCCGCTCGCGAAAACGGCTTGTCCTTCTAATTGGTCTGATTGCTAAAGAGGTTAATGATGGCGAGAGAAATGGAACAGCAACAGCAGCAGACTGATGGTTTGCGCGAAAAAATGATTGCAGTTAATCGTGTAAGTAAAACGGTTAAAGGTGGTCGTATCATGAGTTTTGCAGCTCTTACGGTAGTTGGTGATGGCGATGGCGCTGTTGGTATGGGTAAAGGTAAAGCACGTGAAGTGCCTGTAGCCGTACAAAAAGCAATGGATGAAGCGCGTCGCGGTATGTTAAAAATCAATTTAACAAATGGCACTTTGCATCATGCAGTCACTGGTGTACATGGCGCTGCTAAAGTGTTTATTCAACCCGCCTCTGAAGGTACCGGCATTATTGCTGGTGGCGCAATGCGCGCAATCTTTGAGGTGATGGGTGTGACTAATGTTGTGGCAAAATGTATTGGTTCAACCAATCCTTACAATTTAGTTCGCGCTACATTAAATGGTTTAGAGTCAATGAATACACCAGCAGAAATCGCAGCTAAACGCGGTAAATCAGTTGAAGAAATTAGAGGCTAATCATGGCTAAAGCAAAAAAAGAAGTATCAACTATTAAAGTAACGCTGGTAAAAAGTGTTATTGGCCGCATTGAGGCGCATAAAGCTACCGTTAAAGGTTTAGGTTTACGTCGCATACGCCATACAGTTGAGTTACAAGACACACCAGCAATTCGCGGCATGATTAATGCTGTCGGCTATCTCGTAAAGGTAGAGGGATAATGCAATTAAATACAATTAAGCCTGCAGAAGGCGCAAAAAAAGAGCGTCGCCGCGTAGGTCGTGGTATTGGTTCTGGCTTTGGTAAAACAGCGGGTCGCGGTCATAAAGGTCAAAAATCACGCACAGGCGGTTTTCATAAAGTTGGCTTTGAAGGCGGTCAAATGCCTATACAGCGCCGCTTACCAAAGCGTGGCTTTAAATCTATGACAAAGGCTAAAACTGCACATGTGCGTACTAGTGAGTTAGCCTTGATTCCTAACGAAGTCATTGATTTGTTAGCGCTTAAAGCTGCGAATATCGTTTCAGGCACAGTGACCAATGCAAAAATCTTCCTTTCTGGTGATGTTGCGGCTAAATATAATATCCAGGGTTTGCTCTTAACCAAAGGCGCTCGCGCTGCGGTTGAAGCTGCTGGTGGTAAAGTGTTAGAAGCAGCGTAAGAGTATCTATTTTGGCACAAGAAGGTTTATTAAAAACTGCAGCAAAAATGGGCGAACTTAAAAGTCGCCTATTATTTGTTTTGGGTGCATTGGTGGTGTTCCGTTTAGGAGCTCATATCCCTGTGCCTGGCATCGATCCTGATGTCTTGGCAAAACTATTTGAATCGCAAAGTGGTGGTATTCTGGGGATGTTTAATATGTTCTCAGGTGGCGCCCTTTCTAGATTTACTGTTTTTGCACTGGGTATCATGCCTTATATTTCAGCTTCAATTATTATGCAACTGATGGCTGCTGTTTCGCCGAAATTAGAGCAGTTAAAAAAAGAAGGTGAAGCTGGTCGCAGGGCTATTACAAAATATACGCGTTATGGCACAGTGGTTTTAGCTACATTTCAGGCGCTAGGTATTGCAATTATGTTAGAAGGTCAGCCAGGTCTAGTATTGGATCCTGGTATGGCTTTCAGATTAACTGCCGTCATTACGCTGGTATGCGGCACTATGTTTTTGATGTGGTTGGGTGAGCAAATCACAGAGCGTGGTATTGGTAACGGTATTTCGATCATTATCTTTGCTGGTATTGTGGCTGGGTTGCCACATGCCATTGGATCAACCGCAGAAATGGTCAGTACTGGCGCATTTAGTATTCCACTTGCTTTCTTCTTACTAGTAGCAACTGTGTTAGTGACGGCTTTGGTTGTTTTTGTAGAGCGTGGTCAACGTAAGATTACTGTTAATTATGCTAAGCGCCAAGTGGGTAATAAAGTTTACGGTGGTCAAACTACGCATTTGCCATTAAAACTAAATATGGCGGGTGTTATTCCACCAATTTTCGCTTCAAGTATTATTTTGTTCCCAGCAACTTTAGCAGGTTGGTTTGGTGGTAGTGAAAGTATGTTTTGGTTAAAAGATGTGGCTGCAGCACTTTCTCCTGGTCAGCCTATTTACATATTCTTGTTTGCGTCGGCCATTGTATTCTTTTGTTTCTTTTATACTGCATTGCAGTTTAATCCAAAGGATACGGCTGACAACCTTAAGAAAAGTGGCGCGTTTGTGCCAGGAATTAGACCAGGTGATCAGACAGCAAAGTACATTGATCGCATTATGGGGCATCTAACATTAGTAGGTGCAGCGTACATCACGCTAGTTTGTTTATTACCAGAATTTTTAATTTTGAAATTTAATACACCGTTTTACTTTGGTGGTACTTCTTTGCTGATTATTGTTGTTGTAACAATGGATTTTATGACGCAAGTGCAATCTCATCTTATGTCAAATCAATATGAGGGGTTGCTTAAAAAAGCTAATTTTAAAGGTAACGCACCAGGCGTTAAGTAGTTTAAAAGTGGCTAAGGAAGACCGAATTGAGATGCAGGGTGAGGTTTTAGAAAACCTTCCCAATGCAACATTCAGAGTTAAGTTGGAAAATGGTCATATTGTTTTAGGCTATATTTCTGGAAAAATGCGCATGCACTATATTCGTATTTTACCAGGCGATAAAGTTACCGTAGAAATGACGCCTTATGATTTATCTCGCGCGAGAATAACCTTTCGAGCCAAATAAATTCATAAGTAACGTTGTGAAAATAGTCAGTTTTAGAAGTAATGGAGTGAAATATGAGAGTTCGTGCATCAGTAAAAGCATTATGCCGTAATTGTAAAGTTGTTCGCCGCCGTGGTGTTGTGCGTGTTATTTGTACAGACCCGCGTCATAAACAACGCCAAGGATAATTGATTAATTTCAATTACCAAATTAGTAGAGCTAGTATTGGCTACTAATTAAGTTGATCAGAAATTAAATTGATCAGAAGATTAGCTAATTGATAAAAAATGGTTTACCTGATAGAATGCTCGGCTTTTTTAAGCAGTATATATTAGGGTTGCCTAAACTGGAGTAAAGTATGGCGCGTATTGCAGGGGTAAATATCCCGAATAATAAACACACTGAAATTGCTTTAACAGCAATTTTCGGTATTGGACGTAACACGGCACAAAAGATATGTGTCGCAGCAGGTGTTTTAGCAACTGCAAAAATTAAAGATTTAAACGATGCAGACGTAGAGAAATTGCGTGATGAAGTGGCTAAGTTTAAGGTTGAAGGTGATTTGCGTCGCGAAGTTTCGATGAACATCAAACGCCTGATGGATTTAGGTTGCTATCGTGGTGTACGTCATCGTCGTGGCCTTCCAGTTCGAGGTCAGCGCACCAAAACAAATGCCCGTACACGTAAGGGCCCTATAAAAGCGATTAAGCAATCTAAGTAACTTTTTAAAAGTTCTAGTTGGCTTACAAATTCTAGCAAGTTTTATTGGTAAGGAAAGTGCAACATGGCAAAAGCTAATGTACGCGTAAGAAAGAAAGTTAAGAAAAATATTGCAGAGGGCATCGCCCACGTGCATGCTTCTTTTAACAACACCATCATCACCATTACAGACCGTCAAGGCAATGCGTTGTCTTGGGCAACTTCAGGCGGTCAAGGTTTCAAAGGTTCACGTAAAAGTACCCCTTTCGCAGCCCAGGTTGCAGCGGAAGTTGCTGGTAAGTCAGCGCAAGAAAATGGTGTTAAAAATTTGGAAGTGCGTATTAAAGGCCCAGGCCCAGGTCGCGAATCTGCAGTGCGCGCACTTAATGCAGCTGGTTTTAAGATAACCAGCATAACCGATGTGACGCCAGTGCCCCATAATGGCTGTCGTCCACCCAAAAAACGCCGCATTTAAGCTGAGCTTAGCGCTCGCTTTGTAGAGATAACAGGAGAATCCCTTGGCTAGAAATTTAGACCCAAAATGCCGTCAGTGTCGTCGTGAAGGCGAAAAGCTTTTTTTGAAGGCTGAAAAATGCTTCACAGACAAATGTGCAATCGAAAAACGTAACTTTCCACCAGGTCAGCACGGTCAGCGTCGTAACCAACGCTTGTCTGATTACGGTGTCCAATTACGTGAAAAACAAAAAGTACGCCGTATTTATGGTGTGTTGGAAGCGCAGTTCCGTAGCTACTATGCTGAAGCTGACCGTAAAAAAGGTATTACCGGTGAGAACTTACTGCAGTTGCTTGAGTGCCGTTTAGATAACGTTACTTTTAGAATGGGTTTAGGCGGCTCACGTACTGAAGCACGTCAAATCGTTCGTCACAATAGCATTTTGGTCAATGGTAAGCGTGTAAACATTCCTTCATATCAAGTTAAAGCTGGTGATGTGGTTAGTGTTGCTGAAGCCTCTAAAGCGCAATTACGTATTAAGGGCGCACTTGAGGCTGCTGAGCAACGTGGCTTCCCTGAATGGTTGGAAGTTGATGTGAAAGCGCTTAAAGGTACCTTTAAAGCTAAGCCGCAACGTGACGAGTTGCCACCAACAATCAATGAATCATTAATTGTTGAGCTTTACTCTAAGTAATTAAGATATAAATTGCAAGAATTAGCGAGCTAGTCAATAGCTTGCTAATTTGTGTATTTACTGGCTACAAGTCAGCATTTATTAAAATATTTAAAGGTATAACTATGCAAAACAGTCCTACCGAATACTTGAAACCGCGTGTTGTTGATGTTGAGGTGATATCTCCATTGCGTGCGCGCGTGACGCTAGAGCCAATGGAGCGTGGCTTCGGTTACACGCTTGGCAATGCATTACGTCGTGTTCTGCTTTCATCAATTCCAGGCTTCGCAATTACAGAAGTTAAAATTGATGGTGTTGTTCATGAGTATTCTACTTTAGACGGCGTGCAAGAAGATGTTGTAGATATCCTGCTTAATCTTAAAGGCGTTGCACTTAAACTCAATACAAAATCAGAAACGATTTTGAAGCTGAATAAAACAGTTGAGGGTGTTGTGACTGCTGGTGATTTTGATACCGGTCATGATGCTGAAATTGTTAATCCAAATCATGTGATTGCGCATCTTACTAAAGGTGGCAAGCTGAATTTGGAAGTGAAAGTTGAAATGGGTCGTGGCTATCAGCCGGTTCCAGTTCGTCAAAAAGCCAATGATGAAGACCGTGTTTTAGGTTTTATCATGGTGGATGCTTCTTTTAGTCCGATCAATAAAGTAAGCTATCAGGTAGATAGCGCACGTGTTGAGCAACGTACTGACTTGGATAAATTAGTCATGGACGTTGAAACAAATGGTGTGATTGAACCTGAACAAGCAATTCGCGACGCGGCACGTATCTTAATGGGTCAGCTGTCTGTGTTTGCTGATTTAGAAGGCGCACCGAGTGAAGTTGAAGTTAAATTAGCGCCACAAGTTGATCCTATTCTATTGCGTCCAGTTGATGATTTAGAGTTGACTGTGCGTTCAGCAAATTGCTTAAAAGCTGAAAATATATTTTACATTGGTGATTTGATTCAACGTACTGAAAATGAGCTGTTAAAAGCGCCAAATCTCGGTCGTAAATCACTGAACGAAATCAAAGATGTTCTAGCTACTCGTGGCCTAACATTGGGTATGAAGTTAGAAAATTGGCCACCAGTTGGTCTAGAAAAAGCTTGAATCACAAGCTAACTATTCAAGTTAAAGAAACTTTAAGGAATTACTATGCGTCACGGTAATAGCAATCGTAAATTAAATCGTACTAGCAGTCATCGCGCTGCTATGTTCCGTAACATGACCACTTCATTGTTACGTCATGAAGTTATTAAAACTACTTTGCCAAAGGCAAAAGAGTTGCGTAAGTTCGCAGAACCTTTGATTACATTAGGTAAAACTGCAACTTTGGCAAATCGTCGTTTGGCATTTGACCGCTTACGCGATCGTGATATTGTAGGTAAATTATTTGGTGAACTTGGCCCGCGCTACTTAGCACGTAATGGTGGTTACTTGCGCATTTTGAAATGCGGCTTCCGCAACGGTGATAATGCGCCAATGGCTTTAGTTGAATTGGTTGATCGTCCTGATGTTGGTGCTGAGGCAGTTGCTGCTGAGTAATTAACAGCGAATGATTTAGTTATTAAAAAGCCAGCTAATTGCTGGCTTTTTAATTTGTGGAAGCGAGTTGAAGCGTATTCAGTGCTAGTTTATGCTGTAATAAAACGCTCAATATCCCCAATTGTAAAAGGCCATGCAATTTCTCTGTTGTTATTCAGTCGTTTTATTACTGGGATTATGTGACTATAGTTTTCAAGTAGTTCAGCGTCATCAGTAATTTCGATAAGCACCCAGCTAATGTCATATTGTTTTGATAATATGTCGAGTAGTGATTCAGCTTGTTCACATAAATGGCAATGCGATGTTGAATACAGATTAAGTTTTATTATCAAGCTATTGTTTCCTAAGTTAGCGTAATCACATTTATTGTTAACAAATGTAGTATTTTTGGACCGAATATTTCAAATTTCACCTAAATATAAATCATAATGGCGCTTTACTAATTGTAAACCTCAAACATAAGTAGTTCACATCATACACGGGTCATCATGGCAGATATTCAAGAATCCAAAGATAGTTTAAGCGAAAGCCTGCAGCAGGTGATCTCGCTTTTGGATAAGCATAAATTGGTTGAAAGCTTGGTGCATAATCAAGCAATGCACAATCATGACCTTGTTGAGTCTTTGGTGCATAAACAAAACCTTGTGGAGTTGCAAAAAAAGCTGGATGTACTACATCCAGCCGACGTTGCTTATATTCTTGAGGCCTTGCCTCTTGAGCAACGTCTTGATGTTTGGGAGTTAGTTAAAGCTGAACGCGACGGGGAAATTCTGCTTGAGGTGTCTGATGCAGTGCGTCAAACGCTTATCGCAGATATGGACTCTGATGAGTTGTTAGCTGCGGCAGAGCAATTAGACACTGACGAGCTTGCTGACTTAGCACCCGACTTACCTAAAGATGTTTTACAAGATTTACTGGATAGCCTAGACGCACAAAATAGAGCGCGTTTGCAGTCTGCATTGTCTTATTCAGATGATGCCGTAGGTTCGATTATGGACTTTGATATTGTCACCATAAGAGAAGATATTACTTTGGAAGTGGCGTTGCGCTATATGCGACGTTTAGGCACTTTGCCTGATCATACGGACAAGTTATTTGTGGTTGATAGGCACGATATATTGCGCGGCGTGCTGCCGCTTAAACGCTTGGTTGTGAGTGATCTCGATGCCGTAGTTGCTGATGTGATGTCTGAAGACGCTGTTGTTTTCCATCCTGAAGACTTCGCTGAAGATGCAGCTAAAGCTTTTGAGCGTTATGACTTAGTGACCGCACCGGTAGTTGATGAAAATAACAAACTGGTGGGGCGGGTAACCGTGGATGCGGTCATGGATTTGATTCGTGAAGAAGCAGAAAGCGACATGCTCTCAATGGCTGGCTTGCGTGAAGAGGAAGATTTCTTTGCATCTGTGTGGAAATCTGTACAAAACCGCTGGGCATGGCTGGCAATCAATTTAGTGACGGCCCTCGTTGCTTCTCGCGTAATTGGCTTGTTTGAAGGATCTATTGAAAAGATAGTGGCGCTCGCCGCCTTAATGCCAATTGTGGCGGGTATTGGTGGTAATTCTGGCAACCAAACGACTACGATGATTGTGCGCGGTTTGGCGTTGGGTCAAGTTGCTTCGCACAATATGAAATCGCTTATTACTAAAGAGTTAGGTGTGTCTTTATTAAATGGGTTACTTTGGGGTGGCGTGCTTGGCGGCATTGCTTATGCGCTATACGGAAATTATCAATTAGGCTTGGTGATGATGGCAGCCATGACGCTTAATTTATTGTTAGCGGCATTGATGGGCGTAATTATTCCGTTGATGATGAATAAGATAGGTCGTGACCCTGCCGTGGGTTCGAGCGTGCTGATTACGGCGGTGACTGATAGCGGCGGATTTTTTATATTTTTGGGATTAGCAACTATATTCCTCATTTAGAATTTCAATATCAATTTATTTCAAGGCATAGCCAATCATGACTAATATGAATCAAGACATACAGTTAATTTGGCAAGAAATACTTGCTGATATCTCTACAGAGGCTGCATTGTGGCAGCTTGCTATCGTTGTGGCAGCATCTGCCCTAGCTTGGGCAATCAATGGTGCCTTGCGTGCTTACGTGATGCGCAATGCTCCTGAAAATTGGAAGTTAGGCATAGGTGGTATCAATCGCGTATTGTTTCCGCTCTCAACGCTCGTTTTTGTATCTATTGCAAAACTGGTACTTACGCATTGGCAGCACACAAGTTTGTTACATTTGGCTAGCAAGCTATTGTTCGCCATGGCGATTATTCGTTTAGTGGTTTATGCCGTGCGTTACATCGTTGCCCCAGGAGGGTTGCTGAAAACGCTTGAAAATACCGTGTCAGGTTTCATCTGGACGATACTTGCGCTACATCTAAGTGGCTTGCTACCTCAAATATTCAGCGCGTTAGAAGATATCAAATTTAACATTGGAAAGAATCCTGTCGATTTACTGCTGATATTACAGGCCTTGCTGACCATTGTGGTGACGCTATTCATTACGCTATGGGTGAGCCGTTTGATTGAAAATCGGCTGATGGGTGCGCAACATATCAATATGAATTTACGTGTGGTATTTGCAAAGTTATTACGTGTATTTTTATTATTTGTTGCAGTGCTCATCGCATTGTCTGCTGTCGGTTTGGATGTCACTATGTTGTCGGTTTTTGGTGGCGCCCTTGGCGTTGGTTTGGGGTTGGGTTTACAGCGTATTGCCAGTAATTACGTGAGTGGCTTTATTATATTGCTTGATAAATCCATGCAGATTGGCGATGTGGTCACTATTGATACCCACTATGGTGTCGTCAGTGATTTACGTACACGCTATCTTGTATTGCGCAAGTTAGATGGTACTGAAGTCATTATTCCGAACGAGACTTTAATTATCAACCCTGTCATTAATCATTCGTTTACAGATCACAAAGCCAGGGTGCAGATGCCCATACAGGTAAGCTACGACAGTTCGTTAGAGCTTGCGATGCAATTGATGCAAGAGATTGCAGTAAATCATCCCCGCGTTTTAGTTGAACCTGAACCTGCGGTGCAGATAAAAGGTTTTGGTGAGAGTGGAATTGATTTGATGTTATCTATTTGGATTCCCGACCCAGAAGAGGGCTCCGCATCTTTACAATCTGAAATCTACCTTGAAATATGGCGTGCGTTTCAAGCGAATAAGGTTTCAATACCGTTTCCGCAGCGAGAGGTGCGAATTATTAGGGGCCAGTCAGCGAGTTAGATCGGATTGCATCAATAAAAAAGCCCAATAAAAATTGGGCTTTTTTATGACTAAAATAATTGCTTATTTAAGTTTTGTTTCTTTGTATAAAACATGCTTACGAACAACTGGGTCAAATTTTTTGATTTCTAATTTGCCCGGCATTGTACGTTTGTTTTTGGTAGTGGTATAAAAATGACCAGTACCAGCACTTGATTCTAATTTAATTTTTTCGCGCATTATGTTCTACCTTAAATTTCTTGGGTTTAAATTTTTTGCCCAGCAGCACGCATATCAGCAAGCACGGCATCAATACCATTTTTGTCGATAGTACGTAAGGCATTATTAGTAATGCGCATGCTTACCCAACGATTTTCGCTCTCAACCCAAAATTTACGATTTTGTAAATTTGGTAGAAAACGGCGTTTTGTTTTGTTTTGTGCGTGAGAAACATTGTTACCCACCATCGGTTTTTTGCCAGTTACCATACATACACGTGCCATGGTTAATCCTTAAATGCTATGCTTTTTTAGAAAGACCGCAATTATAGTACGAAAAATCATATTTCCTCAAGAGAAATATGAATAAACTTTAAGCTATTTTACAATGGCTTAAAGTTTATTGTGAATTTAGTGCTTGCCAGTACTACCAAAACCGCTTTCGCCGCGTTCAGATGACTCAAAATCATCCACCACATGAAATTCAGCTTGCATCACAGGTACAATCACCAGCTGCGCAATACGCTCCATTGGATTAAGCTCAAACGCTATATTGCCGCGGTTCCAGCATGACACCATGAGTTGACCTTGGTAGTCAGAGTCAATCAAGCCAACTAGGTTACCCAGTACGATGCCATGCTTATGCCCAAGCCCTGAACGCGGCAAAATGAGTGCTGCGTAATAGGTGTTATCAATGTGTATTGCCATGCCGGTAGGGATTAGCGTGGTTTCACCAGGCTGCAAAGTAATGGTGGACTCGATGCAAGCGCGTAAATCTAAACCCGCAGAGCCAGGGGTGGCGTAAGTGGGAAATTGAGCACGTAAGCGGTCGTCTAGGATTTTTAGGTCGATGAGGATGGACATAATGATTGAATTTGTGGGTGTTTTAAGTCAAAGCGGTATTAAACACTAAATAATCAAGAAAATCACTATAGTTAGCGGGACGTTAGGTGGTTAATATTAACCATAAATAGTGAAAGGGATTGGTGATGCAAGTGTTTAGACTGAATAAAATAAATTGCGTACTGGTTTTGGCTGGGTTATTGAGCATTCCTGGCTCGGCTTTGGCTGAAGTTGCCGAGGCGGCGAATGTTATCAATATCGCACCTATTGTGGTGACTGGTACGCGTGTTGAGCAAAACAGTTTTGATTTGCCGATGTCGATTGATGTAACGGATGCGGAACAGATTCAAGAGGGTCAGCTCAAGGTGAATCTTTCAGAGTCATCTGCTCGCGTTCCCGGTGTGGTTATCAATAATCGTAATAATCCGGCACAGGATTTAGCCATTCAGATTCGTGGCTTTGGTGCGCGTTCGGCATTTGGTGTGCGCGGTGTTCGGCTTTATGCAGACGGTATTCCGATGACCATGCCTGATGGGCAGGGTCAAACCGGTACATTCAATTTAGATACAGCCTCGCGCGTGGAATACCTGCGCGGACCATTCTCTGCGTTGTATGGTAACTCGTCAGGGGGCGTGGTGCAGATTTTCACTAAAGATGGTGAAAAAGAACCGACACTTTCAGGTGGCATGACGTTTGGTAGTTACAATACTCAACGGTATAGCTTGGGTTTTAGCGATAGTGGCGATGGCTTTGATTATGTGGTGAATGCCAATAGTTATAGCAGTGACGGTTACCGCGATCAATCGGATACTCGCCGAGATACATTGCATGGCAAAATAAACTTTAAGATTAACGATGATACTAAATTGACAATAGTCGCGACAGCATTGGATCAGCCAGATAATGAAGATCCGCAAGGGTTGGATGCAAAGCAGCTAAAAGCTGACCGCAAGCAAGCAGGTACTGGTTCGGAGTTGTTCGATACCAGAGTTTCACGTAGCCACCAACAAGCGGGTGCAACTTTAGAGCATCAATTTACCCCAGATGATACGGTGCGTTTAATGGCGTACTATGGTCTGCGTGAAAATGAGCAATATCAATCAGTAACGGTTGGAGCACAACGTAATGATTTACAAGGCGGTGGTGTAGCAGTGATAGACCGCGAGTTTGGCGGAGCAGATGTGCGTTGGACGCATAAAGGTAACATAGGAGAAAATGCCTACAGTGTGACTGCGGGTATGAATTACGACCGCATGGAAGATGATCGTAAAGGTTATGAGAATTTTACCTCTAACAGAGCCTTAGGCGCATTGCCTAGTGGCGTTGATTGTAGCAATGTGGCTAATGCCGTGGTGTGTGGCGTGAAAGGCAATTTACGTCGCGATGAAATCAACACTGCTAAAAACTTTGACCAATACCTGCAAGGTGAAGTGGAGTTAAGTAAAAAATTGACGCTAAGCGGTGGCTTGCGCCATAGCAAGGTTAGCTTTAATAATGATGATAAGTATATTAAAGATACTGCATACAGAGAGGTTAATCCAGACGATGGTGGATCAATAATATTTAGTGAAACAACCCCTGTGATTGGTGCGATTTTCAAACTCACAGATGCCGTAAATTTTTACGCGAATGCAGGTGAAAGCTTTGAAACCCCTACCTTTGTAGAAATGGCTTATAAACCCACAGGTGCTGGTGCTGGACTCAACTTTGACTTGAAACCGGCTAAGAGTCGTCAATATGAAGCGGGCGTGAAAGCCATGCTAGGTAGCAATACTTTGCTCAACGCAGCTTTATTTAAGATTGATACCGATGATGAAATCGTGTTGCAGCAACAGTCTGGTGGTCGTTCAGTGTTTCAAAACGTAAAAAGTAGTGAGCGTAAGGGGTTTGAGCTTTCGCTGGATAGCAAGTTTGATAACGGCTTAGGGGCGTACCTTGCTTATACCTATTTAGATGCAGAGTTTTCATCTGATTTTAGGGCTTGTAGACCATTTAGTGGCGGGCAAACTGCTTGTAATATCAACGCAACACCATCCTTTCCAGCTCCCCCAGGCAACCCCACAGGCAATTCTGGTGGAGAGCTGATTAAATCGGGTAGCGATATTCCAGGCACTTTCAAGCAAACCTTGTATGTTGAAGTATCTTGGAAGTATGAGCCAATGGGTTTTTCAACCGCGTTAGAAGCGCGTGCAAACAGCAAAACTTATGTGGCGTTTAAGCCTCAATACGGCAAAGCTGATGGCTATGCCGTTGCAGCTTGGCGCGGTGGGTTTACACAAAAAGTGAATAATTGGAAGTTTAATGAGTTTGTGCGTATAGAGAACTTGTTTGATAAAAATTTTGTAGGTTCTGTGCGTATTTCTGATTTGAATGGCCGTTATTATGAGCCTGCCCCTGGCCGTAACTGGCTGTTAGGTCTGAATGCTTCTTACAAGTTCTAGTGCCTTAAATTTCGCTAGTTAAGTGTAAAAAAGCCTCGTTAATTCGAGGCTTTTTGTCGGAGCGGTCAGTGACCTCGAAAAATAGTTCGCTAAAGTAACAGGGTATCGCGTTCCCTTCGACAGGCTCAGGGAGCGTAAATTTTAGTTCAGCATGTTTACTACATGCTGTAGCAGTAATCTGGCAATTTCAATTTTTGGCGCGCGTTGTAACGGGTGCGCCCCATTTTTATCGAGCAGGGTGACGCTGTTTTGGTCGCTTCCCAACGCGTCGTTTGCATCGTTTGCTACCATTAAAGGTAGTATTTTGCGCAGACGTTTTTGCTCTGCATATTCCAGCATATTTTCAGTTTCGGCGGCAAAGCCTACACAGAACGGCGCATTAGGCAGGTTGGCTACTTGTGCCAAGATGTCTTTGTTGGGCTTGAGTTCAATGGTGAGTGATGACTCACTTTTTTTGATTTTTTGTGCTTGTGTGATGGTTGGGCTGT
>MHBU01000013.1:59092-61096 GCA_001803395.1 Methylotenera sp. RIFCSPLOWO2_02_FULL_45_14 | reverse complement strand
GAACGGAGGGTGGGGGAACGGTGAGGCTACATCCAGCCAAACCGTTGCCAAACCAAATAACCCAACGTACCCACTGTAATCGCCACCGCGTAAGGCAACTTGCCGACTGAAACCGGTAAATCATTCATTAACGGTAACTGCCCTGCGCTCATTTTAACTACCCCACCCAGCAATATCAGCTTGATGTTTTGCAGCATTTGGCCCAACTGCTTTGACCACAACACTACCGTAAGCGCCATTACACCGCCAGCAATAAACGTTGCCAGCACCGCGCCTAATACATCAGCTGACCCTAAAAAAGCACCCACCATCGCCATCAGCTTTACATCACCCGCGCCCATGGCACGTAGCCAGTAAATGGGTAACAACACTGCCATGCCAACCCCTAAACCTTTTAACGCACCCAACCAACCTAAGCCACCTGGTATTGCACTGTTAAAACCCTGACCTTCAGGCAGTAACCCATTCAACACTACACCTAACACCACACCAATCAATACCAGCTTATTGGGGATGCGATGACTGCGAATGTCCTCTCGTGCCACCATTAACAACAACACGACCAATGGCGTTAACGCTAGCAATCCCATCAAGTTTGGTGTCATGCTAAATCTTTCATAAAACTTTTATTAAATGACGGTGTGTACGTTAAACCAAGCTACACCGCCACCCAAAACTAATCATCGTAGCCTTGATGAGACCATGAGCCAGTATTTGGCTTGTCCGTGGAATATATGCGATAAATCGCATTATTCACACGCCAAAGGTCTTCCCCGCAGAATATATGCGCTAAAGCCCATTATTCATGCGTGATAGCTGAAAGCGGAATCAAGGATTATCTCCCTCGATTCCATTGCATTTCATCGAGGCTACGCTTGCTACGTTAACCTCCTTAGCCAGGGGCTACACCACACACCGCATCATTAGGAGTTTTTAGGCAAGTCACGATGTTTTCGAATACGGTTTTAAGGTTGGTACCTGTTACGGTAACCGCACTAATAATAATCACCGCAATCAGAGACGCCAGTAGTCCATATTCAATGGCGGTTACGCCTTCCTCATCATTCATAAAACGCTGAATGCTCAGATATAAATTATTCATGCTAATTCTCCTTTTTTCTTTAAAATAACCACATAACAATCAAAATCCTGTATATCTATTCAGTAATCATGAAAGCGCGAGCAAGCACTTGAAATGGTAGAAAGAAAATATTTAGATCAATCTCTCAAATCACCTCGGCCCTATTATTCAGATCAAACGAATCAAGTAGGACAGGTTATACCACTAACGCCGCCAATCGCATCCGCAACTTTCTTGAATGTGAGACAAACCTCTTTACCTGCGGCGGCCACCGCAACAATGATCACTATTGCGATCAGCGCCGCGATCAGCCCATACTCAATGGCCGTCACACCCTCCTCATCATTCATAAAGCGCATAACGCCTAGATATAAATTTTTCATGTTATTTCTCCTTAAATTAAAGAACCACCCATTTACAATTACACTCGCTTTACTGCAAACTTAAGTTTTTATCTCGCGGCGTTTACTTTTAAGCGGAATACACTCTAAAACCCGCCTACTTCATGGTAACGCACTGCCGATGTGAACAATCTACTGCATTTGGGATCAATCCAATATACGTGCAAACCCTTAGTGCATATGAGAGTACGAATAATTAGGCGAATTTTAAAAAACTTCTTAGAATATAAATGTGAGATTTTTGCAAAAACTAAATAACATGCTCATTGACACAAGGTAATTAAATAATCGTTATGTTGTTAAAGCTGCGCTCTAATCCCCCCGTTCCTTGAGATTCTTGTCGAAGGGCCAGCTAACTGTTCCCTGAGCTTGTCGAAGGGAAGTTAAATGATTAAGAAACATAGCCCAACGACCAAGCTCAGGGAACGGGGAAGTTTAGGGAATGATTGTTAGCCCTTCGACGGGCTCAGGGAACGAGGGATGTATCATCTCCATTATCGAGACTTGCATGCAGGATTAAAT
>MHBU01000013.1:19289-59086 GCA_001803395.1 Methylotenera sp. RIFCSPLOWO2_02_FULL_45_14 | reverse complement strand
AGAATAGGATATTGTTTGTAAGGAGTTTAGAAATGTTGCAATCATTAAGACGAGCAGGTGGTTCATTGGTGATGACTGTGCCAAAGGCGTTCATAGAGCAGAATAAGCTTCACGAAGGCTCAAAAGTTAATCTGATGTTGGATGGGGAGCACATGACGATCACCGCACCAAAGCAAAACAGAAAACACTACAGGATTGAAGATTTAATGGCAGAAATGCCCAATGGACTACCACGTGTTGAAGGCTGGGATGAAATGCAATCTGCCGGACTGGAAGCTGCTTGATGGCGTACACACCAAAACGCGGGGATATTATTCACCTAACTTTTGATCCCGCTTCAGGTAAAGAAATGCTGGGCAAGCATTATGGCTTAGTGATCAGTGATAAGATTTTCAACAGTAGTGGATTAGCGATGATATGCCCTATTTCGCAAGGTGCCGCTGCTAATGCGCGCTCTGTTGGCACAGTGGTAACACTCATGGGTTCAGGCACTGAAACTCAAGGTGGAGTGCATTGCCATCAATTAAAGTCACTAGATTGGCGTGTTAGAAAAGCTGAATTCAAAGAACTGACCCCTGATTTCATCATGGAAGAAGTCGCCGGGAAACTTGAAGCTATCTTGTTTGATTAAAGTTAAATATTTTTCATCAGAGATCTTTGCATGGCATGAAACAAAAAATGGCTCAATTTTACGTAAAATAACGCTTATAGCTAATCCCATAAATAATAACAGTTAAGTTTTTTGTAGGAGCGACGCCCCGTTCACTCAGAATAATGCGCTTTAGCGCATATATTATGTGGGGAAGCCAAATACTGGCTCGCGAAGCAATGTTGCAATCGCGACGGGGCGTCGCTCCTACCAATTATCTTTAGTATTCCATGACTTTATTTTTTAAGACCCGCTACAAATCGTTTCTATAAGGATATTTGTTGACTAACCCACTTCAAGGCTTGAACTTTCAAACGCTGTTTGATGCAGTATCTGATGCCATGTTACTGGTTGATGATACTGGTCATATCGTTCAGGCTAATTCTGCTGCGTACTTGCTGTTAGGGTATGCTGAGGCTGAAATCATCGGCCTTGCTGTGGAGGCGCTGATGCCACAACAATACCGAGATCACCACCACCATTACCGAGAGGCTTTTAACAAAAAACCTGAGAAGCGCTCTATGGGTACTGGCACCGGCGCCGCGCTTGTTGCACTATGTCGCGATGGTAAGGAGATTGAGGTAGATATTGGCTTGAGCCCCATGCCTAGTGCAGAACAACCTTATACGCTAGTGACATTTTATGTGGCTGACCAGCGTCGCCAAGCGGAAGAAGAGTTAAGAATCAGTGAAGAAAGGCTGGCCTTGGCAAAACAAGCCGCACATTTGAGTGTATTTGATTTTGATGCCCACTATAACGTTTTGTACTGGGATGATTGTTTGCGCGCACTTTGGGGTGCAGAACCAGACAGCGTAATGAATTACCAGCGCATTATAAGCGCCGTACACCCGAATGACCGTGAAGCTTTTCAAGCTGCGTTTGAACATGCTAACTCCCCTGCCGGCAATGGTGAATACAGCATTGAGTGTCGCGTTATTAACCCTATTGATCATACTGAACGTTGGATTGCCGCAGCAGGACACATGCACTTTAAAAATGAAGTTGCGAACCGCCTTGTAGGGATAGCACAAGACATTACCGAACAAAAAATCATCGAAAAGCAACTGCAAAAACAGCGCACTGAAGTAGAGGCTAATTTTACGCAGCAAGTGGCGGCACAAACTGCCTCTGCTATTGCCCATGAGCTTAATCAGCCGTTAGCTGCAATTTCCGCCTACAGCGAAGTAGCGCTACACGCGTTAGAAAACGATAGTTTTGACCCAAACAGCTTGAAGCGAGCCCTTGAGGGCAGCGTAAAGCAAGCGCAACGTGCCGGCAGTAGCTTGCACGAATTGCTGGCTTTTTTGCAAAAAGGTGATGTGGTTAGAGATAAGCTGAATATCAATGATATTGTAAAAGAAGCGCTAATCATTGCAAAAAGTAATGGTTATGGAGAGTTTTATCCAATCCTGCAATTAGAGGATAATATGCCGCTTGTGCTGGGTAATCGCATTCAGGTGCTTAAAATTTTAGTGAACTTGTTAACAAACTCAGTAGAGGCTATGCATGGGGTGGGCATGTCAACTTCGACCATTACCATTACGGTACGCACTAATGCCGACATCAATATGGCACATGTTACGGTGCGAGATAATGGCCCAGGACTTGACCCCGAAACCGCTAAGCGTATTTTTGAGCCGTTTTTCACCACCAAACCTACTGGCATTGGTATGGGGCTTGCTATTAGCCGCGCGCTGGCTGAAGCCAACGGTGGGCAACTTTGGCTAGAACCAGGCAATAAACCTAATGCTATGTTTCATTTTGCACTACCATTTGCAGTATGAGGATATTGACACGATGAGTAATGCTGACGCTACCGTTTTTATCATTGATGATGACCCTGCAATACGGGATTCGCTTGCGCTTATGATTGCGCAAGAGAATATCTCAGTGATGACGTTTGAAAATGCTGAAGCTTTTTTGGATGCTTGCCAACCTGAGTGTTTAGGTTGTGCGATTATTGACATTCGTATGCCAGGCATGGATGGTATGCAACTGCAAGAAGAACTTTCTAAGCGTAACATTCTGTTACCTATCATCTTTTTGACAGGTCATGGCGATATTCCCATGAGCGTCAGAGCAATTAAAGCTGGCGCGGTGGATTTTCTCACTAAACCGGTGACGCGTGAAAAACTCATCAGCGCGGTACGTTCTGCAATTTGTGAATCTGAAAAAATAACCACAGAAAGCATCCATCATCATGATGCAACATCTCGCCTGGCTGCGCTAACCGACCGTGAACGGGATGTAATGATGCTGGCTATTCAAGGCTACCCCAACAAAGAAATTGCCCGCCACTTGGAGATTAGCCATCGTACTGTAGAAATCCACAAATCCAAGATCATGCATAAAACAGGCGCGATTAACCTGCTTGACCTGGCACGCCTTGCACATGAAGGTGGTTTAATTTAAAAACGGCTGTTGTGCTCGCAATTGTTGCGGTGACTCGGCATCACGTACATTTTTCATCATCAGCGCTATCACTAATCTCCCAAATAATGGCAGTTTTTTGTACAGCTTGCAAAGTCGTATAAAACCTTTGCACGGTAGCCTTCTTAGACCATTTTTTAATAAAAAATACCTATTCCCGTCATTCTGTACCAGTGCTTGGCATCCCCACAGAATATATCTGCTAAAGCAGATTATTCATGTGTGAAGCGTAGCGAAGCATGACGGAATTTTGAGTTTTTAGGGTCTAATGAAAAATTTAGGATAAATCAGACCCAACTCACTATACGTGTTCGCGCGGATTACTTTGTGATCTTATTCTTGATACCTTACACATCTATTAGTGTTGTTCTGGATATACTGAGAGGGTAATGCGATGATGCCGTTACTAAAAGTGGAAATGAATATTTTCGAGACGATACTTGCGAGGCGCTCAATACGCAGCTACAAAGCGCAGGCGGTGGATCGGGTCACGGTTAATATACTGCTGGAGGCAGCGGTTCGTGCGCCTACCGCAATTCATCAGGAGCCTTGGGCATTCATCATTGTTCAAGATCAACCGCTATTACAAAAACTGTCGGATCGCGCAAAACCACTTTTCCTTGCAAAGGCGGCGGCTCAACAAAGCAGTTCAAAACATCACGACCATATATTAGAGGCCTTTCGTAGCCCAGGCTTCAATATTTTTTATAACGCCGGCACGCTCATCCTTATCTGTGGCAAGAAAGCGTCACCCTCTTTCGAGGCAGACTGTTGGCTGGCCGCAGAAAACCTGATGCTGGCAGCTTGTGCTATGGGGCTGGGCACCTGTGTGATTGGTAGCGCCCTACCCGCTGTTAATGATCCTGAAGTGGAAGTGCTACTAGGTATTTCCGATGAGTTTTCTGTGATTGCGCCGATCATTCTGGGCTACCCTGATGAGGAAATAGCGCCAAGTTTTAGAAAGCCCCCCTTGGTTTTATCAAAATTTATTGCAACATAAGCAATTATTTAAACGCCATGACTTAGGTTTTGGTACTGTATCTTTGAAGGGAGATTGTCATGTACAAACGAATTCTTTGCCCCGTAGATGGAAGTCCGTCATCTAACCGTGGCATGTTTGAGGCTATTCATCTTGCTAAGGACCAAAATGCCAAGCTCCGTTTTTTACATGTGGTTGATACTTTTTATCCGATGATGGATGTTACCGCAGGTTTAAATGTCATTGAGATTGCTGATGCTTTAAGTGAAAATGGCAAAAAGATACTTAAAAAGGCGGTAGAGGCCGCCCAAAAGGAAGGCTTAACCGCTGATTCAGAAATGAAAGAAGCCATTGGTGATGCTGTCGCCCAATTTATAGTGAGTGAAGCTAAAAAATGGCCAGCTGACTTGATTGTGATGAGTACGCATGGCTTACGCGGAATTGAGCGACTGGTGATGGGTAGCGATGCTGAAACTGTAGTACGAACCAGCCATGTACCTGTGTTGTTAATTAGAAGCCCTGCAAAAAACTGAGCAATTTATGTCCACGCAAATTAACTCAGAATGGAAGACAGGTAAGGAGGAAAACAGCATGAGTTTGGCTCACCGTATTCTGCGTCGATTATTTAGGGATTATAGAGAGGCATTTGCAATCCATTTATGGAACGGCAGCGTATTGCATATTGGCGATACATCACCCGCATTCACGCTTGGTGTTCTGCACCCTAATGTACTGCGTCATCTTGTATTATTCCGTGACCCGATTCGTTTAGCAGAGGCCTATTTTGATGGCGATGTTGAAGTGATGGGTGATTTTAATGCCGCGGTGAGACTACGCTATTACCTCGAGAATTTAAAACTCCCTGCCCATGAAAAACTGTTGCTGGCATTCCATGCGCTTGCGTTAGGGTATCAAAAAGTTAAACCGCGCCCACGGCAGCAGGCAGTCGCTAAAAAATTACCCAATGTGACTAATCAAAACGACATTGAGTCAATTGCCTTTCATTATGATGTTTCAAATGAGTTTTACCGGCTTTGGCTGGATGAACGCATGGTTTATTCCTGTGCCTATTTTGAAACGCCTGAACAGGATTTAGAGAACGCTCAGTGCAACAAGCTTGATTATATCTGTCGTAAATTGCGCTTGCAGGCTAATGAAACCTTGCTTGACATTGGTTGCGGATGGGGAGCTCTCGTGTGCTGGGCTGCCAGGCACTATGGCGTCAAAGCCCATGGCATTACGCTTAGCCGTAACCAGTATGAATATGCCTGTGCAGAAGTGAAAAGGCAGCAGTTAGAGGGCCAAGTCACGATTGAGTTGCGTGACTACCGCGACCTTCCGCTTGTCGAAACCTATGACAAAGTATCCAGTATCGGCATGTTCGAACATGTTGGTCTTAAAAATCTGGCCGGCTATTTTTCAACGGTGCACCAGGTGCTTAAACCTGGCGGTTTATTTCTCAACCATGGCATTACTTCCGATACGCCAGACTGGAACCGAGGTGTTTCTACACAATTTATCAATCGCCACGTTTTCCCGGATGGTGAGTTAGATACGGTAAGCAATATCCAGCGCAGGATGGAAGAAGCAGATTTTGAGATATTTGATGTGGAAGGTTTACGTCCACACTATGCACTCACACTGCGGCATTGGGTAAATCGCCTTGAAGAAAAACGTGAAGAGGCAGTGCGCTTGGTAGGTGAGCGCACGTACCGTGTTTGGCGGCTTTATATGACTGGCTGTGCCTTACAATTTGAACAAGGCGCTACAGGTATTTACCAGATTCTGGCTGAACGTAAAAAAAATGGATTGCCGAGCTTGCCGCTTACACGGCGAGATATCTATGCAATAGATTAGAAGTACTTTGAAGTTTATTAACGCAATAACTAGAAAAGGAAATAATCATGACAATCGGAGCAATTTGTAATCGTGAAGTAATCACTGTGCGGCGTGACTCAACTGTGCTGCATGCGGCCACGCTCATGCGCCAGTATCATGTAGGCGATGTCGTTGTGATTGAAGACCACAAAGGAAAATCAGTGCCTGTGGGTGTGGTCACCGACCGTGACATAGTCATAGAGCTAGTGGCAACAGAGCTTGATTGCAGGGTCATTACCACGGGTGACATTATGGCCGCTAATATCACCGTTATCAAAGAAAGCGCGGGTATTTTTGAGGCCATTCAACTCATGACAACCAAGGGAATCCGACGACTGCCGGTTGTTGATAGCAGTGATGGATTGCTTGGCATTGTTACGCTGGACGATTTATTGTTATTACTGGCAAAAGAGTTTGGTGCACTGACTAAATTGATAAGTCGTGAACAGAAAAATGAAACCAATAAACGGCCTTAATGCATGCGATGCGAATAAACCCAGATTTTCCATTAGGTGAAAATGATACAAAAAACCGTTCGTGGTGAGCCCTTCGACTTTGCTCAGGAGAGCCTTGTCGAACCATGAAAATAGCCCTTCGACGGGCTCAGGGCGAACGGGGGTTTGGCTAATGGAAAATCTGAGATAAATTAAAACCAAAACGAAAGGATTTATACCATGAGTATCAATAAAAAACCATCAGGCGGTCAAACTGTAAGCCATGATCGCCCACTATTTGAACAAGATGTCGATGCCTACAAGGCTAAAGGTAAATTATCGGAGCCAACCGTCTGCCCGCAGTGCGGTGCCGTGTACCATGCAGGGCGCTGGCAATGGAGCGAAGCCCCTGCCAGCGCAGACCGCGAAGCCTGCCCCGCTTGCCATCGTATCAACGACAATTTTCCGGCTGGTTTTGTCACCTTGGATGGGCCATTTTTTAATACCCACAGCGAAGACATCCGACGCTTAATCCAAAACCACGCAGATCACGAACGCACTGAACACCCGCTCAAACGTATTATAGCCCTAGAGAATAAGGATGGTGCAATGCTGGTGACGACAACAGACACTCATCTTGCTCGCGGTATTGGTGAGGCTGTGCGCCATGCTTATCAAGGCGATTTAAAAGTGGATCATATTTCAGGTGAAAGTTCAGTACGTGTTCACTGGCATCGTTAGGTCTTTTCATGTTAAAAAATAAATCTGCCAGGCGATTTTTATCAGTGCTGCTGGTGTTGGTTGGCGCAGCACTGATATTTTTAGCAACCGAGGCATGGGCTGGCGCGGTACTGGTAGTGCTGGGAATAACCATTGAGTTAATTGGCATCGCCATGCGGCATCGAAAATAATAAGAGCGCAGTGGTGATATATTTACCCACCTTGTCATTACCATCATTGGTTGATCTTAAAAACAGCTGTTGTCCACGAAATGCCTGCTTATAACATTTCGTGGACAACTATTTTTCCTGGTTTGATAGCTTAGTCTGTCACTCAGTCGTTCGACTAGAGCTACCCATTTAAGGTAAAATGGCGTTTTACCTTAATATCTACCGCACATGTCTCTGCAAGAAGAAATCACCCGTCGCCGTACCTTTGCCATTATTTCGCACCCCGATGCGGGTAAAACCACGCTCACTGAAAAGCTGTTATGGTTTGGTGGCGCTATTCAAGTCGCGGGTGAAGTACGTGGCCGTAAAGCCTCGCGCCATGCCACGTCAGACTGGATGGAGCTTGAGAAGCAACGTGGTATTTCTGTTACGTCTTCCGTCATGCAGTTTCCATACCGTGAGCACATGATTAACCTGCTGGATACCCCCGGCCATGATGACTTTTCTGAAGATACTTATCGCACGCTAACCGCAGTGGATTCTGCCGTGATGGTGATTGATGCGGTGAATGGCGTAGAGGCGCAAACCATCAAACTGCTCAACGTATGCCGCATGCGCGATACGCCGATTATCACGTTTATCAATAAACTAGACCGCGAAAGCCGCCCACCCATTGAGTTGCTGGATGAAATTGAAACTACGTTAGGCATGGAATGCGCGCCGATGACGTGGCCGATTGGCATGGGCAAAAGCTTCCGTGGGGTTTATAACCTCTATACCGATACTATTTCGTTTTTTGATCCGCGTGCTGAAAAAGGCACTTCAGAAATCATTCAGGGCTTGGACAATCCGCGTCTGGATGAATTACTGGGTCACGTGGCGGATGAGTTACGCATAGACATTGAGCTGGTGCGCGGTGCATCACACACTTTTGATAAAGTGCGTTATTTAAACGGCAAACAAACCCCGGTGTATTTTGGCTCGGCTATTAACAACTTTGGCGTGCAGTCTTTGCTGGATGCGGTGGTGGACTTATCTCCTGCCCCGCTCGCACGCAATACGGCAAGCCGCTTAATTGCACCAGATGAACCTAAGTTTTCAGGCTTTGTGTTTAAAATTCAAGCCAATATGGACCCAAAACACCGCGACCGCATTGCGTTTTTGCGCGTATGTTCTGGCCGTTTTGAACGCGGCATGAAGATTAAACAAGTAAGCACGGGCAAGCTAATGGCGGTGAACAACGCCATTACTTTTATGGCGCAAGATCGCACCACCATGGATGAAGCGTATTCCGGCGACATTATCGGCATCCCGAACCACGGTACGATTAAAGTTGGCGACACCTTCAGCGAAGGCGAAGCACTAAAATTCACAGGCATTCCATCATTTGCCCCTGAGTTTTTCCGCCGTGCGCGCATTAAAAACCCAATGAAAATGAAGCAATTGCAAATCGGCCTGAAACAGCTGGCAGAAGAAGGTGCAGCGCAATTATTCCGCCCACTGCTTTCAAACGACCTGATTTTAGGCGCGGTAGGTATGCTGCAATTTGAAGTCGTCGCACACCGTTTAGAGCATGAATACAGCGTGGATATGGTGTTTGAACCTTACGACTGTTACACCGCACGCTGGCTACGCGGTAAAGATGCTGACCTTAAAGCCATTGCCGATAAATACGGCTTTAACGTGGCACTCGATAGCGCGGATGAATATGTTTACTTAGCGCCTAACCGCGTTAACCTGCAATTGGCACAAGAACGCTACCCAGAGATAGAATTTTTAGAAACGCGTGAAATCGCCTAAACCAACTTTAGAGCACTGCCCATGTGAAAGCGGCAAACCTTACGCAGCTTGCTGCGGGCCCTATCACCAAGGCGTACCAGCACCGGCTGCCGAAGCATTGATGCGTTCGCGCTACACCGCTTATGTATTGGAGCTAGAAAGTTATCTGCTAACAACATGGCACCCCGATACTCGCCCGACAGCACTGAACCTTGCTGAAGAACCGCCGGTTAAATGGTTAGGCTTGCAAGTAAAACATGCTGAGATTACTGGCGAAACTACTGCAAAAGTAGAGTTTGTAGCGCGCTATAAAATCGGTAGCAAGGCTGAAAAAATGCATGAGATCAGCCAATTTATGCGCGTCAATGAAAAATGGTATTACCTGGAAGCGACCTAATTACTGTTTAATGCTTACACTATAAATATATACAAAATTAAAAAACTCTGAGCCCTTATTGCTGTCGAATTTGTAGTAACCGAAAGTAGATTAACTGTAGGGAGAAAACCATGAGAAATATGAAATTGTTATGTGGCCTTATGTTGCTTATAGGGATTTCCATCAGTGGCACCGCACTTGCAGATCGTGGGCGTGGTCATGGCGGTCATGGGCATGTGGGGGTTGGATTATATTTTGGTGTACCTTATGCTTATCCACTTTACCCACAGTCCTATTACCCTTATTATCCTTACTACCCCTACTCGTATTACCCTCCAGTACCAGCACAACCCCCGGTTTACATAGAACAGCAAGAGGCACCTGCGGTACCTGAAGATTATTACTGGTACTACTGCGATAAGCCTGAAGGTTATTATCCCTATATTAAAAAATGTCCTAATGGGTGGCAAAAAGTTGAACCAACGCCTCCTCCACAGCCATAGATCAGGAGAGAGATGATGAAATCCATACTTAAAGTTACCATAGTGTCGGCCATATCGCTGCTTTCCGCTTGTGCATCGGTTCCCAATGGTCCTAGCACAATGGCCTTGCCTGGATCGAACAAGAACTTTAACCAGTTCAGACATGATGATCATTCATGCAGACAGTTTGCCCATGAACAGGTTGGTGGTACAACAGCCAATCGGGCAGCCAGTGACAGTTTTGCCGGAAGTGCTATTGTGGGTACTGTACTTGGCGCTGCAATAGGTGCGGCGACAGGTGGTGACGAAGGTGCTGGTGTTGGCGCTGCAACCGGGTTATTTATGGGCAGTTTAATTGGTATTGATGCAGCAAATGCCTCTTCATATGGGGTTCAACGTCGCTACGATGGTGCCTATATCCAGTGCATGTATGCTAAAGGGCATCGTGTTCCGGTATCAGGACACATTGAACAGCAGCCAACCTACAATACGCCCAGATATAGACATTATCCACCACCCCCGCCACCGCCTGGATATAAGCTGCCAATTCCATCAGACGCACCAAAATGAGCTAGTGAAAAAAACCTTAGCGGACAACTGCTTTTTCTAGGATTATGGTTAAAGGTACCCTAAAAATTAAACGCTCTCAAATGCCTCACACAACTGGCTTAGCAATTGCCCAAAAATCGGCAGCACTTCTTCTATGCCATACGGGCTATCATCATCCGTGCCTGCTATCACAAAAGAAATCACCAGTTTATCCAAGTTTTCTCTAAACTCTGTCCAATGCTCGGCGTCTGTGTCGGCGATCAGTTGAAATTTACTAAAGCCTGATTCAATAATTTCAATGAGCTCAGCCTCTGGCAAGCCTGCAAATAATGTTTTTGCAATGGTAATTTGCACGGTTTGAAAGTCTGGCGTTACGCCTTCTTGCACTAGTGGCGAGGTAAAAAACGCATAGGCCAACATTGCGTAGGCTTGATACACGCTCAGCATATCAAAATTATCGCGACGCTCGGCTAAAGGTGAACGATCAGCGGCTTGAATGGCTTTGAACGTCACATAACAACTTAGATAATCCGCCGCGTTTAAGGGGTCGTAGTCATCTAAATTGGTGCTGGGTTTTGCTTCATCATCACGCAAAGTTGATGCTAAACATAAGGCATGCATGAGTTTTAAGCGTTGTGAGTATTGAGTTTCCATCATAAATCCTAATTTTTGAACTTGAATAAAAAATGTTTACCTGGTTTGCTATTACTTAATATCTACCGTTCCCTGAGTACCCATTCCCTGAGCTTGTCGAAGGGAACACACGCACCCTTCGACAAGCTCAGGGAACGGGATACTAGTCTGGCACTGGTATTGCCTCTAACAGCTCGTGCAATGTTAACCAGCGCTCTTCAGCTGCTTCTAATTTTGCTGCAAACTCAGCCTGTGTTTTTAGTAATTGCTGCAATGCACTTTTATCAGCTGCGGTATAAAGCTCGCCATCATTTAAGCGTTCGTCGCAGGCTTTTTTAGCCTCGTGCCATTGCGCCATGTGGCGCTCTATAAGCTCTAACTCTTTTAGCAACGGGCGACGCTCTGTAATTCTCGCCTGGCGTTCTGCTTTATTAAGCGCACGGTCGTTTTTGTTAGGCTTTTCAAGTACCGATTGCGTCGCTTGTTTTTCTTTTAAACGTTGCTCATTTAACCACCTGCTATAGCCTTCTAAATCACTATCAAACGGTTCGGCTTTGCCATCTGCCACCAAGATAAATTCATCACAACTAGCGCGTAATAAGGCTCTGTCATGTGATACCAATATCACACCGCCTTCAAAATCTTGCAAGGCCAGCGTGAGCGCATGGCGCATTTCCAAGTCCAGGTGGTTAGTTGGCTCATCCAGTAATAACAAATTAGGGCGTGTCCAAATTAACAAAGCCAACGCTAAACGTGATTTTTCACCGCCTGAAAAGTTCGCGCATGGCGACCTTGCCATCTCGCCTTTAAAATCAAAACCGCCTAAGTAATTTAAATGTTCCTGCTCACGTGTTTGTGGGTCTAATTTCATCATGTGCTGTAAGGGCGATTCATCAGGGCGCAACTGCTCTAACTGATGCTGTGCAAAATAACCAATGTTGAGGTCACGGCCTTCTACCCGCTTGCCAGACAACGGCTCTAACTCATGCGCCAACAATTTAATCAGCGT
Source organism: Methylotenera sp. RIFCSPLOWO2_02_FULL_45_14 (assembly GCA_001803395.1). Lineage (GTDB taxonomy): Bacteria > Pseudomonadota > Gammaproteobacteria > Burkholderiales > Methylophilaceae > Methylotenera. The sequence goes on along the minus strand of MHBU01000013.1, from coordinate 46,998 downwards.
AGTTTTACCTGCGCCGTTCCTCCCCAATAAGCCAATGCGCTCACCTGGCCGAATCGTCAGTTCAATGTTGCTGATTAACGCTACACCGCCGTAACCAACGCTCATGCCATCCAGCACCAACAGGGGGTCAGGTGCAGCAATTGGCGGTCTAAACTCAAAGCTGAATTGTGAATCCACATGGGCGGCAGAAATCATTTCCATGCGTTCGAGTGCTTTAATGCGGCTTTGCGCTTGGCGCGCTTTGGTGGCTTGCACCCGAAAACGGTCGATATAACTTTGCAGGTGCGATACTTTGCGTTGCTGTTTTTCAAACATGGCTTGTTGCAGGGCCAGTTTTTCTGCGCGTTGACGCTCAAAATCAGAATAACCACCACGGTAAAGCGTGAGGGTTTGTTGCTCAATATGGGCGATATGGTTCACAATCGCATCCAGAAAATCTCTATCGTGCGAAATCAATAGTAGCGTACCGCGATAGCTTTGCAACCAGCCCTCTAGCCAAATAACCGCATCTAAATCCAGGTGATTAGTCGGTTCATCCAGCAACAACAAGTCAGAACGGCACATTAGCGCACGGGCTAAATTTAAGCGCACGCGCCAACCGCCAGAGAACGTAGAAACGGCTTGTTGTAAATTGGCTTGGCTAAAACCCAAGCCGCTTAATAACTCAGCCGCGCGCGCTTTAGCACTATAACCCTCAATATCAGTGAGTCGCTGATGCAATTCAGCAATCAATTCGCCTTGATGGTTAGTTTCAGCCGACACCAACTCAGCCTCAATTTCACGTAGCTCAGCATCGCCATCTAATACAAACTCGATAGCGGGCATGGCTAAAGCGGGTGTTTCTTGCGCCACGTGTGCCACCACCCAACCTGCAGGCATTTCTAAATCGCCTTTTTCAGGATGCAGCTCACCACGCAACAAGGCAAACAGGGATGACTTACCCGCGCCGTTAGCACCCGTTAAACCTACTTTATGTCCAGGGTGTAGCTGCAAGGATGCGTCCTGAATGAGGACTTTTGAACCGCGTGTGAGTGTGAGTTGTTTAAACTGAATCAAGTAATAGCAATCTGAATAAAGTAATATTGGTTAAAATCAACCATAAGCCAGTGCTTGGCTTGTCCGTAGAATATATGAGCTAAAGCTCATTATTCATACGCCAAAGCCGCTATTCTAAATGATTCAGAGAGTAGTCTTTACATCTGTTTAGTTATTACAACCGTTAATTATCTAAATTTACCCAGTTTTACATATGCAATGCCTTGAATATCAATCGTATTGATTGATATTGCAGTAAAATGTTAGCTACTTACACACTAAAAATAAAACCTACTACATCAATGGTCAAAAAATCTCTACTTTGGGTTTACCGCGCAGCACTCTGGCTCACGAGTGTGGTGATTGTCATTTTACTTGTGGCTACATTGAGCCTACATTTTTGGTTCATGCCCAACATCAATCAATACAAAGATACCATTGCCGCGTTTGCCAGCCAAGCCATCAAACAAAAAGTAGTCATCGGTAACATCAAGGCCCATTGGCAAGGGATAAATCCGCATTTATCACTCAGCAATATTACTATTTTTGACGCCCAAAACCGCCCTGCTTTACAGCTAAAGCAGTCGGATACTTCTTTGTCCTGGCTCAGCATTCCCTTACTTGACCCGCGTCTGGCTGAGCTCATCATCCACGCACCAGAGCTGACTATTCGCCGCATTGCCAGCGGTGAGATTTTTGTTGCAGGCATCAGCATGCTGGGTGAATCAAAACCTGATTTACCTAACTGGTTATTAAGACAAAATAAACTCATCATCAATAACGCCAAAGTCGTCTGGCTAGATGAAAAGCGTGGCGCCCCTGCTTTAAGTTTGGATCATCTAAATATTGAGATTATTAGCCCGCCGTGGAGAAGCGTGATTAAAAATCATTTGTTCACAGTGAGTGCACAGCCTTCTACCGGTAGCAACAATCTAATTCTTATGAGCGGCAATTTCTATGGCAATGATGTCAGCCAGATTGAAACATGGCGCGGCAATATTACCGTACAACTCAAAGATGCCAATTTAGCCGCCTTTAAATCTTGGCTTGATTATCCAATCGATTTGCAATCAGGCATTGGTAGCGCTGATGTCACCGTTAAGTTTTCAAGTAAGCAGGTGCAATCCATCACGAGTGAAGTCAGTCTTAAAAATCTGCAATTACAACTTAAACCCAGTGCAGCGCCAATAACGCTGAGTAAGCTGGCTGGGAAAATTGACTGGAAAAACTTAAACAAACTTAATTTTTCAATTACGCCTGAAGTAAGCACGGCTAAAACAAGTTTTGGCCATTCAGTGAGCCTTAATAAACTGACGCTTATTGCAAATAATGGGTTGAATTTACAAAATATCAATGCTGATTATGCTCAAACCAACCAAGGTCACCAAACCCTTAACTTCAAGGTGCCACATCTTGATTTAGCGCTTATTCAGCCCACCCTATTACAGCTGCCATTACCCGAAGTGATGGTGCAAAAAATCACTGGTATGGCTTCACAAGGCGACCTTAATAACGTAACGATGCACTGGGAAGCGCAAAACGATAAAACAACCGCATACCAGATTGATGCCAAATTTAATCATTTAAGTATTCAAGCACATGAAAAAATACCCGGCTTTACTAATCTATCAGGTGAAATACAAGCGAATGAAAAAGATGGGCATTTACAGCTAAACTCGCAAAATGCCAAATTAGATATTAAAGGCATACTGCGCGGACCAATTCCTGCGGATAAGTTAAGTGGGGAAATATCTTGGGGCATAAGCGGCCAAACTACAGAGATTAAGGCCAGTAAACTTAGTATTAGCAGCCCACATCTATCTGGCGTAGTAGATGCCAATTACAAGATGGATGGCATTAACGGCGGCTATCTTAATTTACAAGGTAAATTTAGCAATGGCAACGCGAAGTTCGCAACATTTTATTACCCTATCATGCTCGGTGAAACCACGCTGCATTGGTTGGATACTTCCATCTTGGCCGGGCGTGCTGAAGACATCAATCTGACTGTAAAAGGTCGTTTGGGCGACTTTCCATTTGTCGATAGTAAAAACAATTTAGATCCGAAACAAGGGGTTTTTAGAGTCAGCGCTAAAATTAGCGATGCAGTTTTAGAATATGGGACTGGCTGGCCAGTGATAGAAAAACTGGGGTTAAATATGCTGTTTGAAGGCAAGCGTATGGAGCTGAATGCGCATACTGGACGCATACTTGGTAACCAAATCATTAAGAGTAAAACGACGATTGCTCAACTTGATGCCGACTACCCCATACTCAACATTGAATCTGAAATTCAAGGCACCGTGAATGAAGGTATAAACTTTGTGAATAAAAGCCCGGTACGTGAAGTTACGCAAGGTTTTACTGACGACCTGAAAACCAGCGGTGCAGGTAAGCTTAATCTAGGTTTAAAAATTCCGATGCAAGATATAGAGGCGGCTAAATATAAGGGCTTGTATCAAATCACTAACGGCACAATGGCGAGTGAAAGCATCCCAACGCTCAGTAACATCAATGGCTTATTAGAGTTTACCGAAAGCAGTCTTGCTGCAAAAAATATCCAAGCCACCACTTTCAGCTCGCCAGTGGCCTTTAATTTAATATCTGGCAAAGATAAATCTATCCGTGTAGCCGTAAGAGGCAAACTCAACGACGAAGGCCTTAAACAAATTTTCAAAGAACAAAATTTTGCTAAAGGCAACCAATATATCAGTGGTAATACTGATTGGGTAGGCGATATTTTGATTCAAAAACCTCGCGTGAATATTGGCATACGCTCTGATTTAAACGGTATCACCTCTCACCTGCCTGCACCACTCAATAAATCGGCTAGTCAGCCATTTAGCCTGCGTGTAGATAAAAAACAAGACGCCAATACCGACACCTTGATTATCAATATTGATAACAAAATCGGCGCAAAAATAATGCGTACCGCAAGCAACGGAAAAATGCAGTTGGATTACGCCAACATTAACTTGAATAGTAATGCTGTTAATTTCACTGAAATTAACAATGAAGCACGCCAGCCCAAAGGGATTCAAGTGACTGGAAACCTGGACTATCTTGACGCAGATGCCTGGCGTGGTGTGTTGCGTGACCTTACAGACACTTCAAAACCAGCAACAACACTCCCTATTCAAAAAATCGCGCTTAACATTAATGCGCTCGATATTTTTGACAGACGTTTAAACCAACTCACCATCACCAACAAGCCCAATAAAGAAGGCTTGCAAGCTAATATACAAAGCCGTGAAATTACAGGTGATATACAGTGGCAAAGTCAGAACAACGGTAAATTGATTGCACGTTTAAGCAACCTAACCATTCCAGATGTCGCACCGCATAAAATATCGACCAATTTGGAGAGTGACACCCTAAATGCCAATTTAAAGCAGTTTGTAAAGCTCGATCAAGACTACCCATCGCTTGATATCGTTGCAGATAACTTTGAATTAGATAAGAAAAATTTAGGCACGTTAGAACTCATCGCTTATCCACAAAACGATAACTGGAATATTCAAAAATTTAAACTTAATACCCCTGAGGGGATAATTAGCGGTGAAGGTCAATGGAATAATTGGGTAAAAAGCCCCAACACCTACCTAAATTTGACCTGGGACATTAAAGACTTAGGTAAAACACTTAAAAGGTTTGGCTACCCGGATACCATTAAAGATGGTGAAGGTGAATTAACGGGTAGGCTGCATTGGCCAGGCAGTCCACGGCAATTTGATACTGCACGCTTAAATGGCGAGCTACAATTTGAAGTGCGTAAGGGGCAAGTTTTGCAAGTGCAACCAGGCGTTGGCCGATTGCTAGGGCTGCTTAGCCTGCAGAGTCTGCCGCGCCGCTTAACACTGGACTTTAGAGATTTATTTAGCAATGGCTTTGCTTTTGACAAAATAAATGCAACCGTTAAAATTGAGCAAGGTGTGATGCGCAGTGATGACTTTGCAATGTCGGGCCCAGCGGCAGATGTTAAGATCAAAGGTGAAACTAATTTACAAAAAGAAACACAGCATCTTTTTGTAAAAGTGATGCCACGCATTAGTGATAGCATTTCACTTGCAGCACTGGCTGGCGGCCCACTGGTGGGTGCCGTAGCGTTTTTAGCGCAAAAAATATTAAAAGACCCACTCAATAAAATAGCATCTTCTGAGTATGAAATTACTGGCACTTGGGATAACCCTCAAGAAGTAAAATCTACTGGTAGCAATAAAAGTAACAATGTTTCACCACTTAATTAAACCTTAAAAAAATATTTGCCCACGAAACACACCAAAAACACGAACAAGTTCATAAAACATCACAAACGTACATAGCATTACTAATCACCAACTTAAGTTTAAGTTGAGTTTCTTGTTTTATTTCGTGTTTTTGGTGTGTTTCGTGGACTGATAGTGGGTTTTAGGTTGAAAATATTATTTATTAGAAAAAAACTATTTGGACTACTCATGGCTATTACTTCCCGCTTAAAAACCACCAAAGCTAAACTTGGCAAACAAGAAGTCAACAAAGACATCATCAAATTGGCCGCCATTCAGATGGCCTCTGGCCCTTATGTAGGCGCTAATTTGAGCGAGGCGGAACGCCTGATTGAAATTGCAGTGAATCAAGGGGCTAAGTTAGTCGTATTGCCTGAGTATTTTGCCATCATGGGACTCAAAGAAACCGACAAAGTGGCGGTGCGTGAAGAAGCAGGCAAAGGCCAAATTCAAGACTTTTTAAGCAGAGTTGCAAAGAAACATAAAATCTGGTTAATCGGCGGCTCAGTTCCGCTAGTGAGTAATTTTCCTAACAAGGTACGCAACAGCTGCCTGGTATATGACGACAAAGGCCGCCAGGTCGCACGCTACGACAAAATTCATTTGTTTGGCTTAGATTTAGGTAATGAACATTACTATGAAGAAAAAACCATTGAAGCTGGCAGTGAGGTCGTCGTCGTAGAGTCGCCTTTTGGCAAAATTGGCTTGTCTATTTGTTACGATTTACGCTTTCCAGAACTTTATCGCGCCATGGGTGAAGTGGACATTATCATCATCCCCGCCGCATTTACTGACACCACAGGCAAAGCCCATTGGGAAAGCTTGATTCGCGCACGTGCCATTGAGAACCTAAGTTATGTCATTGCCCCAGCGCAAGGCGGTTACCATATTTCGGGGCGTGAAACCCATGGCAATAGTATGATTGTTGACCCATGGGGCGTGATACTTGATAGATTGCCACGCGGCTCAGGGGTTGTAATGGCGACGATGAACCCCAAATACCAAGAGAGCCTGAGAAAAAGCTTACCTGCGTTGAAACATCGTACCATTAAGGTTGTCAACAAATAGTGTTGCACTCTATTACTTTATTGAAACTGAACTCATGAAAACCCAAGAAATTCCAAGTAGTTCAAGCCCCATCAAAGGCTCACATTTTGATGCCGCAACTGAGGCGCTGTTAGCACCTTCTAACCTGGACATTGCGAAGCTGCAGAATGTACTAAGCGACATGATGTCACATCAAATCGATTACGCTGATTTGTACTTTCAATACAGTCGCAGCGAAAGCTGGGGGCTTGAAGAAGGCCAAGTAAAATCGGGTAATTTCTCAATTGACCAAGGCGTAGGCGTACGCGCCGTAAGCGGTGAAAAAACCGCATTTGCCTATTCTGATGACATCAACTTAGAAGCGCTGGTAGAAGCAGCTAAAGCGACGAAATCTATCGCCAGCTTGGGCAATGAGCAGACGGCAAAATCAATTATTACAGCACAACCAAAGCAACTGTATTTGCCGCAAGACCCCATCGCCTCAATGTCAGCTGAAGCAAAAGTAAAGCTACTAGAGCATTTAGAATCTATCGCCAGAAAACTGGACCCGCGCATTACGCAGGTAACAGCATCGATTGCAGGCGAGTATGAAGTGGTGTTGGTAGCACGCCACGACGGCGTAATGGCTGCCGACGTACGCCCGTTGGTGCGCGTTGGCATTAACGTGATTGCGGAAAGTAACGGTCGCCGCGAGCAAGGTTCAGCAGGCGGTGGCGGGCGTTTTGACTACAGCTACTTTACCGATGAAGTGTTACAAGATTACGCACAAAAAGCCGTGCATCAAGCCATTATTAACCTGGATGCACGCCCTGCCCCCGCAGGCAGTATGACGGTAGTATTAGGTGCCGGCTGGCCTGGCATTTTATTACACGAGGCCATCGGTCATGGTTTAGAGGGTGACTTTAACCGTAAAGGTAGCTCCGCTTTCAGCAACATGATCGGTCAGCAAGTGGCCGCACGCGGCATTACCATTGTGGATGATGGCACCATTGCCGATCGCCGCGGCTCACTTAGCATAGATGATGAAGGCAACCCCACCAATAGAACTGTGCTGATTGAAGATGGCATCTTACGTGGCTATATTCAAGATACACTCAACGCACGTTTAATGAACATGCCAATCACAGGCAACGCGCGCCGTGAAAGTTACGCGCACATTCCGATGCCGCGCATGACCAATACCTACATGCTTAACGGCACGGTGCCACCAGAAGAAATCATTAAATCCGTTAAAAAAGGTTTGTACGCAGCCAACTTTGGCGGTGGGCAAGTGGATATTACCAGCGGTAAGTTTGTATTCAGTGCAGCTGAAGCCTACATGATTGAAGACGGGGAAATCACGTATCCGGTCAAAGGTGCAACCCTGATAGGTAACGGGCCTGATGTGCTGAAACGTGTTTCCATGATAGGCAACGATATGTCACTGGATAGTGGCGTAGGCACTTGCGGTAAAGAAGGTCAAAGCGTGCCTGTGGGCGTTGGTCAGCCTACCCTTAAAATTGATGCGCTAACAGTGGGCGGTACGGCTTAAAATATCCCGTAATATATAACGGTTGGCGCGCTGCAACCGTTATAATCTTGCCCTTACACATTGCAATAACCCACACACATGACGCAGACAACCCTGCCAATCCCAAGCCTTGGTCTAGCCAGCCGTTTAACACTGAACACCAGCGGTGAAGATGCTTTTACGCTCGCAAACTTAGCCACTCAAATCAAAGCAAACAAACCTAGCAAACCATTAGTGATTATCAGCGCCAATGCTTTTGATGCGCAACGCCTGTTAGAAGAAATCCCCTACTTTGCACCGAGTTTAAGCGTGCATTTATTGCCAGATTGGGAAACGCTGCCTTACGACCAGTTTTCGCCGCACCCTGACTTAATTTCAGAACGCCTCACTACCTTGTACCACATTGCGCAAAACGCTTGTGATGTGATTATTGTGCCATTAGCGACGGCACTCATTCGACTAAGCCCCAAAGCCTATTTGAATGCCAATACTTTTATGCTCAAAAAAGGGCAAAAGCTAGACCTTGAAGCACTGCGACGCCAATGTGCTGAAGCCGGCTACCATCATGTTACGCAAGTCATTAGTCATGGTGAATTCAGTGTGCGCGGCGGTTTGGTTGATTTGTTCCCCATGGGCTCTGCACTGCCCTACCGCCTGGATTTGTTTGATGATGAAATTGAAACCATCCGCACCTTTGATGTGGATACCCAGCGTAGCCTTTACCCGGTGCCAGAAATCAGGCTATTGCCTGCGCGTGAGTTTCCATTAGATGAAAACGGTATTGCGCTATTTCGTAGCCAATTCCGTGAAGCATTCGAGGGCGACCCCCAACGTGCAAAAATTTATAAAGATGTGAGTAAAGGTGTCGCCTCTGGCGGCATTGAGTGGTATTTTCCGCTATTTTTTGAACAAACAGCCACCCTGCTCGATTACCTGCCAGCCAATAGCCTGCTTTGCCTGCATGGCGACTTAGATCAAAGCGCTCAACAGTTTTGGCGCGAGGCGCAATCACGCTATCGCACACTGGCACACGATGCTGAACGCCCTTTATTGGTGCCCGAAAAATTACTGATTAAAACGGAAGATTTTTTCGGCGCAACACATGCATTCGCGCGGCTTGCGCTCACCATCAATACAACCTCTAACAACCTGCCCGCGCTGGATATTGAACGCCGTGCAGAAAAACCTTTACACAAACTAACCGACTTTATCAGCCAGTTTAAAGGGCGCATTTTAATTGTGGCAGAAAGCCTGGGCCGCCGAGAAACAATGACACAGCTTTTTGCTGAACATGGTCTCAATGTGAGCATTTGCGAAACTTGGGCAGAGTTTCAAGTGAGTGACGCGCACGTCATGCTAGGTGTTAGTGCGCTACATACTGGCGTAGCACTCACTGATAGCGCACAGAAATCCATCGCCATCATTACCGAAGCCGAACTCTACGCCGCTACCGTGCGCCAACAGCGCCGCCGCGAAAAAGAAAAAGCGCGCAGCACTGAAGGCATGCTCAAAGATTTATCTGAGCTACGTATTAACGACCCCGTGGTGCATGAGCAGCACGGGGTCGGTCGCTATAAAGGCTTAATCAACCTCGATTTTGGCGAAGGTGAAACTGAGTTTTTACTGTTGGAATACTTTGGCGACGACAAACTATATGTACCGGTTTCGCAATTATTTCTAATCTCACGTTACTCAGGCGGGCCACCAGAATCTGCACCACTTCACCGCTTAGGGAGTGGAAATTGGGAAAAAGCCAAGAAAAAAGCACTCAAACAAATTCGCGACACCGCGGCTGAACTGCTCAATCTTTACGCACAGCGCGCCGCACGCCGTGGTCATGCCTTTACGCTTAGCCTGCATGATTACGAAGCCTTTTGCGAAGGCTTTCCATTTGAAGAAACGCCAGACCAACTGGAAGCCATTGAAAACGTCATCAAAGACATGCAATCAGGTCGCCCCATGGATAGGCTGGTGTGTGGCGATGTGGGCTTTGGTAAAACTGAAGTTGCCCTACGCGCCGCGTTTGTAGCGGTGATGGGCGGCAGACAAGTGGCGGTGCTGGTACCCACCACACTGCTGGCGGAACAGCATTTTAATAACTTTAAAGATCGCTTTGCAGAATGGCCGATTAAAATTGCAGAAATCTCGCGCTTTAGAACTGCCAAAGAACAAAAAGAAGCACTGGCAGGTTTAGAAGCAGGGCAAATTGACATCATTATCGGCACGCATCGCTTGATTCAAAAAGATGTGAAGTTCAAAAACCTGGGCTTAGTGGTGCTAGATGAAGAGCACCGTTTTGGCGTGCGTCAAAAAGAGCAACTTAAAGCGCTACGTGCCGAAGTCGATGTACTAACACTCACCGCCACGCCAATTCCACGTACTTTAAGCATGGCAATGGAAGGCTTACGCGAGTTTTCAATCATTACCACGCCGCCACAAAAACGGTTGAGCATTAAAACATTCCATACCGATTACTCTGAGGGCATTATCCGCGAAGCTGCCATGCGTGAATTCAAGCGCGGTGGGCAAGTGTATTTTCTGCATAACGAGGTAGACACCATCCACTCCATGCGCGAGAAACTTGAGCGCATTCTGCCTGATGCACGCATTGCCGTGGCGCATGGGCAATTGCGCGAACGTGAGCTTGAACATGTGATGCGTGATTTTTACCATCAGCGTTACAACCTGCTACTTTGCACCACGATTATTGAAACGGGGATTGATGTTCCTACCGCCAACACTATCATCATGAATAAAGCCGATATGTTCGGTTTAGCGCAAATGCACCAGTTACGCGGCCGTGTTGGGCGTTCACATCACCAAGCCTACGCTTATCTGCTCACCGACCCTGACCGTAAAATCACGCCACAAGCACAAAAACGCCTGGATGCGATTCAACTGATGGAAGACCTCGGTGCAGGTTTTCATCTTGCCATGCATGATTTAGAAATTCGTGGGGCAGGTGAGTTACTAGGTGATTCACAAAGCGGCGAAATGCAGGAAATTGGCTTTCATTTGTATTCTGACATGTTGAACCACGCGGTTAAGCAACTTAAAGCCGGTAAAGAACCTGACTTAAACGCACCGTTAAGCGTCACCACAGAAATCAATTTACATACGCCCGCCCTGCTCACTAATGCTTATTGTCCTGATGTGCATGAACGCCTGGTGATTTACAAACGCCTCGCCAACTGTAATGATGATGATGATTTAGATAATCTGCAAGAAGAACTGATAGACCGTTTTGGGTTGCTGCCAGAACAAGGTGAAGCCTTAATAGCCTGCCACCGCCTGCGCATTGCGGCAAAACCATTAGGTATTATTAAAATTGACGCCAGTGACACTGCAATTCAACTACAATTTAACCCCAAAGCTGATATCGACCCAATGAAGCTAATTAACCTGTTGCAACGCGATAGAAGATGCCGCATGAATGGGCCGGACAAGTTAAGAGTCACGGTAGGGCTAGAAGCTATCAATCATAGAGCTGATTTCGTCAAAGCCTTGTTGAAAGAATTTATCTAAAACTGATTAAAGCAGCCATTAACCATTTATGCATCACCTACTAGAAGCTAACATTCGCATCTCGCTTTCCGCCCCAATGGCTATATTGGCGGTGGATGAAAGTATCTATGCCCTGCTAGGCTTCAATGCGAATGATTTTGTTACAGGCAAGATAAGTTTGCAAAGTCGATTTCATACGGACGACCAAGACATTGCTGCTGCGTTATTTTCTACTGAAACCAACACAAATTCACGCAGTTTTAATGTTAGATTAAGGCACGCGGATGGTCGCATCCGCTGCATTAAAGGTTATTACAGCAAAGTCATGCTTGATAACGTGTTGATACTTGACCTGTTATTGCAAGACGCCAAAAGCCTGTGGCAACCTCAAAGCCAACCATCCATGATGGCTAACTTCAAAGCCATGATGGATAACACTGATGACTACATCTATTTTAAAGACCGTAACCATGTGTTTACAGGTGCCAGCCAAGCACTGGTAAAAATCACTGAATCTATCCAGCACTGGACTGAGTTTCTTGGACTGACTGATTACGATGTATTTCTAGAAGAGTATGCTGACATTTATTACAGCTTGGAAAAAGCTGTGTTTTCTGGGCTCAATGTCGCACACGACATACAAGAAACATTATTACAAGACGGCAGTAAAGGTTGGATTAACAACCGCAAATATCCGATAAACAATGAGCATGGCGAAATTGTTGGATTATTTGGTATTGCACGCGACATCACCGAAAGTAAGCAAGCTGAATTAGCGCTACAAGAAAGTGAAGCCTCGCTAAAAGAATCACATAAAATCGCGGGACTTGGTAGCTATGTTTTCAATATCCAGAACGGCACCTGGAAAAGCTCGGACATACTCGATCAAATACTTGGTATAGATGACAATTATGAGCGTACTGAGCAAAGCTGGGACGCGCTGATTCATCCAGAAGATCGTGCAAAAGCAAAACACTATCTCAGACGACGTTTTGCTGCCAAAAGCCCGACTTTCGATAAAGAATATCGTGTTATTCGCCCCAATGACCATGCTGAGCGATATATTCGTGGCCTCGGTAGGTTGGTGTTAGATAAACAAGGGCTACCCCTGCAAATGCATGGCACCATTCAGGATATTACTTCTGTGCGACATGAGCTTCTGAATGAAAAACGGGCAATTTTGGGCAATCAGATAGTTGGGGCACTGGCCTTAAAACAACGCAAAATTATCTGGGCAAATACCGCTTTTGAAACCATGCTGGGTTACGCACCTGGTGAGCTGGTAGGCGTGCCAACGCGTAGATTCTACATCAATGAAGATGAATATAAATCTGTTGAGGCAATCTATGCTGATATAGAAAACAACAACATTGGGCATGCCCAACACGAGTTTGTGCGTAAAGATGGTAGCCGAATTTGGCTAGGGATGAGCGGCGCGCAGTTGAATAAAGAAACTGGGGAATCACTTTGGACATTTGTTGACATCACCCAACAAAAGCTCGCAGAAAATGAACTGCGTATTGCTGCTGTCGCATTTGAATCGCAAGAATCGATGATTATTACCGATGCAAATAAAGTGATTTTGCGCGTGAATCACGCCTTTACCGACACCACGGGCTATTCAGCGGCAGAAGCCATAGGCAATAACCCAAAAATGCTCAACTCTGGTTGGCATGACAAAACTTTTTTTACTACCATGTGGGATGTCATTAACGCCACAGGGACATGGAATGGTGAAGTTTGGAACCGGCGCAAGAATGGTGAGCTTTATCCAGAGCATCTCACCATTACGGCTGTCAAAAATATAGCAAGTGAAATCACTAATTATGTTGGCACAGCAACTGATATCACTACCAGCAAGGCCGCTGCTGCAGAGATTGAAAACCTGGCATTCTATGATCACCTGACAGGCCTACCCAATCGGCGACTATTACTTGATAGACTCAACCACGCATTATTATATAGTGCAAGACATGATAAAGACGGCGCAGTGCTGTTTCTTGATCTGGATCATTTCAAGACTATTAACGACACCCTTGGGCACGATGTAGGCGATGTGCTATTGCAACAAGTCGCAACTCGCTTGACCAGTTGCATACGCGAAAGTGACACCGTTGCCCGTTTGGGAGGTGATGAGTTTGTAGTCATGATTGAAGGCTTGAATGAGCAAGGCGCTGAAGCAGCCACACAAACGGAAGATGTTGGTGAAAAAATCCTAGCCGCGCTCAATATGCCCTACCAACTGGCAGGACAAGAGCATCAAATTGGTTGCAGCATTGGCGTAGCGCTTTTTAGCGACCACAAACAATCGCTCGATGACCTGCTAAAACATGCCGATATCGCTATGTATCAAGCTAAAAAATCTGGGCGCAATGCGTTACGCTTCTTCGACCCCAAAATGCAGGCAAGTATCAACGCCCGCGTTGCCTTAGAAGCAGATTTACGCGTCGCACTTAAAGAAAAACAGTTTAAGCTCTACTTTCAACCTCAGGTTTATCACAATAGGCAAATTACAGGTGCAGAAGTACTCCTCCGCTGGCAACACCCTAACCGTGGTCTAGTTTCGCCCTATGATTTCGTCCCATTGGCTGAAGAAACCGGGTTGATATTACCTATCGGGCAGTGGGTGTTAGAGACTGCTTGCCAGCAAATTAAAGCATGGGAGAATAACCTTCTTACCCAACATTTACAGTTGGCAGTTAATGTGAGTGCGCGGCAGTTTTTTCAGCCCGACTTTGTAGAGCAAGTGCTTCAAGTCATCCATCAAACTAAAATCAACCCTGATAAGCTCAAGCTAGAGCTCACAGAAAGTTTAGTCCTTGATGACATCACAGACACCATCAACAAAATGCATCAATTACAGAAAGTCGGCGTTAGGTTCTCTATGGATGATTTTGGTACAGGGCAGTCATCACTCGCTTATCTGACGCAATTACCGCTCGATCAACTCAAAATTGACCAGTCATTTATCCGTAATATCAGCGTAAAAACCAGTGATGCCGTTATCGTACAAACCATTATTGGCATGGGTAACAATCTAGGCATGGAAATTATCGCTGAGGGTGTAGAAACAGAAGCACAACGTGCATTTTTGCAGGCTCATGGATGCCCAGTGTTTCAAGGCAATTTATTTAGCAAACCAGTACCGCTAGAAGCATTTGAAATCATGCTTAAATGACGGTTAAGTGTGGTTTAAACACAAGCTACCCATACGTTTTAACGATTACCGCAATAGCCACCAAACCTACCGTTGCCCAACCAATTCTATCCACGTATTTATGCAGCGAAGCCTCCATTTTCGCCCCGCCCCATTTCATTAAGCCTGCTACCATAAAAAAGCGCATGCCACGCCCAATGACAGAGGCTATGGTAAACGGCAGCAACGCCATCGAGAGCGAACCTGCGGCAATGGTGAACACTTTGTAAGGAATCGGAGAAAAGCCTGCAACAAATATTGCCCAAAACCCCCACTGTTCAAACCATAACACTGCAGTTTGATATGATGCCCAGTAACTACTGGTTCTCAGGTGCGGTTCAATCATATCAAACAATGATGCGCCAATAAAATAGCCCAATAAACCGCCCAGCACCGAGGCTACTGTGGTAATCAAGGCAAATCGCCATGCGCGTGCAGGGTTTGCTAAACTCATGGGGGCTAACATTACATCAGGCGGAATTGGGAAGAATGATGATTCAGTAAAACTCAGTGCACCCAAATACCATGGCGCATTGGGTAACCGAGCCCAGACCATGGCACGTTGATACATTAGTGAGAATACTTTCATTTATTATTTAACTTTCAAAAGTGGTGTGCAACCGGCTATTGTCCACAAAATACACAAACCAGAAAAAACTGATAAGCTGTACTCAGAATAAACTGATAAGTACTACCAAGCCCGCTTTGCAGGCAAGTATTACTAATAAGCCAGTAAACTGGCAAGTACAGCTAAAGTCACGAAAAAAACCAACAGCTTGAACCTGTTCGTGTGTTTGGTGTATTGCGTGGACAGTAGCTTTTTATAACATAATCAATCTAACAACACCAACTTCCCTCTCGCCATAAAAAACACCGCGCATTTTACCTGTCTGCCTTCATCTGCAAACAGAGTTGCATAATTTTTCAGCTGTTCTTGGTAATTTTGTGCGGTATTTTTTAACGTGCTTGCAGGTAAATCCAGTGCTAAGTCTATCGTTTTATAGTCAATAATCCAGCGCGTATTATCTTCAATAAAGGTACGGTCAACAATGTAGTTTTTAACTTCGCCATTTTTCAAAGTCGTAATGGCTAGCTCCGCCTCACCGCGTGGCTTAAGTAGCCATTGGCCATCTTCGCTTTCCAAGGTAACTTTGAGCAAGTTTTGCACTTGCCGGCTTGCATCCATCGCTATTGTTTCTGCATGCCCACGTTGGCGCAGCCAGTACTGCATGGCGGGTTTGAGTGATGCAATACGCGCTGGCGACCAAGCTTCTAAACCTTGCTGCGCGATAATTTCCATATATCGATGTGCCAAAGTACCAATATCAGCTTCCAGGCTCGGTACCAGGCTTTGCTGACCTGCAAAGTTATTTTGCGAAGTCGCTGCTACGGCATGTTTTGCTTGCAATACCGCAGGTACTTGTAGCTGTTTTAGGCGCACCAAACGTGGTGTGAAATTGGCAAGGTTATCTTCTGTATCAGCTTGTTGTTGAAGTGGCTCTGCTGATTCATACACAGCTGACACCATGGGCCATAGCAAGTCTAAATAAGTATTTTTTGTTGGGTTAATTTCACCTTTTGCATTTTGGTTAGCAATGCCCACCAGGTGCAGTTGTCGCTCTGCACGAGTGGCGGCTACATACAGCACTCTTGCATCTTCGTTTGCGTCGCGTGCTTTTTCGCGTGATTCTAAATAATCATAGGCGGTGACTTTGTCTTTATCGCGCGAACCTTTGGGGATAAACGGCGCGGCTAGTAGTTCATATTGCGTATCGACATGATGCGCATCTTCAGAATGCGCATTTACGAAGATTTCCTCCCACAATACAATCGGTTTATCGCCATGATTACCGCCTATGCTTGCCCCCAGCCCAGGCAAAATAACTGTATCAAATTCCAGCCCTTTAGATTTATGTATCGTCATCATTTGCAAATACTCACCATGGCTATCAGGCGTGGCAAACAATTTGGTAATTTCGGTTTGCATGCGCTCGGGTGAAAACTGATTGCTGCGGTCGAGGGCATCCAGGCACGCAAAAAATGCCTGTACATCAATCACGTCAGATTGCTCCCACAGGCAAGCAGTGCCGTTTAACATGAGCCACACGCCGCGCACCCAGCGGCTCACATTCATGCGCCCCTGTGTAGCAAAGGCCTCAGCAAAAATCTCACGTACATGGCGCAAACGCATTTGCCCATCAGCAGATAAACCATTCACAATTTCATCATTTTGCATTAGCGACCAAACGCTGCTGTGGTGATTCTGCCCTGCCAAGGCATGCAAATCATTCAAGGTTAAACCACACCAGGGCGCGCGCAATATACTAAGCCAATGCACACGGTTCGCTAGATGGTGCAGCGCATGCGTGAGCGAGAGCAAATCCTGCACAATCTGGCGTCCCTCAAGCGCCTCAATCTCAACCGCCTGAAAAGCGATTTCAAGGTGGTGGCGACGCAACTTCATCACCAGTGGCGCCAAGTGCTTTTTAGCACGGACTAACACCGCAATTTTTTTATTGGGGTTTGCGGCGCGTTCGCGTAGAATAATTTGTATCACCGCATCGGCTTCACGCTGACTTGCAAGGGCTGATGATTCATCGGCCAAACTCACAATAGGATGCACTTCAACCCCGGCTTGAATCGCATCAGGCTTAGTCGCAATAAACGGGCGGTAGTGAATTGCACCTTGCGTTACGGCATCACTTGCAGGGAAAATAGGTGCAAACGTCTGGTTAATCCAATCGACTACCGCCGGACATGAACGGTTATTACGGTAAAGCTGTAATTTCTCTAATTTTATATCACCGATACCATGGTTAGCCGCCTCAATAAACAGCCCAACATTGGCTTTACGAAAACGGTAAATTGATTGCATGGGATCACCCACGGTAAACAATGTGCGCCCATCACCCGCTTGCCAGCCTAAAGTGAGCTGCTCCAATAGTTTAATTTGACTGGGGCTGGTATCCTGAAACTCATCCACTAGCAAATGCTGAATTTGATAATCCAGTTTCAATGCCAGCTCGGTGGGTTCACCAAAGTTATCTGATAACGCACGCGTTGCACGATAGGCAATCTCCACAAAATCAACCTCACCTGCACGCTGAAACACCAGCCATAATTCAGCAACTGCCAAGTTGAGCAACTTGGAAAGCGTAGTGATTATTTGCCAGCCTTCCTGATTGGTGGAAACAGCAGGCAATGTTCTGGTTTTAGCTAAAGATTTCGCAAAATCACCATCTGTCTCTAGTGATGCCAAAAATGCATTGAAGCTAGCTTTCTCATCTTTACAATCCGCTGGAAAACCAGTGTTTTTATCAACTTTAGCCCGAATGTTATCGTCTTTGGTGAGAACAAGCTCACGTACTGCTAGCCACATTGGCAATGCATCAGCATGTGTTGGCAATGTGGCATCCCAATCTCTTAACAAGGCAATTGGGTGTTCACATGGCAACTGACTTGCGGCAAATCTTGCTAACGGCATTAACTCATATTGAATGCGCGAATTAAAAACTAAAGCAATGGCTGCAAGCTCCTGTCCTACCAAACAACGCAAAGTATGTTGCAATTGTTGAGCATCAACCTCGTATTGCGCATGATGCAACCACTGGTCACGCTTTTCCAACATTTTAATCAGCAAATTCTTGAGCTGATTGGCGTCATTATCCACATAACGCAACGCGTCTTTTACCACATCGCAATGTGTGGCATCTTCTAACAAAGCTAGCGTTTGCTCGGCCGCTTGCGCGTACAGCGCGCCAGCGTCATCGGTCACGCGCGGCTGCGACCCAAATCGGCTCATGAGCGGCATTTGCCGCGCTAAGTGCGCGCATAGGCTATCAATGGTAAAAATTCGCAAACGTGCCGGGTTTTCAATCAGCTGCCACTCTTTGGATTGTCCGTGCTGCAAGGCTTGCAAGCTCAAATCGTATGTGATTTTCTTATGCGGCTCGGTGGGTTTATCTTGATTCGCAGCCCTCATCAAACTATCCAAAATGCGTAAGCGCATTTCCGCCGCTGCCTTGTTGGTAAAAGTAATCGCGATAATTTCTTCAGGTGCGTTAACGGTTTGTAGTAACTTTAAATAACGCTGTGTGAGCAGTTCAGTTTTACCCGCACCAGCAGGCGCTTCAACAATAAACGAAATTAAATCAAGGGCGCGTGAACGGTTTTTTTCATCAGCCTCTAGGTTGAGGGAGTGCTGAGTAGTCATGCCTCCTCCCCTTGAAACCGCTCAAACTGCAACTTACGCTCAGGCAATCGCAACAACGGCGTCACTTCGCAATACACCAACTCATTTTCATCACTAAACCGCACCGCAGATTCTCCTGCTTTAATCTCTTGCGCAATCGCTTCAATACTGGTTTTCCAGTGCATTAGCAGGTGCTGCCAATCAATAAAAGCTTTGGTGAAAGCAGGTTTGCGTTTATCTTGTTCTGCCTCAAAGTTCTCCTCTCCCACACCTGAAAAAGCATGCTCTGCAATTTTCACCATGCCGAAATAAACGCCTGCAACCTGCGCGACGTCTTCCGCATAAAAAGCTGCGTAAATTGGCAACTGTGGTTCGGTAATGCGGTCTTCTCCCCAACTTTTTGTTTTTGGAATCTGCCCCGTTTTATAGTCAACAAACACCAGTCCGCCGCTCTCAAGCTGGTGAATCCTGTCAATTTTAAGCGTAACTTCTATGCCACAGATCTGCACCTGTTTCTCCGCCTCGCAAGCGACTATGTTAAACGCAATGCCACGCGCTTTTTCAAACTGCAACCAGTCGCCAATCAGTTTGCTTAGCCGTTCATGTTCAAGTGCTAACACCGTAGCTGAAGCAACATTACTTTCAGCAGCAAAAGCTTGTAGCGTGCTTTGGATGGCTGCAATCAGCGCTTGTGATAAATCCACTTCGTTCATATCGCGCAAATCGGCAAAGTGCCGTTTACGCCAAAAGCGTTCTAATACATCATGTACCAATGAACCACGCTCCATGCTATCCAAACCGCTAGTGGGCGTTTTAAGCGCTTTTGCACCTAGCCGATACTGGTAAAACGCCCATGCAGGGCAAATGGCTTGTGCTTTAAGTAATCCTGTACCGCCTGAAACGTGATCTCCAACTTGCACAATTGGTGCAATGTGATCATCAATCATGGTTAAATCTGTATTGCCAGCATGGCTTAGCTGTTCGGCTAAGGTTTCTGCGAGTAGTATTTCAGTTGTAATAATCGACATGTCTTTCATGAGTGGCGAAGCGCGGAGCTGGCTTTCACCCTCTGTTTTACTGCTAGAAAAGATAATGTTCTTTGCAGAATGTAATAAACGTTGCTGTATGGTCGCGGCAAATGCCGCTTGCACGCCGTTATCGGCATTGGGCAATACGGCAGCGCGCTGAATAAATGCAGGCAATAACGGATTAGGACGCGCAGGCGGCGGCCAAATGTGGTCGTTCATGTGCATACACCAAATAGCATCCACGGGTGCGCTCAACGCCTCCATAATGCCTAGAATCTGTATGGCAGGTTCATGCTCGGTTTCTGCCTGAAATACTTGTTCGGTACAGATTTTCTGTATCAAGTGCACAGCTTCAGCCATCGCTAAATTTTTGCCGAGCACCTCTAATTTAGCCAGTTGTTGCAAGGCTTTTTGCCATGCGTTAACGGCTTGATATTCAAGGCTGCTGATATTGCGCTCACCAGGCCAATTAAGGGCTGTAAGCAAATTGGTTAAGGTTTGTGCCCACAGAGAGGGCGCTGCCTTTTTGGTTGAAACGGCAGAAGCCGCACGCAAATGTACCAATAAACCAGAAATGCCCAAACCATTATCATGCTGTTGCCCTGCAAATTCTATAAAGCGTTGCAAGGTAAATTGCATAGGCAGCTTTTCGCGCATTTTAGCATCAAGCATGGCGCGTGCATCGGCCTCTTTTGTACTTGCTGACCAAAATGGTGATAACAAAACATGCGATACATCCGCTTGTTGTAATTGATACGCGCTCAATAGGCGAATCAGGTTCAAGGCCGCCTGAATAATAGGTTGCTGAGCTAACGGTGTACCCAGTGAGAAATTATAATGGCGCGGCATCTCTGCCAAGCTAGGGCGCACGCTGGCAGGGTAGAAACTGTCATCAAGCAAATCAGCCAACTGGTTTCTAATATCACTTAATCGTGGCGAGACAATTGCAAGCTTTGCGTTTGGATTTTTATCTAACACTTGCTGTGCCCACGCCACGGCAGCACGACATTCTGCCGCTTGGTTTTCCAAGCTGACATGCAGTGTTTGCGCGGCTTCTAAACAGGTAGTGTCGTAATCCACCACCTGTACACCACGTGCCAGCAACACCTCACGCAGACGTTTTTCTTGTGGTGCAGTTTGGTCAAAACCTGCAAATGCAATTTGGGCAGGCAACTTAGTTACGCTTTGCGCGATGCAATCTAGCTGCCAATCCATGAAACGCACATTCTCAAGCACGTTTAACTGCAGGCAGCGTTGCCCAAATGCCCATTGCCATTGTATAAACTGGCGTGATTCTTCAGCTGCAAGTTCACGTGGAATATGCAAATTCCACGCAACCATGTAACTATTTGCCTCCATCGCAGCCCTTGCCAAACCAGACACGTCAAACAACTCACCAAATGCATTTTTTTTGAGTGATTGCGTAATGACTTCTTCCCACAATAATTGTTCGTTAAACGCACTTAACGCATAAGGTGGTGTTTGCATGGGGATTTCACCGTTAAGCAAACCGGCTTCGATGATACACTCTAACCATTGCGCAAGTGTTTGTACTGCTGGACTACGCCATTGCGTACGTCCCTCTTGTAAATGTTGGCGGGCAATGTCGGCTTGAATACTGCGTGCAAGACGCGCAGACGGGCAAATAATTAGCGAGTTGAGAGACATTTCACAATTCTATAGCCTAATCGACGTTAGACAAATAAAATACAAGTATTCACCAAAATTAAACCAAGGTTCAAGCCTCAAGGAACGCCATGCTGTCACAACTTAAAAAGTTTCTTAAATACTTCATGTTATTGCTGGCAATTTCAGTAGCGCTATTTTCGCTCTACATTTGGGTAGCACTCACTTGGGTTTATTCATCTGGCGAGCGCGCTGGCTATGTACAAAAACTGTCGCAAAAAGGTTGGGTATGTAAAACTTATGAAGGTGAATTAATATTGGTCTCTATGCCTGGCACGCAAGCAGAGAAGTTCTTTTTCACAGTTCGCGATAAAAACGTAGCGAAAAAAATTGATGCCACCGTAGGGCAACGTGTACGTTTAGTTTACGAAGAACACAAAGGCGTGCCAACCAGCTGTTTCGGCGAAACCAGTTATTTTGTACATGACGTACAGTTACTAGACAAACAATAAGATTGCCAAACCATCATGGCAGCTACCGACGAAAAAAACTACATCACACCAGACGGCTTTGCCGCACTCAAGGCGGAGTTTCATCAGCTTTACAAAATAGAGCGTCCAGAAGTTGTACGTACGGTTTCGTGGGCAGCTAGTAATGGTGATAGAAGCGAAAATGGCGATTACATTTACGGAAAGCGCCGTTTAAGGCAAATTGATAGCCGCTGTCGTCATTTAATGCATCGCATGGATTTAGCCGAGATTGTTGATGCAAGCGCCCAACAACATTTAGAAAAAATCTATTTTGGCGCCTGGGTCACTTTGTTTAATCTGGATGATGAAACCGAGCATGTGTATCGCATTGTGGGTAAAGACGAGCTTGAGCCTGGCAAAGGCTACATTAGCTGGGTCTCGCCTTTAGCAAAATCCATGCTGGGTAAAGCCGTGGGAGATACAGTGCGTACCACTACCCCCAAGGGTGAAGAGCGTTTTGAAGTGATTGATGTGCGATACGTGTAAATCAATGGGGCTAGTCGATTTGATTCCCTAACCCCATTGATTCAACTGGAAATTACTCCAAATTCGCGTTATTCCAAATTAGCATGGATAGCGCGCATGCCTTCTTCAGTTAAGCCTTTAGCTGCAATCAAATCAGCAATCGCTGCCTCTAAGAATACCAACGTTGAAAGCTCAAATTGGCTACCCATCGGCATACCTTTTGTCAGCGGGAAGCTATTATCATTACCAATTTGAACCGTCAAATCAGCCGCATCAGCCATTAGTGAAGATTTCTTCATTGAAATCACCGCTAATTTTGCACCGACTGATTTTGCTTTTTTAACAAATGGCAACAATGTTTCTGTGCCGCCAGAGCCTGAAACTAAAATCAATAAGTCGCCTGCTTTAATTGCAGGGGTGACCACTTCACCAATCATGCTCACGTTGTAACCAGCGTGCACTAAGCGCATCGCAAAGAAGCGAGACACCAGTAAAGAGCGACCAGCGCCGCCAATAAAGATACGGCCAGCTTCATCAACCAACTTTAGCAACTTAGCAGTGTTGCTATTATCTGTTTCTGACAAAATAGTGGTTAATCTATCTAAAATCAATTTTTGACTACTCATGATATGTCCTTATCTATTCAATAGTTTTAGTTAATGCTTAATATCAAAAAAAATCCCGACCCATTGCTGAGTCAGGATTTTTCTAATTACTCATCTCAATAATTTCTTATTGGACTTGGTTAATTAAAACCAAGGCTTAACTTAAGCGTGAGCAATAGCTGTGATTTCAGCAGCAGCAGCAGCTGGGTCAGCAGCGCCGTAGATTGCAGCACCAGCAACAATGATAGTTGCGCCAGCGTCACGTACTTGAGCAGCTGTTGCAGCTTTAACGCCACCAGCAACTGAAATTTCAACGCCTAAGTTCAAACCAGCAACCAATGCTAAGTCAGCAAATGGTGTTTGGCCAGCAGCTTGTTGATCCAAACCAGTGTGAACGCCAATGATGTGCGCGCCAGCAGCAGCAACTGCTTTAGTCACAGCAGCTTTGTCAGCAACGTTGATCAAGTCAACTTGTGCTTTTTTGCCGTATTTGTTAGCAACGTCGATTACACCTTTGATTGTACCGATATCAGAGATACCTAATACAGTAACGATGTCAGCACCAGCTTTGAAGAATGGCTCAGCTTCGTAAAAACCAGCATCAGCTGTTTTCAAGTCAACTAAGATTTTGTTGTTTGGGAATTTAGCACGTAAAACTTCAAGTAATTTAATACCGTTATGCTTAATGCATGGTGTACCAATTTCAAGAATGTCCACGTGTGGAGCTACTGCTGTTGCTAAAGCAACTGTTGCGTCAAAATCTAATGAATCTAATGCCATTTGGGTTAATGCCATGGTGTTCTCCGGTAAATAGTTGTTAAGATATTGCAGTTTTATTGCCTATTTGTATGAAACTTAAATCACAGCTGAATTATTCGAAGCCGCAATAATTCAAATACGTAATCAAAATTTCACAATTTCAAATTCATAAGTGCTAAAAATTTAGCCCTATAAAAACTGGACACTTATAGTAAATGCCCAGCCTGTTTATGTCAATTCTAAAGCGACTTGATTACACTTTAATTACAAATCATTCGCGTTAAACGCTTATAGTTTTGCGCTTAAAGCAGCTTCAAGTTTGTTTTGATCAACCACAAAGCCACGAATGCCTTCAGCTAATTTCTCAGTAGCCATTGCATCTTCGTTCAATGCAAAGCGGAATTCGCTTTCAGTTAATTTAGCTGGCGCGGCTGTTTTAGCGCCACCGTCAACTAATAAGCGTGGCAAATCACCTTGTGTGGCTTCTAACTCTTGCAACAAGTTTGGTGCAATGGTTAGGCGATCGCAACCAGCTAGCGCAGTCACTTCACCAATATTACGGAATGAAGCACCCATTACCACTGTTTTGTAGCCATGTTCTTTGTAGTATGCGTAGATTTTACGTACAGATAGCACGCCTGGGTCAGTTTCTGAAGTGTAAGTTTCACCAGTTTTCGCTTTGTACCAGTCTAAGATACGACCAACGAATGGAGAGATCAAGAATACGCCTGCTTCAGCACAAGCGCGCGCTTGGCCAAAACCGAATAAAAGCGTTAAGTTACAGTTGATGCCTTCTTTTTCAAGAATTTCACCTGCTTTAATGCCCTCCCAAGTTGAAGCTAACTTAACCAATACACGGCTTTTGTCCACGCCTGCATCTTGGTAAAGTTTAATAATGGTGCGGCCTTTAGCGACCATTGCATCAACATTGAAAGATAGACGTGCGTCAACTTCAGTTGAAATGCGGCCTGGTACTTCTTTAACGATTTCCAAACCAATCAACACAGCCAATTTATCTGCAGCGTGATCAACTTGTTGCGCTTTAGTACCGCCTTGAGCTTTAGCATAAGCAATTGCTTCATCAATCAATGATGCGTATTGTGGCAATTGACTTGCTTTTAGCAATAATGATGGGTTTGTTGTTGCGTCATAAGGCTTAACGGCTTTAATAGCCTCTACATCACCTGTATCTGCCACAATTGTGGTCATGGTTTTTAATTGCTCTAATAAAGTAGCCATTGCATGCCTCCTAAAAATTATTTGAATACATAAAGTCTGTTACAAAATCAAGTGCAAGATTATATCTTAAAATCTACACAGTGTCGTTAAATGAAGCCTTTACATCCACTCTTCTGTCGTTTTTACCAGGTTATTCCCTCTGCGATGTTCTAGTGGCAATAAAACAACAAACACAGCTCCTTTACCTAACTCACTTTGCACAGCGACACTACCATGATGTTGCTTTTAACAAACGAGGGCACTACAGTTGCGCATTATAGATCTTAATCTAAACAGGATACCAACAACGTAGCCACCGTTAAATCTGCACTAGTGCCTGGGTTCAACCCACGTTGCTTCAGAGAGGCATCCCACGCTAGCAGACCTTTCTGAACTAGTTTAGGATTATCCGTTACCCAATATTCCGCCTCAAATCTTTGCGCTTCTTGCATTACCTTAACAGCTAATGCTTCACCATATTTTCGTTTGATATGTGTATCAGAATTACGCGTTAAAAAACCAAGATACAAAGCAGCTGTCGCCCATGCTGAATTTTGCCATTTCGCCATCGCCTCTGCATAACGCGCTACACCAAATGCTACAACATCTTGATAAGCATTTGCATATTGCCACGCAATTCGATCTTTATCTTGCGCTGAGCGCATCATTTCCAGCAAAGTAACATTGGGTACATGATGTACATCATGCACGTCTGACCCGCCCAAACCAGCAGGGCTTGCCAATAAAATCGCTTTTGTGACTAATTTGGCATCGTCAATACTTAGCTGGGCTAGCGTATGACTCAAGCTTTGTTGTAGCGTTTGCTCATTGTTGGTATGTAAAACAGCATGAATCAATGGCGCACATAACAATAGCACACCTAAATTCGTGTTTTGACCAACCGCTTGCTGCGTCGCCTCAACCGTGTACAAAATACGCTCGCCCACAGTCAAATCTGGCTGCGCTATAACATCGGCTGAAACATCTGCGCTTTTGATAAAGTCATGAATGGTCATGCCGTGGCCATCAGCAAACACATGCACATTACCTGGCTTTAAGGCTTGCAATTCAGCCATACAAGCGGTTTTGTAGGCTTTAGCTAACTGCTCTGGTGTGTATTTTTTAAGTATCATGATTTAACCAGTGAAATTTTGTTTAAAAAGTCATCGACCAACAATTCGGCGATATTAAAGTCCGTCACTGCCTGCAGACCACGCCATGCGGGAATGCTGTTCACTTCTAACACGTAATATTCGCCACTTACCGCCTGAATAATATCCACGCCGCAGTAATCAATATCCACCGCCTTGGCTGCCTGCAAAGCAAGTTGCACCATGGCAGCATTTGGCTGCACAGCCTCACAACGCCCACCAGCCGCCACATTGTTTACCCAGCTAGCACCCGTACGTTTCATTGCAGCAATGACTTTATCGCCAATCACAAATACGCGGTAATCATGCGATACATCAGCGGTTTCAATTAACTGCTGTAAATAATACACACCATCAACAAACTGCTGCATAGGCACGGGCAACGCTTCATGGCTTAATAGTTTACGCACGCCCTGCCCTTGCGAACCAAACAGTGGCTTCATGACTAATTGCTGATGATTGTCCAAGGCAATTTGGCGAATTAGCTCGGCGTGCAACCTAGACTCACATACCCAGGTAGCAGGCGTTGCCACATCATGCGTCCGTAACAAAAAGCTGGTCATCGCTTTATCAACAGTGCGTTCAATGGCTTTGACATCGTTATAAATCCGTACACCTTGCATGCTGAGCATGTGCAGCACATTTAAACGCGTAATCACTTGCGGTAACGTGCCGCCAGCCACCCCTCGCACAAAAGCTGCTGATGGCGTTGCATGATCAAAATGTGGAATATGAATTTGCGGCTGCTGTTGCGCCAAGTCGATGACACACTCTGGCAATGATACAAACACGGTTTCAACATCGCGTTTGGCAAAGGCAAGCTTGAGCTGCTTGCCTTGCCAACCAGCCTCATCTGTAAAAATAGGAATTTTCACGTAGCAGAAACTTCTAAAAACTCATTCAGCCTGAATTAACAAAACGACAAATCAATGAGATCGGCATTAAGTTGTCCAGCCTCAAATACGCTGCCAGTGTCTACATTAGTCACGGTCACTTTAGCTGGGCTAAATAGCATTGGGTCAATTTTATAAAAATCCATATTCACAGATTTAAATACCTCCGCAAATGTTCTGCCATAATCTTTAGAAGCGCTACTTGGCAAATTAGAAGCCAAGTGAGAAGCCGCAGCATCGTCGCCCGTTACCTGTAAAGTCACCTGTCCCCCAAACAAAATCGCATCATTGGTACGCCCCATACCCGTCATGAAATCTTTAGAAACGGGCGGCAACACAGCCAAACCCGTTCCGCTCACAATATGTTGCAGCGGAAAATGTAAGGTATGCGCTTTATGTAAGGCAACTTCAAGCACTCGCCCCACAATTTGCACCACGCCTGCAATACTAGACGTTGGCGTTAAAATAATCGTCAAGTTTTCTGGTGCTATTTTTGTGTCACGCAGTATTTTTTCAATCACTGGCACAGGCGGCACTTTGTCGGTTTCTAACACCATGCAAGTGCTGGCAGCAGCATCCTGATAATTTAACTCTTTGAATAAATCTTCACGCTGCGCCAATGCACGTGCAGGACCAGAACCCAGCGAAAAGAACTTTTCATGACTCAATGCCCATCCAGCATATT